>NZ_JBOCUK010000001.1:0-331645 GCF_050606265.1 Tenacibaculum sp. TC6 | reverse complement strand
TTGTAATCACATTGTGTGCGCTTTTTCTTGTGTGGACTCGTATTCATAAAATAAGTCTAATTTGTGTCAACTTATTTTAGGACGGGACAATAACACAAAAAAGGTCACTATAAATTAGTGACCTTTTTTTTCTATAAATCAGATTGTATAACTATATTACTTTTGTAGCTAATTGAACTAGAAAATTAATTCCGTTTTTAACAGAATTTATAGCTAAAGCTTTACTGTTGTTACTAATGGTTGCATCATCTATTATTTTAAGCACCTTAATAGCGTTAGCATTTGTTATGTTACTTTGCTTAATAAAAGCGTCAACATCTGAAAGATTTAAGCTAGTTAAACTAGCAAGTTGTGAATTAAATTCAGCATCGGTTTGTTTTGCAGCTTCATTTGCTATTTGATCCCAATCTATTGCACCCATATTTTTTATTTTAATGATTTTTCAAAAGGTTTTAGTTTGTTAAATATATTAGAAGTTTTGCCTAAAAGACTATCTAATTCATTTTCTATTGCATTTAGATTAAATTTATTGTGAGTAATATTATCAACAGATTGAATAATATTTTCTTCCGAGTCATTTACTTTAGTAGCAGAACTTATTAAATTTTGAAGAGAGTTTGAAGCTCTTGTAAACTTTTGATAGTTAGTGTTTAATTGTGAAATAATTTGTTTTTCCTGATTGTCCAATATAGTATTTAATGAATCTTTTTTTGCTTCAATAACGGGAATTATACTTGTAATAATATTACCTAATTCTTTTTTATAATTTATGGTATCGGGTAGTAGCTTTTTATATCTTTCAATTAAACTAGGCGTATACTTATTGGTTATAAATGTATTTAAGCGCTGTTTTCGTTCATTAAAAAGCTGTTGAACTAAGCTAATATTTAAATTATGCATATTGTTAGTTTCTTCAGCCATTTGCTGTGTTAGGATATTTGTAGATTTTGGTATGGTTACACAAGCACTTGTTAACATGCAAAGAAAAAAAAGTTTTATAAATTTCATTTTGTATTATTTTATTAAAAATAAGGGTAGATACTATTTAAAACCGTAGAGAAAACTCTTGTAAATAGAAGTGTTAGTTTTATTTGTACCTACCCATTCCCCTAAAAATATTTTTATTATTTGATAATTGGCGTTGTAAAAAACGATTTAACTCTGTCTATAATTCCTTGTAAAACACTAAAAATAGCATCAGAAGAAAAACCTCCAATTAAAGCCAAAACGCTTTTGCTAAATAAATTAATATCTTGTGGATTACTAGAATAAAAAGAAATAATTTCCGACATAATTAACCCTGCAATAATTCCGAGTAAAATTTGTGCAGTATAAGAAATAAACTCTTCCTCAACCAAAGTGCAATTTTGAATAGAATCAGTTACTTTTTTTAATAAATAAAACAAAACCCCTAATCCTGAAACAGAAGAAAGAAATGTTAGATTTAATAGTAGTGAAAGGCCATTATTATTTAAAATACCTTCACTTAAAGAATGATTATTAACCTTAGGTGACAAACCGGTAATGATAAAAAGAATTAAAAAGATAACAGCAAGTAAGATTAAATTTCTTACTAAAGGTAGTTTATTAAATATAGATCTACCTTTTTCACCATCTCTTAGTTGTTTGGTATACTCAATAGATTTTGGCGTAGCCGGAGCAACATTTTTGGCTAATAAATTATGAGCATTTATTAAATCATCTACACTACTGTTTTGGATTAAGCCATTTACTTCTGTATTAATTATAATACCATTATAAACAGCATACGATAACATGTTGTTAATTTCTTGGCTTAATTCATTAATAACCTCTCCGGAAATTCCATTAGGATTCGAGGTAGTAGTTTTTTGATTGTCAGTTGTTTCCATAGTTTTAAGTTAGTTAGCTTGGTTTTTAAAGCTATTAATATAAGAGTTTTAATGCATAATTTTTTCCTTCTGCGTACTAAAATAGTAGCTAAGTGTAAGTATTTAAATTATGAAATTAGAGGTTTTTATATTGATGTTGAGTATTTAAACAAAATATGGTTTTAGTTGTAATCTATTTTAAATCAGCTTGTAAAAACAAATAAGGATGTAATATGTATGAGGAAATAAATATAAAGGTAATCTTTATTTAAAATAAATCCAGATAAAATTTGTAAATGTATTATACTTGATTACATTTGCAATGAAATTTATTAAAACTAAATCTAAATAAAAATGAAAAGGGTTGTATTATCCATGTTAGCTGTTTCAGCAATATTATTCACTTCATGTTCTGACGATAATGAAAATGTGGAACCAACGGTTGAAGCTCCTGCAACTTATACTTTTGAAAGAGGAGGTAATTCAACAGTAAGTTTTACCGGACAAACGATTAGAATTAAAATGGCTGAAAAGTTAATTACAGCTATGAAAGACAACTCAAAAACAGAAGTTGAGTTAGATTCTATGTTTGCAAGAAAATTAACTACTCATACTTATTTTAACGATCCTATTTTAGACGGATCTGATAAAAATGTTCGTAGTAAAGTTGCTGCATCGTATGACTATTTTAATCAAAACTCAACAGAAGCTAATGAAATTAAAGCTACGTTAGATGGTTATATAGCAAAGCAAGTAAGCGAAGTATTTCCAAACTGGAATGTAGATGCTGTAGCCGGAACAGCCGGAAAAATTCAGCAAGCCGGAGGAGGAACTACTCGTTATGTAAATGCTAAAGGATTAGAATATAACCAAGCATTAGCAAAATCGTTAATCGGAGCTTTAATGATGGATCAAATGCTAAATAATTATTTAAGCACAACAGTTTTAGACGGAGTGAATAACATCAATAGAAAAAATAATGATGCGGATGTTTTAAGCGATGGTAAAAACTATACTGAAATGGAGCACAAATGGGATGAAGCATACGGGTATTTATATGGAAATGAAGCTGACCCTGCATCACCAACTCTTGATGTTGATCCTTTTTTAAGCGAATATGTACTTAAAGTAGATGAAGATGCAGATTTTAAAGGTATTGCAAAAGATATTTTTGAAGCGTTTAAATTAGGTAGAGCAGCTATTGTAGCAAAAGACTATCAATTAAGAGATAAACAAATAGCTATTATAAAAGAAGCAATATCAAAAGTTATTGCCATTAGAGGTGTATTTTATATACAAAAAGGTAAAGATTTAGTTACTTCTGCAGATAAAGCATCAATGTTCCATAGTTTATCTGAAGGATACGGATTTATTTATTCTTTACGTTTTTCACAAAACCCACAAGGAACACCGTATTTATCAACAACAGATATTAAAGGATTCTTAGATACATTAGAGAATGGTAATGGTTTTTGGGATGTGAAAGAAGCGGATTTAGACAATATTTCAACGAAGATAGCAACAGCATTCGGATTTACTGTTAACCAAGTAAAATAAAACGATTTGTTGATTTTAAAACACACCAAAAAGTAGCTGATTTTCGGCTACTTTTTTTATATTTGCAAAAATTTATTTAGAATAAATAGAAATAACAAAAAAATGAAAAGAACTTTGTTTATACTGATGTTAACGGTATTAGTAGGTGCTTGTAGTTCAAATTCTGACACATCCGGTAACACAACTGATGATAACTTTGATAGAAGTAAAATATTAGTTAACGTAGCAGATAATATATTAATTCCGGCATTTAAAAACTTTGAAAATAAACTAACAGTTTTAAAAGAAAAAACAATCGGGTTTACCAATACACCGGAAACGGCAACTTTAAATGAAGCAAGAACTGCATGGAATGAAGCTTACAAAGCTTGGCAACAGGTAGCAATGTTCAATATAGGTAAAGCAGAAGAGTTGGAGTTTACTAACTTTTTTAATATTTACCCTTTAACCTCAGCAGATGTTGAAGCTAATATTACAAACGGTACTTACGATTTAAATCATCCGAATAATCATGATGCGCAAGGATTTCCGGCTTTAGATTATTTGTTTTACGGTGTAGGAAATAACGAAACAGAAATATTGGAAAAATATACCACCAATGCAAATGCGGCAGGTTATAAAAAGTATGTTTCAGAGGTTGTAGCTAAAATGAATGAGGTAACTAAACAAATTATTAACAACTGGGAAAGTGGTTATAGAGATGCATTTGTAAAAAGTACCGGAAATACAGCTACAAGTTCATTCAACAAATTTGTGAATGACTACATTTATTTTTATGAAAGAAGATTAAGAGCAGAAAAAATAGGAATTCCTGCGGGTAACTTTTCTGGGGGTAGTGTTTTACCTGAAAAAGTAGAAGCTTTTTATAAGAAAACAATTTCAAAAGAGTTGACTTTAGAAGCACTAAAGTCTATGAAAAATTTGTTTAACGGTACTCATTATGGCACCGGAGCTACAGGTACTGGTTTTAAAGCTTATTTAGAAGCGTTAAATAAAAGTGATTTAGCCGTAAAAATTAACAATCAATTAGCCACAGCTACAACAGAATTAGAAGGTTTAGATGCCAACTTTTATCAGCAAATACAAACAGATAATGCTAAAATGACGAAAGCTTACGATGAACTTCAAAAAGTAGTTGTTTTATTAAAAGTAAGCATGCTGCAAGCCTTTAATGTTAATGTAGATTATGTAGATGCTGACGGAGATTAGGCTTCTATAAAACAAAATCATAAACTGTCTGTTCCTGCAGACAGTTTTTTTATATAAACCCTCTAAATATTAAGTTGATATAATTCTTACACAATGAAAATAAAAAGCTATAGACTTTGTTTGCTTTTACTAATACTAACTACTTCAGTATTTTCACAATATAAAGTATCGGGTAGTATTACTTCTGAAAATAAAAAAGCATTAAATAAAGTAGAAATTTACGATAATACGGGTGGATTACTAACGCAAACTAATGCAGAAGGAAAATATTCTTTTACTACCGCTAAAAAAGAAATCAATCTGTTATTTTATGTAGATAATTTTCAACTACAGGAAAAGAAGATTACGTTACAAGAAGGAGAAAATAAATTAAACGTAGTACTGCATTCATTCACAGAAGAATTAACAGAAATTGTTATTCAATCACAAAAGAAAAAAGTTTTTGAATTAGCCCGATTAAAAGATGTTGAGCAAACAGCTATTTATGCTGGTAAAAAAACAGAAGTAGTGTTGGTTAATCAAGCAACAGCTAATTTAGCCTCTAACAATGCCCGTCAAATATACAGTCAGGTAGTTGGGTTAAATATTTTTGAAAATGATGATGCCGGCTTACAGTTAAATATCGGAGGAAGAGGATTAGATCCAAACAGAACATCAAACTTTAATACAAGACAAAACGGGTATGATATTAGTGCAGATGTTTTAGGGTATCCGGAAAGTTATTACTCACCACCGGCAGAAGCTATTGATGAAATTCAAATCGTAAGAGGAGCCGCTTCTTTACAATACGGAACCCAATTTGGAGGATTGGTAAATTTTGTATTAAAAAAGCCAAATCCTAATAAAACATTAGAAATTGTAACAAGAAATACGGTAGGCAGCAATGCCCTGTTTACTAATTTTACAAGCGTAAGTGGTACCAAAAATAAGTGGAGTTATTTGGGCTATTACAATTATAAAAGAGGAGATGGTTTTAGACCCAACTCTGAATTTGAGTCCAAAAATGCTTTTTTTCATGTAGGTTATGAATTTTCATCAGAAACTAAAATAGAAGCAGAGCTAACGTATTTAAACTATTTAGCACAACAGGCAGGAGGATTAACAGACGCTATGTTTTATGAAAATCCGTACCAAAGTAATCGTGCCCGAAACTGGTTTGAGATTGACTGGTTATTATACAATGTAAAGTTTTCACATCGTTTTTCTGAAAACACAAATTTTACATTTAACTTTTTTGGATTAGATGCTAAGCGTAAAGCTTTAGGGTTTAGAACCAATAGAGTAAGTCAGGAAGATTCAGGAGAAGAAAGAGACTTAATTACAGGCGATTTTAAAAATTTTGGTTTTGAAGCAAGAGTATTAAGCACGTATAATTTGTTTGGAAAAAAAGCAACGTTCTTACTAGGCGGTAAGTTTTATAAAGCTAATAACACATCTATTCAAGGACCCGGAACTAACGGGAGTGATGCTAATTTTTCATCGGCATTATCACAATACCCTAACTATACTAATCAATCAAACTATAAAAACCCGAACTTAAATATGGCGGTTTTTGGTGAAAATATATTCTATTTAAATGATCAATTATCAATAACCCCGGGGTTTAGACTTGAATATATTAAGACGGAGAGTGATGGGTTTTATAAAAACATCAACCTTGACGGGGCAGGGAACGTTATTTTTAGTGAAACTATAACCAGTAAAGATGACAATACTAGATCATTTGTTTTATTAGGTTTAGGTACTAGTTATAAACCCAATACGTCGTTAGAAATTTATGGTAATGTATCACAAAACTACCGTTCGGTTACGTTTTCAGATTTAAACATTGTGAATCCTTCCTTTCAAATTGCAGACGATTTAGGAGATGAGAAAGGTTTTACAGCAGATTTAGGAGCCAGAGGAAACATACACCGATTACTATCGTATGATGTGGGGGTTTTTGGACTGTTTTATAACCGAAGAATAGGTTTAGTACAAAAAGACTTACCGGATGGAAGAGTTATTCAAGAAAGAAGAAATGTAGGAGATGCCAGAATTTTAGGCGTTGAAAGTTTGCTTGATTTTAATTTGCAAAAGTTGTTTGATTTTTCTGCTGATTATAGTTTAAACTACTTTGTAAATGCATCTTTTATTACCTCTAAATATACCAGATCTGAAATACCGGGAGTTAAAAATAATCGCGTAGAGTTTGTGCCGGATTTGAACTTAAAAACAGGTGTAAGGTTTGGATATGATAACTTTTCTTCAAGCATTCAATATACCTATTTATCAGAGCAATTTACAGACGCTTCAAACTCTAAAGAACCAAGTTTAAGCGGAGTAAACGGAATGATTCCTAGCTATGATATTTTAGATATATCAGCCTCGTATAAATACAAAATATTTAAGTTAGAAGCCGGAGCTAATAACGTATTAAATACTCATTATTTTACCAGAAGAGCTACCGGATATCCTGGACCGGGTATTATACCTTCAGCACCCAGAACGTACTATGTAACTTTAGAAATTAAGTTTTAGTAGAAGAAAAAAATATAAGAAAAACAAAAAACTCGGTTATATAACCGAGTTTTTTGTTTTTAATCACCATCATTGTCTGTAACAGTAATTGTTACGGATAAACTATTAGAAACATCGACCTTAATTAAAATTAAGAGGTTTCGTATATGACTGTACAAGTCTTTAACTTGTTCGTTTTGGTTATAAATAGCTTCTTTTAAAGGAACTATTTTAAAATCACTAATACGTTCTTTAATAGCCTTTATTTCTTTTCGTATTTCCTGATTCAATTCATTGTTTTTGGTTATTGAGAAGATATAATCATCCAATCCATTATCCAACCCAAAATATAGATGCTCAATACTTTTTATATTCTTTTGGATAAGCACTAATGAATAGCTACTTTTTTCCGCTTGTAATAAGGAAGCATCAGCTGTCACTATTTTTTCAATGGCTGCAGGTTGCCCAATTTTAAAGCTTTTAACATCCTCTAGCAAAGCGTATAATTGATTAACTACTTGGTTAATACTTCCGTTTACTCCGGTTGCCTCATTTTCAATAAAAGAGTTTCTGTAATTTTCCCATAGTGAAGTATAGGTAGCTGCTTTAGAAACCAGGTTTTTAGCAAGAGACACTAAATAATCAACTCTTCTCGGGTTGGTAAAGCTTTGTAGAGTAGCTTCCTCAGTACTTTCAAATACTAAATATTCTATAGCACTTAAGCCTCTGCTATTTGTAGGTAAATTATTAATAGCCTCCTCTGTAATACTATTGCTAGAACTAATATAATCTTCAATAGCCGTTTCATTAGCTCCCCAACTGTAAAAAGCAGTCTGAATATTAGTGCTTTTAATCTCACCAAAATTAAACACTTCAATTGAAGAGTAATTTTTTGCAGCGGTTTTCCACGCTGTTTTTACCAAGTCTAAATTTTTCTTGGTAACTGAACTAGATAGTTGAACTATGGTACTATGTAGGTCATTTATACTTTCAGAAAAAGCCTGAGTCGTATTTTTTTCAAGAGTATTAATTACATCTGAACGAAGTTGTTTAACATCGTACGGAGGTTCAGTATCTGTATGATTACTACAAGCTGCCAAAAGCAAGGCAGCCGTAATAGACGTAATTATTTTTTTCATATTCTTATAATGAGTTTATAAATGCTAAAACAGCTGTTCTTTCTTCTTTTTTAAGTTGTTTGTAAGCTTCTTTACTTTTTTCAGCTTCACCACCATGCCATAAAATCGCTTCTTCTACCGTTCTGGCTCTACCATCATGTAATAAAAAAGTATGTCCGTTTACTTCGTGTATTAAACCAATACCCCATAAAGGTTGAGTTCTCCATTCTTTACCGGTAGCTTTAAAATCAGGTCTGTTATCTGCCAAGTCCTCACCCATGTCATGAAGTAAAAAGTCAGAATAAGGCCTAACAGTAATATTTTGCAGGGTAGGATTAAAAGGATAAGTAGTAGAAGTGGTAAAAGTTTCTATATGGCAGCTGGCACATTTTAAATCGTTAAACAATTGCTTACCTTTTAATACATTTTCCTCTTTATAGTTTCTTCGGATAGGTACTGATAATGACGTAGAATAAATCATAATATCATTAAGAGATTCATCGGTTACCTCAGGAGTACCCCCATTTACAGAGTTTTGACAATCTTGTTGTGGTGAAGGGCAGTTTTGATTTGGAAATAAAGAGGTTGTAAGACCCATATCACCGCTAAAAGCTCCTGCTACCTGCTGTTTTAAATTAGGTTGATTGGCTTTCCATCCAAACCTTCCTAACTCGGTTTGTTGTGTTACTACATTCCAAACATAATTTGCTCTTCCTGAAATTCCATCGTTATTCTTATCGGTTTCGTCCTCATTAGCTAATAAATCTTCGTTGCTTATAGCATCAATAAGACCAAGTCCTATTACTTGTTGCCCAACTCTTGGAGAAGTTAAAACTCCTTGTAAAGAACCAAATTGCTCATCTTGTATGGTATAAATAGGTTTACGAAGTTCGTAAGACTCTCCGTCAGCAAAAGTACCGGTAAACGTTTCAAATCGTACCGTAACTTTAGCTTCATAAGGAATACCTAAGTTGGCGTGTTCTTGTATTTGATCTCCATATTCAGGCACCGGATTTGGGCCACCATGTATGCCAACACCTTGCGTGCTGATTCTCATTAAAAAGCCGTTAGAAAATTCCTGACCTTCTTCTAAAGGTTTTCCTCTTCCGTCTCGGTTATGACAGGCACTACATGAACGCGCATTAAATGTAGGTCCCAAACCATCTCTTGCTGTTGTTGAAGCAGGAGCACTTACCCAATTTTGACGGAATAAAGAATTTCCAACAAAAAACAATCGGCTGTGTGCTGTTGATAAATTAGGAACTTGTTGATCAAAAGCATTAGCACCTAAAATAGTAGTGGTTAATTTTCCTGCAGATAACTCTTCACCTTCTTCATAATGATAAATAGGAATGTATTCTTCTTTTTTATTACAGGCAACAAGAAAAAAGACAAGCGTAAAACAAAAAAATATCTTATTCAATTTGTTAGTTTTTAGTACTGAAAAACCAAACCAAAAAACAATAAAGTTTTGGTTTGGCTTAAATTATTGTTACATAAAATTTTTATACAGACGGATCTATATTTTTTCCGGTTATCGACTTTCCGGCTTGTGCTAATTCGTCACCTTGTTTTTCCAGTGATGATACTGCAGACATAATAGGTTTTTGTGTATTATCAATAGTTTCACCCAGTATTTGATAATCGAAAAACTGTGCGTTTGAAATAACACTAACTTTAGTCATAACTGTACCGGAAGTACTTTTTAAAGTAGCACTTTCAGAGGTACTTACTAAAGCTAAAACATCTAATAACGAAGTACCAGAGATAGTAGAACCATCTACTTTTTTATACGTTCCGTTAATAATGTTATTGATAGACTGTGCATTTAAGTAAATATCTCTATGCGTGTTGTCAGAAAAACAAGAATGTTCATCTTCCTGATTTTGATTTTTTACAGCTACAGTCATTCTTTCTCCGGCTAATTCTCCTTTACTTAGTTTGGCAGCACCGGTTAAAATTTTATCAATAGCCTCATTGCTGGCTAAAGCAAGAAATTCTTTTCGATAGGTAGCACCTGATTTCCATTGATTAGCAACAGAAGCTAAATCTTCCACTAAAATTTCAGTAGCCAGTTGTAAATATTGCTTTCTTCTATCAGCATTTGCCGCAGTAGTATAATCTGTATAAGCTCTTTGACCTGCTTTTTTTTCTGAAGGAGCGGTATTATCTTGTCCCCATAATAAAAACTCTATCGCATGATATCCCATGGTAACATTTGATTCGTTATCGTTATATCCTGAAATATTTCGTAGTACTTCTTTAGTAAGCGTAGGATATTTAGCAGTGTTGTTCACTATATTTTGTCGGTCATCAGAAGTTTGTTGTCCTCCGGTACCGGTAGCCACATAATCAATTAAAGCTTCGTCTAAAGGCCAAGCATTAATATAGCCTTCCGGTTCGCCATTATCACCATCTATAGGACCGTTATAAAAGCGAAAAGCTTCTGTTTGACCATAAGGCTCACGGGCAGCCAACCAAGCTTTCTTAGCTTCTTCTAACTTTGCAGCATCAGGTGCGGCAACAAAAGCATTTACAGCGGTTTTTAACTCTTCAGATTTGCTTAAAGCATCATTATAACTAGCTTCAACTATAGCAACGTAGTTATTAACAAATTTACTTTTAGCTACTTCAAGTTCGTTAGTAGGGGTGTTACTTACCTCATCATCTGAACAGCTTATCAACATTAGGGTAGCTAATAAGGATAGGGCAAATGTTTTATTCATTTTTATTTAGATTTAATTTAATTAAAATGCAAATGAAACTACTTTTTACAAAAGATGCAATTTTTATTTAGATTTATTTTAACTAAGTAGTATGGCTTAACCTTAACTTAAACTTAAAGTTCATAATACAAATAATTATGCTATATTTGCACGTAATTAATTTTTAACAACTAAACACTCTGCCTAAGAGTAAATTGATTACATATATGAATGCTCACCAATCAAAATTTGTAGGAGAAGGCTTAACATATGATGATGTTTTACTAGTTCCTGCATATTCGGAAGTACTTCCCAGAGAAGTAAATATTCAAACAAAATTTACCAGAAATATTACAATCAACATTCCTATTGTGTCTGCGGCAATGGATACTGTTACTGAATCGGATATGGCGATAGCTATTGCAAGAGAAGGAGGTATTGGTGTTTTGCATAAAAACATGACAATTGAAGAGCAAGCTCAAGAGGTGAGAAAAGTAAAAAGAGCAGAAAGCGGAATGATAATAGATCCTATTACATTACCACTTACTGCTATAGTATACGATGCAAAAATAGCTATGCGTGATCATAAAATAGGTGGGATTCCTGTAGTAGATGAGAATGATAAGCTAATGGGAATTGTAACTAACAGAGATTTACGTTTTGAAAAAAATAATGAGCGTCCTATTGTTGAAGTGATGACTTCAGAAAACTTAATCACTGTAGCAGAAGGAACTTCTTTAAAAGACGCAGAAGTTATTTTACAAGAAAATAAAATTGAAAAACTACCGGTAATCAATAAAGATGATAAATTGGTAGGGCTTATTACGTTTAGAGATATTACTAAATTAACCTTAAAACCTATTGCTAATAAAGATAAGTACGGTAGATTACGTGTGGCAGCAGCATTAGGGGTTACCGGTGATGTTGTTGAAAGAGCTGAAGCCCTTGTAAATGCAGGAGTAGACGCGGTAATTATTGATACGGCTCACGGACATACTAAAGGGGTAGTAACTGTTCTTAAAAAAGTAAAAGAAAGATTTCCTGAGTTAGATGTTGTAGTTGGAAATATTGCCACTCCTGAAGCTGCTAAATATTTAGTAGAAGCCGGAGCTGATGCTGTAAAAGTAGGAATAGGACCGGGATCTATTTGTACTACACGTGTAGTTGCCGGAGTAGGTTTTCCACAATTTTCAGCAGTATTAGAAGTTGCTGCGGCCATTAAAGGTTCCGGAGTACCGGTGATTGCAGATGGAGGAATTCGTTACACAGGAGATATTCCTAAAGCAGTAGCAGCCGGAGCAGATTGTGTAATGTTAGGTTCGTTATTAGCCGGAACTAAAGAATCACCGGGTGAAACCATTATTTATGAAGGAAGAAAATTTAAGTCATATAGAGGAATGGGGTCTGTAGAAGCTATGAAACAAGGATCTAAAGACCGTTATTTCCAAGATGTTGAAGATGACATTAAGAAGTTAGTTCCGGAAGGAATTGTAGGTAGAGTTCCTTATAAAGGTGAGTTAGTAGAAAGTATTCATCAGTTCATCGGAGGGTTACGTGCCGGAATGGGGTATTGTGGAGCTAAAGATGTAGAAACCTTGAAAAATACAGGTAAGTTTGTTCGAATTACAGCTTCAGGTATCAATGAAAGTCATCCGCATGATGTTGCTATTACTAAAGAAGCACCTAACTATAGCAGAAGATAATTTTATAATGTATAAGCATTAAAACCGTTGATTTTCAACGGTTTTTTTATTTATAGAAGTGTATAAATTCGCATTATTTATAAAATATACACTTGAGCATATACAATTCTATCCTGCAGCATGCCTAATACAATTTGATGTATACAATTTCATCCTGCAGCATGTCTGATGCAATTTAATGTATGCAATTCTATCCTGCAGTATGCCTGATGCAATTTAATGTATACAATTCCATCTTGCAGCATGTCTGATGCAATTTAATGTATACAGTTCCATCCAGCAGCATGCCTAATACAATTTAATGTATAAAGTTCTATTATACGGTATGTTTAATGCAAACTATTGGGGTATGTATTATTAATTTTTACCTATAATAGCATAAGGCTATACATACAGAGCATAGGTTTTTGAGCTTGGAAATAAAAATAAAGAAATGCAGACGAAGAAAATTTATAAAAAATTAAAAAACGTATGAGTACTTCAAAACAATTCCTAACTTTACTTTTTATTAAACAAACAATGAAAAAAATACTAGTAATAAACGGTCCCAATTTAAATTTATTAGGAAAAAGAGAGCCTACCGTATATGGTAATCATAGCTTTGAAAGTTATTTTAATGAGTTAAAAGAAAAGTTTACAACGGTAACTTTGAGCTATTACCAATCAAATATTGAAGGAGAAATTATTGATAAATTACACGAAGTAGGGTTTACCTATGATGGTATTGTGTTAAATGCAGCTGCTTATACACATACCTCAGTTGCTATAGCAGATGCTATTAAAGCTATTGAAACTCCTGTAGTTGAAGTACACATTTCTAATGTATATGCCAGAGAAACGTTTAGACATAAAAGTTTTTTAGCACCTAATGTAAAGGGTATTATTACCGGGTTTGGTTTACAAAGTTATGAGTTGGCTATTCAGAGCTTTTTATAGTTCTTAACAAATACCTATAACGCACTCCTAATAGAACATAAAAAGGAACGAGTGTATAAGGGAATAATTGAACTTTAAACAACCAAATAAAAGGGATTAGTGCTAATAAAACTAACAAAAATTGAACATAAGTATACATCCACTTCGGTGGATTTTTTTTATGCACAAGAAAAACCAGTAGCAGGTTAGGAGCAAAGGCCCATAAAAAGTTAAAATTGTTTGGCGCAGTAGAATGGTTGGTAAAAAACCAAAGAAAAACAATAAGTACCCCAAAAATTCCGGTTACACTAAATAGCAAAGTATCTAACCATCGCGCTCTGAAATGACGTTTGTAATCTTTATAAGTAAGATAACTACCTATAAGTAAGAATATACAAAATACAAGTAGAGGACTTATAACGTCTGAGGTAGGTTTCTTTTCAGGATATTCCAGTAAGGTATTGGTTTTTAACACCAAATTTTCTTCTTTCCCGTTCACAATGATTTTAGAATCGGCTAACGTATAAAAAACATAATCCGGTAAAAACATATATTCGTTTGGAGAGGCTATTTGATCAAGTCTATTACCTAAAGCAATATTAATACCTAAGCTTCCCCAAGTGTTAGGATGAATTTCTTTATTCATTAACTGTCGAATCGATTGCTTTTCCTTAATAAAATCACTTTTAAATACTACAGAATCTCCTAAAATGTCTTTAATAATATCTCTGGGTTTGCTAGAGCAATTATTAAAAAACGGATCGTAAAAATAACTGGCATTTTCGGGAAGTGCATTGTTTTCTAAATAATAGAAAAAGGTATTTCGTTGGGTTTCTGTTAAATTTAAAACTTGTTCTTTTACCCATCTGTAATCTTCATTGTACATCCTAAGAGAAGGAGGGAAAGAGTAACGGGCTAATTTGTATTTCATAAACCCTTTGGTAAAGTTTACATAAAAATTAGCTTCAGAAAAATCAAAAATCCCATAATTGTAGATCAAGTCCATTTGTACCACAGGGTCTTGAATTCTAATAGCTGTATGACCAAATTTTTCATATAAGGCATTTCCCGGGCCGTAAGTAATAACGCTTATCTTAGAATATGTTGAGAGCTGTACATTTTGAGCTAAAATAGCTATTGAATAAAAAGTACTTAACAGCAACGTAAAAAGATATTTTTTTATCATAGTTATTGTCTAAAGAAACGATAGTCAAATTTAACAGAAAAAATATTAGAATACAGTGCATTTCCTACGCTTCCTATGTTGGTTAATGCATAATCTATTTGAATTCCTCTATAACTAAAACCAACACCAAAATTAGGTTGTACAGAGGTAGATTTGCTACCGTCAAATTCTGTGGTACGTTGAATATTACCCACACCTACACGTAGAAAAGCCATTTTTTCAAAATCGAGTTGCAATCCGACAGAAGGATCAATACTTACAAAGTCTGAGGCAATAATATCGTTAGTTTTAGCAAAACGCATGTTCAAATCCACTTCAGCAAGTACCGTAAATGAGCGATTAATATTAAATGCTCTGGCAACTCCTAGTTGAACTTTAGGCTTGGTAATTTCTGTAGTTTCCGGAAGTTCCTGATTTTGTCCGGGAATCGCATTTTTAATTTTTTCAAATTCTACCTCATTAATAGCCCAAGTGTTAAAAGTAGTGGTTATATCACGTACCATTAATCCGAATTTCCAATTATTTCTTTCAAACTGAATTCCGGCATCTAAACCAAATCCCCAAGAAGAAGCAAAATCACCAATAATTCTGCGTACAATTTTAGCATTAACTCCAAACTGAAAACCATCTAAAATCATTTTTCTGGCATATCCGATGTTGAAAGCATAATCGGCAGCAGAAAATAAACTAATTCTATTATAGTCAATATTTCCATCGCTATCAATTAATTCAGTGGTATTCAAAATATCATCAACACCAAATCGAATAATGGCTAAGCCTAAAGCACTCTTTTGGTCAACAGGCATAGCAAAACCGGCAAAATTATAACTGGCAATTCCTGCAAAATATGAGGCGTGCATTAACGAACCTTGATAATCTTCAACAGCCGTTAGTCCGGCCGGGTTCCAATAAATAGAATTTACATCTTTACTGGTAGCCACCACAGATTTACTCATTCCTAAAGCAGCGGCATCAACCCCAATATTTAGAAATTCGTTAGAGTAATTTCTAAACTGAGCTTGTAAATTAACAGATAGCAGGGTAATAATAAATAAAAGACGTGTTTTCAATAGTAAAAGCTGATTGATGTACAAATATCTAAAATACAATGAACATAACTATTATTTTAACAAGTTATTGCTGTCAGACTTTTAGCAAAGCTCGACTTTATCTTTTATAAAATGAATAATCTTTTCTTCAAGCCATGTATTTTCAGCATTTGAAAAAGACGATAAGAAACCTACATGTCCGCCATAATCAGGAGTTAACAGATAAAAGTTAGCAATGTTTTGGGCCTCATCATATGGATAACACTCTTTAGATAAAAAACTATCGTCTAAGGCATTGATTAATAAAGTAGTGTGTTTTATGTTGGGAATGTAAGGCTTAGAACTGGCTTTTATCCAATAATCTTCAGAGCTTTCAAAGCCAAAAACGGGTACTGTATATTGCTTTTCAATATGTCTGAATCGAGTAGCTTTAAGCAGTAATTTTTTATCCAACTGAAACTCCGGAAACTTTTCAGCTTTTTGTAAAAGTTTCGTTTTCATGGTTTTTAAAAACTCAGTTAAGTAAATTTTATTTTTCAGCTTGCATAGTTCAGCTTGAGAAGTAGTTAAATCAATAGGAACAGAAACTGCAACTGCTCCCTTAACTAAGCTGGGTATATTGTTATATTCGCCTAAATATTTAAGCGTTAAATTACCTCCTAAACTGAACCCTACAATAATAATATTTTGGTAATTGTATTGATTATTTAAGTGATTGATTACAAAATCAACATCATCCGTTTTTCCGCTGTGATAAGTACCCAATAACAAATTATCTTCTCCGCTACAGCCTCTTAAATTCATGCAAACGGTATCAAAACCTTCGTCGTTAAGTTTTTTAGAAGTGGTAACCATGTAGCTTGATTGTGAGCTTCCTTCCAGCCCGTGAATCAAGACAACTATTGATGTAGATCCGGTGAAAGAGAAGTCTAAATCTAAAAAATCATGATCCCAAGTAGTAATTCTTTTTCTTTGGTAATTAATCGTATCTTTTACAAACAAAGGTCTGTAAATAGTATTAAAATGCCCAATATTAAAGGGGAATGAAGGAGTAAAAGTGTTTTCTAGTATTGGCATGATATAGCTATTTATACAAATATGATAAAAAAACACGAAATAGTAAAACTGACAAAATGATTTATTATTTTCGCTGTAAATTCTATAATACTATGAATATTAAAAAATACATTCCGAACTTAATTACACTTGGAAACTTATTATGCGGAACAATAGCTGCTATTTTAGCCGTTAAAGGAGATTTTTTTGGAACTGCCATTATGGTAATGGTAGGAATTGGTTTGGATTTTTTAGATGGCTTTGCTGCACGATTGTTAAAAGTGCAAGGAGAGCTAGGAAAACAGTTAGACTCTTTGGCAGATATGGTAACAAGTGGTGTTGTACCGGGAATTGTTATGTTACAACTACTAGTAAATGCTATTGATATTGATGCTGTAGGGTATTTTGGGGTTGATGAATATGGAAGGTCGGGAAGTAATTTACCGTATGTAGGATTAATACTAACGTTGGCTGCCGGTTATCGTTTAGCTAAGTTTAATATTGATGAAAGACAAAGTGATAGCTTTATTGGGTTACCAACACCGGCAATGAGTTTGTTTGTTGTTTCATTACCGCTGATTAATGAGTATGCTCAAAACCAGTTTTTTAGTAGCTTGATTCAAAATAGTTACTTTTTAATAGCAATTATTATAGTATTAAGTTTTTTAATGAATGCAGAAGTGCCTTTATTTTCATTAAAGTTTAAAGACTATTCATTTAAAAAGAATATAGTTAAGTACGTGTTTTTAATCACTTCTATAGCGTTATTGGTTTTCTTCAAAGTTATGGCGATACCAATGATTATATTACTGTATGTTGTAGTTTCGTTACTACAGAATTTAGCGAAAAAGTAAACATATACAGCAAGTAAAATAAACCCCCGAATTAAATGTTTAATTCGGGGGGGTATTTTATGGATAGATTAAATACTTGCTTCTTATTTTTTTGAAATTAGCAAGATCTGCTTCCCAACTTTTTCTAATGGCTTCTTCAGAGAGCTCTTTTTCTATTTGTAGTTGTAATTTTTCAGTACCTGCCAGTTTGGTAAAAAACGGATTAAAGAATTCTTTTTCTTTAGAAAAGTTTTTATGCCCGTGGTAAAAATCAAGCAACCATTTTAACTCAATTTTTGAAAGATGTGATTCTTCACTTAAATCATAACCATAACATACTTTGTTAAGATGTTTTGGGTTTTTAGCTCCTTCATTGGGTTGTGGTGTAAAATTATACGCATGTCTTTTTAATCGGTGAAAAGGACTACCAACTACCTGAAATTGTTGAGAGGTTCCTCTACCTACCGATACATTTGTTCCTTCAAAAAAACACAAGCTAGGATATAAATTAATTGATTGATCATTAGGTAAATTGGGTGATGGTTTAACGGGCAAACTATAACTAGTTTGATGGGTGTAGTTTTCAATAGGAATAACTGTTAAATCACATTGAATCCCGTCTTTTAACCATTTTTCACCGTTAATCATTTTACCATACTCACCAATGGTCATTCCGTAAACAACCGGAACAGGATGCATTCCTACAAAACTTGTATGTTTCATTTCTAATGTAGGTCCGTCTATATAATGAGCATTAGGGTTTGGGCGATCTAAAATTAAAAGGGGAATGTTTGCTTCGGCGCAGGCTTCCATTACATAATGTAGCGTTGAAATATACGTGTAAAAACGAACTCCTACATCCTGAATGTCAAAAACCACTACATCTACATCTTGTAGTTGTTCCGGAAAAGGTTTTTTGTTTTTTCCGTATAACGATATAATAGGCACTCCCGTTTTAGTATCAACCCCGTCAATAACTGTTTCACCTGCATCTGCTTTCCCTCTGAAGCCATGTTCAGGAGCAAAAACTCTTTTTACAGTAATGCCTCTATAATCATGAAGGTAATCAACCAAATGTTTAGTAACCAATTCAGCTCCCATTACATTAGGTGAAATTTCTTTTCTTTGTAATACATGTACAATAGATGTTTGATTGGCAACAATAGCTACATTTTTATTAAGTAGTTGAGAAAGATAGAGTTCAACCCTGTCTGCGCCGGGTTTTACCGTTTTAGTAGCCGCTTTTTCAGGCGTAGCCGTATGATTCTGATTTTCTTTTTGAGGATGTTGTGCACATGAAACAAGTTGAAAACAGATAGTAAAAACCAATAATAAATATGTACTTTTGGAGTACGTTAAAACCATAATCTTTGAATTTCGAATTATTTATAGCCAAGCGAATTATTGCTGGTAAAGGGTATAAAAATAGTATATCGTCGCCAATAATAAAAATTGCAACCATAGCCATAACGTTAGGAATTACAGTTATGTTAATTGCTGTATCTATCGGATCCGGATTTCAAAAGAAAATTCGAGATAAAATGTCAGGTTTTAAAGGACACATTCAAATTGTTAATTATGATAATAATAATTCAGATGTTTCGGTAGTTCCTATAAACAAACATCAAGATTTTTACCCTAAGTTTCATAATGTAGAGGGGATTAAAAATGTGCAGGTTTTTGCTAATAAGTTTGGAGTTTTAAGAACAGAAAATGATTTTGAAGGTGTTATTTTAAAAGGCGTTTCTGATGATTATGACTTTAGCTTTTTTAATGAATATTTAGTAGAAGGTAGATTGCCTGATTTTAGTTTAGACAGAAACAAAGAAATTTTAATATCACAGTCTATAGCGAATAGATTACATCTTAAGATTCATGATACTATTCAGGTAGTGTTTAGTGCCGAAAAAAGAAAAAATCCTTTTGCAATACGTAAACCTATAGTGGTAGGCATTTACAATACAGGTTTTGAACAGTTTGATAAAACCATGCTGATAGGTGATATTAGAGAGGTACAAAGATTGAATAGTTGGGATTCTACAAAAGTTGGCGGTTTTGAAGTGTTATTAGATGATTTTGATGCTTTAAAAGAAAAAGGTGATGAAGTGTACAGATCCATAGGAGCAACGCTAAACAGTGCTACAATAGCAGAAAACTACCCTTTAATTTTTAATTGGCTAGATATTTTAGATAATAACGTATGGGTTATTATTGGTATCATGATTTTAGTAGCAGGAATTAATATGGTTACGGCTTTGTTGGTGTTAATTTTAGAACAAGTACAAATGGTAGGAGTTTTAAAAGCGTTAGGAAGCACGAATTGGAGTATTAGAAAAGTATTTTTGTACAATGCTTCTTACTTAATTTTAAAAGGACTGTTATACGGGAATAGTATTGGTTTGTTGTTTTTATTGGCTCAGAAATATTTTAAACTCATAAAATTAGATCCTGAAAACTACTATGTATCTACCGTTCCGGTATCAATAGATTTTTTATCTATCATCTTATTAAATGTAGGAACTTTGGTTTTATGTTTTCTAATGTTAATTGTTCCTTCTTATATCATAACCAAAATACAACCTTCAAAATCTATTAAGTTTGCTTAAATTCATCATAAGATTTCGTTTCTTTGTAGGACAAAACTGATAACTTATAATGAATTACGCTAAAAATATACTTGAAACTATAGGAAATACTCCTTTGGTAAAGTTAAATTCGGTAACCAAAGAAATTGATGCTTTGGTATTAGCCAAGGTTGAGACTTTTAATCCCGGAAACTCTGTTAAAGACAGAATGGCATTAAAAATGATCGAAGATGCGGAGGCTGACGGACGCTTAAAACCTGGAGGAACTATTATAGAAGGAACCTCAGGAAATACCGGAATGGGATTAGCTTTGGCTGCCATTGTAAAAGGGTATAAATGTATCTTTGTAATTTCAGACAAACAGTCTAAAGAAAAAATGGATATTTTGCGTGCTGTGGGAGCAGAGGTAGTGGTTTGTCCTACCAATGTTGAACCGGATGATCCTAGATCTTACTATTCGGTATCAAAAAGGTTAGGAAAAGAAATTCCTAATTCATGGTATGTAAATCAATATGACAATCCGTCAAATGCCATTGCTCATTACGAGCAAACTGCTCCGGAGATTTGGGAACAAACTGAAGGTAAAATCACACATTTTGTGGTAGGAGTGGGTACAGGAGGTACTATTTCAGGAACGGCTAAGTATTTAAAAGAGAAAAATCCGAACATAAAAATTTGGGGTATAGATACGTACGGTTCTGTATTTAAAAAGTACCATGAAACCGGTGTTTTTGATGAAAACGAGATCTATCCGTATATCACAGAGGGTATTGGTGAAGATATTTTACCTAAAAATGTAGATTTTAGTTTAATTGACGGATTTACCAAAGTAACTGATAAAGATGCAGCAGTATATACACGTAAAATAGCTAAAGAGGAAGGAATTTTTGTAGGGAACTCTGCCGGAGCAGCTATAAAAGGATTGTTACAGTTAAAAGACGAGTTTAAACCGGATGACGTTGTTGTGGTGTTATTTCACGATCATGGAAGCAGATACGTTGGAAAAATGTTTAATGATGATTGGATGCGTGACAGAGGTTTTTTAGAGGAAGAAATTACAACAGCTGAAGATTTAGTAAAGTCGCATATTGATAAGCCTTTAATTACAGTACAAACTGAAGAATTAGTATCACATGCCATTGAAAGAATGAGAACTTTTAAAATTTCTCAAATTCCGGTAAGAGATATACATGGTTTTGTAGGCTCTGTAGATGAATCAACTCTATTGCATAGTTATTTAGAAGATAAAAACATTGCTGAAAAACCTATTAAAGATATTATGGGAGCTAAGTATCCTGTTGTAGAAAAAACTACTTCTATCGATAAAGTTTCTAAGCTAATCACTAAAGAGAATCAAGCAGTATTGGTTGATTTAGGTGATAGTACATATCATATTATTACCAAGTACGATATTATTAGTGCTATTTAATTTTAAACGCACACCATAGTATAAAACCAAAAACCCGCTCTAGAGCGGGTTTTTGTTAATCAACTAATTCAAATAATTTACACAATGAAAACAAAACTTATTGTTTACACAATACTAGTTTCAAATTCTGTGCCAAAATTATGAATATTTAAAATATAAATTGTTGATTTTTGTTTATTTTACAATTAATTAACACTTGATTGTTAAAAGGTTAATAAAAGTATAAAATTTTAGCTGGCATGTTTGTGTGCTTTGTATGATGAACGTACTAAAGCCCCGCTTTCAACATACATAAAGCCCATTTCTAAACCAAGCGTTTCATATTTTTTAAACTGATCCGGTGTTATAAATTGTTTAACAGGTAAATGGTTTTTAGTAGGTTGTAAGTATTGACCAATGGTAATAATATCTAAACCAACAGCTCTTAAGTCTTTCATAGTTTGAATTACTTCTTCTTCTGTTTCACCAAGTCCTAACATAATTCCTGATTTGGTTCTCATACCGTTATCTTTCAGGTATTTTAAAACCCCTAAACTTCTATCGTATTTAGCTTGAATACGAACTTCACGAGTTAAACGTTTTACCGTTTCCATGTTATGAGAAACTACTTCAGGGTGTACTTCAATAATTCTGTCTAACAATTTTTCATTTCCTTGAAAGTCCGGAATTAACGTTTCTAAAGTAGTATTAGGATTTGCTCTTCGTATAGCTTCTACAGTTTCAGCCCAAATAATAGAACCGCCATCTTTTAAATCATCTCTATCTACAGAGGTAATTACAGCATGTTTAATATTCATTAATTTTATTGAGCGAGCAACTTTTTCAGGTTCGTCCCATTCAACGGTTTCCGGTCTTCCGGTTTTAACTCCGCAAAACCCACAAGAACGAGTACAGATATTTCCTAAAATCATAAATGTAGCCGTTCCTTCACCCCAACATTCTCCCATATTAGGACAGCTACCACTGGTACAAATGGTATTTAACTTGTATTTATCAACTAACCCTCTTAACTCGGTATACTTTTTACCTACCGGTAACTTAACACGTAGCCATTTAGGTTTCTTTGGTCTTTCAGGTAAAACTACAGATTCGTTTGCCATTTTTAGTAACTAAATTGAAATAGCAAATTTACGAAGAAAAGATTTAGAAATTAAGTAAAAACCATATACTAAACAGAATTAAGAAGGCAATTCCGGCTAAACTTAGTAATTTAAGTCCTTTACCGGGCCTGTATTTTTCAGGAGTGTGTTTACCGGTAATTAAAATATAATTTAAAATGGCGTAAAAAGGAGCTGTTAAAAAAGATAGAATGGTGGCTATTTTTATAAGGAAGCCCATATCTGATAAGAAGTATTTTAAAATGATATAAGTACCTACGGCTAAAATTAATAACCATAACCAGTATGAAAGTTTTATTTTTCTATTTAAAAGTAATGAAGAGGTTTTTTCCATAGCTCTGGGAGAAGCATCAAGGGTGGTTAGCGTTGTGCTAAACATAGTGGTAAAAGCCGCAATGCCAATAAAAATATGAGCATATTCTCCTAAGTTTTTTGTGTATAATGTAATCAATTGAGAAGCAAAAACGGTTCCTTTACTGGAAAACGTTTGTCCGGATTTATACATTACCATGGCTCCTAAAATAACAAAGCAAACTCCTAAAAAGAGAGTTCCTATATAACCTACGTTAAAATCAAAGATTGCTTGTTTAGGCTTTATTTTTTCAAAGGTAGTTTTGTTTTTTTCTACAGACCATAATGAATGCCAAATAGAAATATCAAGAGGAGCAGGCATCCAGCCTAAAAAGGCTATTAAAAAAGTAATTTCTGCAGCTCCTGAAGGAATAATTTGAGTAAATGTAAATCCTTTATTAGTGTTAAAAATAGCTACAAGTACCGTGATAACCGTACTTACCGTTAAAATAATAACAATGTATTTCATTAGATTATCAAGTACTTTATACTTCCCAAAAAGTAAAATACCAAAACTTATCAGCGTTATAATTCCCGACCATATGACTAAGTCATTAGTAAATCCAAACAAGTGTGAAGCTAAGCCAGCTGTAACTATGGTAACAGCCGCTTGTATGGTAAACATAGTAGCAAAATTTAGAATATAATAACTGATTAACACTCCTTTTCCAAGTCTTTTATATCCATCGAGCAAAGTTTCACCGGTAGCTGTGGCATACCTGGGACCGTACTGAAAAAAAGGATATTTGAAGAGGTGTACTAAAACCAATGCCCAAAGCAATCCAAATCCGAATTCGGCACCGGCACGCGTAGATTGAACTAAATGAGAAACACCAATGGCTGCACCTGCAAACAGTAAACCGGGTCCGATAGAAGAAAATGCTTTTTTCATGATTTTAATAAGGGGATTGAAAAATCACGATAAATTTAAATAAAAAAAATAATTATTGTTAAAAATATGTGCTAGGTTATGTTTTATTTCTTTTTAAGAACCATTAATTATTTCCGCTAAAAGTTTTTTAGCTCGTAATAGCTTCACTTTAACATTGTTTACAGGCTCATTAATTTGTTGGGCTATTTCTTTATAACTTAACTCCTGAAAATAACGCAAGTTTATAACTTCTTGGTATTTGGGTTTAAGTTGTTTTATATCACGAAGTAATTTGGCTAAATTTTGTTCTGTAATAATAATATCTTCCGGTGAAGGAGAATCATCAATAACATAAAAAGCTTCTTCTTCTTTTTCTTTGATTGTTTTTAAAGATATTGAGGTGTTTTTCTTCCGAAGAAAATCAATATATACATTTTTAGAGATAGCGATGAGCCAAGTATTAAATTGGAAGTCTTCATTAAAGGTATCTATTTTTTCAAAAGCCTTAGAAAAAGTTTGAATCGTAATATCTTCAGCGTCATTATCGTTTTCAGTCTTTTTAAGTTGAAAGTAATACACACTTCCCCAAAAATGATCTAATAAAAAGTTAAACGATATTTGATTTCCTTTTTTAGCTCCCTGTATATGTTGTAGTATGATTTCTGAATCTATTTTCAAAGTGTAGGTTTAGAAATTGTATTCGAAATACGGGTATAAATTACAAAAAAAACATAACAGATATCTAAAATTGGTAAAAAATAAAGTAATTGAGGCTCTTTTAATCTGCTGATGGCTTTACCTGCTAATATATATTGAAAAATAAAATAAAATACAACAACAGGAAGCGTTATGGTCCAATTAAAAAAGCTAAGAATAACCGCTAAAAAAATAAAAAGTATTTTAGAAAGGTTAAATATTGATAGTACTATTTTATTTTTTGTAGTATACAATGAAAACAGTTTAGCTTGTGTTTTTTGTTGAGAAACAAATTCGTGTAAGCCTACAATTTTTTTACGAGTAACAAAACTATTAGGTGAAATAAGTACTGCTGTGTTTTCGGAAGTTGCTGCATCTTTTAAGAATAAATCACTTTCTCCTGAAGAAAGTTTTAAGTGATTAATAAAACCTTTTACATTAAAAAAAAGCTCTTTAGAATACGCAAAATTACCTTGATGTGCTTTATAAGGACTGCCTAAATTAGCAAGAGTAAATGTTTTTAAAGCGTTTAAGGTGTGTACAAAACGAATAAAAAGATTACTGGCAGAATATTTTTTTCCTATTAATTTTTGATACCCTATAACAATAGTTTTTTTGTTGGTAAACTTTTGCGAAATTTCTTCAATCCAATAATTAGAAAAAGGTTTTGCATTTATATCAGCAAAAATAAGATGCTTATTAGCAGAGGCTTTAATAGCCAATGTTAAAGCATATTTTTTATTATCCCAAAATGTTTCCTGGTTTTCAACATTAACAATTTTTATGTTCGAATGTTTCTGTTGAAAATTAGTCATGATTTCTAAACTAGCATCGTAAGAAGCGTGATTAACCAGAACAATTTCAAAATTGCTATATTTTTGATTAATAATAGCCGGAAGGTTTTGTACTAATTCATCAGCATTATTTTTGATGTAAACAATTACCGAAATACCTTTACTTTCTTTAGTTTCTTCTTTAAGAAGTTTACTTTTAAATGGTAATAAAGAGAATAATAAATAGTATATAAATTGAATAACCGTAACCGCTACAAAAATGTAGAAAAGCACAGTAATAAGCATATAAGGTTTTTAAAAATTAATTATGTTGAGGCTCACTACAAGAGTCAAATTGATCCGGAGTTTTTCCGCAAAATCCACAAGGCTCTCCGGATTTGTTTAACATTGGGTTTTGACTAGCGCAAGTTCCCCCAAATTCTCCATCTTTTTTAGCCCAAATTTTTATAGCAATTCCTGCAAAGGCAAGTGCTAACAACCCAATTGTAACAAAAACTAATTTCATGCTTACCAAATTAAAATGCAAAGATACTAAAACTAAAAATTAGGAAAATTAAATAGTGTTAAAAATGATTGCCTTTATAATGATACAGGTGTATATCATTAGGAATCAATTGTTTTTAATTTAAGAAGTGACTTTATTATAAGAGTGGTGTCTTAATAAACGTATTAATCCCTTAAAATGAATATAAATGAAATTGTTAACTTCTATTTTCACATTCATCTTTTTACCTTTTCAAAATAAAGTAGTTTTAATTCCTGTTAAGGTTGAAGATAAGAAACGAAGAATGTTTTAAATAACATTTACTTCTATTTCTAATGGTATTGAAAACTTATCTAAAATTGTTTTTTGGATAAGTTTTGCTAGTTGGTATATTTCTTCACCCGTAGCTCCTCCGTAGTTTACTAATACTAAAGCTTGTTTATTGTGCACTCCGTAATTGCCTATGCGCTTTCCTTTAAAACCACTTTGCTCAATTAACCATCCTGCAGGAACTTTAACTTCTGTTTCTGAAATACCATAACAAGGAATGGTAGGGAATTTTTCTAAAAGAGTTTCATAGTGTTTTTTAGAAATTACCGGGTTTTTAAAAAAGCTTCCGCTGTTTCCAATCTCCTTAGGGTCGGGTAGTTTAGATTGACGAATGGCAATAACAATATCAGAAATATCTTTTATAGTAGGTGTTATAATTTTTTTAGCTTCTAATTCTTTTTCTATAGCTCCGTAGGTAGTATTAAGGTTGTGGATATTTTTAGTAAGCTTAAAGCTTACTGAAGTAATAATATATTTTCCTTTAGCTTGATTTTTAAAAATAGAATTTCGATACCCAAACTCACATTCTTCATTAGTAAAAGATACTAATTTTCCGGTCTTTATTTCAACAGCATTTACTTTAGTAATTACATCTTTAACTTCCACACCATAAGCACCTATGTTTTGAATAGGACAGGTGCCTACATTTCCGGGAATTAAAGAAAGGTTTTCAATACCTCCATAGTTTAAAGAAATACACCACAAAACAAACTCATGCCAATTTTCACCGGCATTAACTGTTAAGTCTACAAACCTTTCTTCTTCGTTATCTATAGAAATGCCTTTTAAATTAAGATGAACAACTAAAGCTTCAATATCTCTAGTTAATAGCATATTACTACCACCGCTAATAACAAAAAGCTCTTGTTCTTGTTTTAAAAGTTGCTGTAAGTTATATAGAAAGTCAATAGAAATAAAACGTTTGGCATTAACATCAATGCCAAACGTATTATAATCTTTTAAGGATATATTATGTTGTATTTCCAAATTAGCTATTATATTGCTCTAAAGCGATTTTTAAAATTTCTACACAACGTTTTAAATCTTCTTTGTTTAAAACATAGGCAATACGAACTTGGTTTTTTCCTTCTCCTTCAGTAGAATAAAACCCTTCTGCAGGAGCAACCATAACCGTTTCATTATTGTGTTGGAAATTTTCTAAAATCCACTGAGCAAAATCTTCTGAACTTTCTACCGGTAATTCAGCAATACAGTAAAAAGCTCCTTTAGGGTTCGCAACTTTTACGCCTTCTACTTTTTGTAATTCAGAAATTAAAGTGTTACGTCTTTCTTGGTATTCTTCAATAACTTCATCAAAATAACTTTGAGGAGTTTCTAATGCTGCTTCACTTGCTAATAAAGCATAGGTTGGCGGGCTTAAACGCGCCTGAGCAAATTTTAAAGCAGTATTGATAAACTCTTTATTTTTTGAAACAATACAACCAATTCTAGCTCCACACATACTATAACGTTTAGATACAGAGTCAATCATAATTGCATGTTGCTCTAAACCTTCTAAAGACATTACAGAGTTGTGTTTTTCTCCGTCATACGTAAATTCACGGTAAACTTCATCTGCAATTAAAAACAAATCGTGTTTTAAAACAATTTGTTTTAATTTTTCTATTTCTTCTTTACTATATAAATAACCTGTCGGATTTCCGGGGTTACAGATTAATATAGCTTTGGTTTTTGGAGTAATTAATTTTTCAAAATCTTCAATGGCAGGTAATGCAAAATTGTCTTCAATTTTAGAAATTACAGGAACAACTTTAACACCTGATGCTGTTGAGAATCCATTATAATTTGCATAAAAAGGTTCAGGAATAATAATTTCATCACCCGGATCAGTAATACTTCCTATAGTAAATAGTAAAGCTTCAGAACCTCCGGTGGTTGCAATAATATCACTGGCAGTTACATGGATATCATTTTTTACATAGTAGTTTGCTAACTTTTCTCTGTATTCTTCTGAACCTTCAGAACGTGCATATGACAATACTTCTATAGCATTGTTTTTTACAGCATCTAAAGCAACTTGAGGAGTTTTAATATCTGGTTGACCTATGTTTAGGTGATAAACTTTTGTTCCGTTTTTTTTAGCAGCCTCAGCGTAAGGAACCAATTTTCTGATTGGTGATTGAGGCATAGAATTTCCTTTAATAGAAATAGATGGCATTTTAAAATAAAATTAGTTGTTTACGAGGCAAATTTGCAAAATTATTTTGATAAAGTAAGAGTGTTTGAGGTGAAAAAATATGGTTAAAAATATCCTAAAATTTGTTAAATGTAAAAATATGATTGTATATTTAATTTATCCCTAAATTTTTGGCCCTTGAATAGAATATTACTTTTTATTTCGTTGTTTTTTATCACATTTTTGCAATCGCAATCAAAATTTCAGTTTTTTAGAAATTCTGAAAAAGAGGAGGTAGGATTTAAATTAATTAATAATTTGATTGTTTTTCCTCTTTCCATCAATGGAAAAGAACTTTCCTTTATTTTAGATACCGGAGTACGAAAAACCATTCTGTTTAATTTAACTAATAAAGAAAATTTAGTTCTTAATAATACTGAAAAAGTTTTTATAAGAGGGTTAGGGATCGGAAACCCGGTAGAGGCTATATTATCTAAAAGAAATGAAATTCGAATAAAAAATATTTTTGGAACAAATCAAGAGGTGTATGTGATTTTAGATGACGCCTTTAAATTGTCTTCAAAAATGGGAACGACTATACACGGAATAACAGGATATGATTTATTAAAAGACGTTATAGTAAAGGTTAATTACGAAACAAAGAAGTTAACTTTTTATAAACCGGAAACATATCAAGAACCTAAATGTAGGTCGTGTGAAAAATTAGATATTGAATTATATAATAACAAGCCGTATATAAATTTACAAATAAGAACAGAAAAAACTTCTGAAGAAATTCCGGTTAAGATGTTGATTGACTCAGGGGGAAGTGATGCATTATGGCTTTTTGAAGGAACAGAAAAAGATATTAAATGTCCTGAAAAATATTTTATTGATATTTTAGGTGAAGGATTAAGCGGTACTATTTATGGGAAAAGAAGTAGGGTTGAAAATGTAGCGATTGGTAAGTATATGGTTGAAAAGCCAACGGCCTCTTTTTTAGATTCTTTATCTACATTTAATGCAAGAAAATATAAAAAAAGAAATGGAAGTATTGGAGGGGGTATATTAAAACGGTTTAAAGTATGGATAGACTACCCAAATAAGAGATTAATATTAAAAAAAGCAACCTCTTTGAAAAAAGGGTTTTACTATAATATGAGCGGTTTACATGTGGTATATAATGGATTAGAATTAATAAAAGAAGAAATGAATATACCTAGAAAGAGTCATTACGGTGATGATGTTTCTTCTAATAATGTTATTTCATTTGTTACCAGTTATACATATAAATTTAAACCTTCATACAAGGTAGAAAGGGTAGTTGAAGATTCTCCAGCAGATAAAGCAGGAATAGAAGTAGGAGATATTATAAAAAAGATAAACGGAAAGAATGCTCATGAGTATACTTTAGAACATATAACGGATTTATTTCAAACAAAACCTAATAAAAAAATAACTTTAGTTGTAGAAAGAGGAGTAGTGGAGTTAAAATACAAGTTTAAGTTAGAGCAGAGAATATAATCATGTACATACTAAAGCATGTACATGACTTATGCTTATTTGTGTTTTTCGTAATATTCTAAAACATGGTTGGGTATTTCAATGTTTTTATCCATCTTTTCATCGGGTACAGGCATTTCGGCAATTTGTTTTATAGGAATTATACCTGCCCAAATAGGAAGTGATTCATCTTCAGGTTCATCGTTAACACCTACGTTTCTTACTTTGGCTGAGGCTGTTTGAATTGTAATTTCAATGACTAAAGTTTGGTTAAATTCTTTTTCATTCATTTCTCTTACATATTCCCATCTATCGTTCATCATAAAATCCATAACACATTTGAGAGCCATTTCTTTTTCCTTAGGATCATCTACCTTTTTTACAGTCCCAAATAAAGTAGCAGACCTATAATTAACGGAGTGATGAAAACCAGAACGAGCTAAAATTAAAGCGTCTAAGTGGGTAACCGTCATACTGGCACTTTTTTGTTCAAGTAAAGATAGTAACATACGATTTCCGGTAGAGCCATGTAAGTATATTTTATCGTTAGTTCTACCATAAGCCATTGGAATAGCAATAGCATTTCCTTCAAATATGTAACTTACATATCCGATAAAACCTGCATCAAGAATTGAATTGATTTCATCTATATTATATACAGCTCTTTTGTTTCCTCTTTTAACTCGATTTAGTTTTGATTTAGTATATTCTTCCATATTTTTTATTTTAAGAGTTGATTTTCTTTGAAAAAACTAGATTTTCAAAAGCTTTACCATTTACCATAAATTCATAATCTCCAACAATTTCAAATCCAAGTTTTTTATAAAATTGAATTGCATTTTCATTTTTGATATAGGTAGTTAACCAAAGTTGTTTAAAACCTAATTCTTTAGAATTATTAAACACAGTAGTATATAATTCATATCCTACTTTTTTACCTAAAAATTCTTGCAATACATAAATTCTTTCTAACCTACATTGCTTCTTTGAATCAACTTGAATATTGTTAGTATTTAAAACTAATTTTGCATACCCCACAGGAAGTTTGTCTACATAAGCTATCCAGTAAAGGTTATTTGAATTTTGTAGTTCTTTTTTAGTTTTTTCAATAGAAAAAGCCTCATTATTATACTTGAATAAATCTTCTTTGTTATTAATAAAATGACCGTGTGACTCTGAATAAGTAAGTCTACCTAACAAAGCCAAAATTTCTGTATCTTTTAAAGAAGCCGGTACGATTGTAATCATTACATTATCTATTTTCTGGAGAAATATTTTTAAATTTTTCTATTACTTGTTTTTCTCTTCTATATTTCTTTTCGCAAAGCTCACAATTAGGTCTTATTTCTAACATTACAGGTAGCGCTCTTTAATGATATTACTATGCCAAATACTATGACCTAATAAAATAAAAGCACAAGCTCTTGCTGAAATAGGAGAATTACTAGCTACTCCCATATTACTAAGGTATTTTGTAGGTACACTCTTTACAAGGTTTAACGTATATAACCTAGTAATAGTAAACTCTTGTAACAGTTCATCAATAGATTTACTATTGGCTTCTGAAGAAAAAATAAAGTCATCTTGTTCAAATCCCATTAAAGCAGTTTTATCAGCACGAGCTATTCGTAAAAAACGATACATGAAAATACGTTCAGTATCAATTATATGTTGTAAAACCTCTTTAATAGTCCATTTTTCAGGTTGGTATCGGTACTCTAATTTTTCTTTGGGTATAGAAGAAAAGAAATCAATTACAAACTTCTTATCGTTTTCTAATCCTTGTAGTAACTCTGTTTCATCTGAAACTAAATTTATATACCTGCCAAAATATTCATTATACTCTGAAGGTTGTATATCTTTTTTTGTCATGTTGTTAATGTTTTGCATTTCAAATGTATTACATTTAAGGACTATTATTTTAGTCCAGAATAAATAAAAAAAGTAGTCCAGATGTTTCCGTATAAAACAAGTTTTAAGCTGCAAAAGAATACAACACAACCCTTGTATTTACAACTAGCAAATCAGTTTATTTTTTATATCCGAGAGGGAAAATTACCAGCTAAAACTAAATTATTGGGTTCTAGAATGTTATCAGAATTATTAAGTATTCATAGAAAAACAGTAGTTTCTTGTTATGAAGAATTAGAATTACAAGGTTGGGTAGAAAGCATTCCCAAAAAAGGAACCTTTGTTAAAGGGGATTTACCTTTGTTAAGACAAAAAGATTTTAATTGTTTTGAGGAAGAAAAGGATACTTCAGCAAATACAGGTTTTTCATTTTATAAAAATGAAGTATTCTTAACCAAAGAGACTGTTAAAAATCATGATTGGACAGTAATAAATGATGGAATTTCTGATACAAGATTAACGCCAACTGTTGAAATAGGTAGAATTTACAGAAAAATTTGTAGCAAAAAAGATATATATAAGCATATGTCTTATACATCTACTTATGGTCATGAAAAGCTGAGAGAGGTTTTGGTAGATTATTTAAATTCAACACGCGGATTAAAAATAACCAAAGATAATTTACTGATTACAAGGGGTAGTCAAATGGGTATATGGTTAAGTGCGCAACTATTGTTGAAAGAGAAAGATATAATTGTTGTTGGAGTAACAAACTATTCCTCTGCAGATATAACATTTTTACAAACAAAAGCAACATTGTTACGAATACCGGTAGATAAAGAAGGTATATGTACAAATGAGTTAGAAAACATTTGTAAAACAAGTTTAATAAAAGCGGTGTATATAACTTCTCACCATCATCATCCAACAACGGTAACCTTATCTGCAGAAAGAAGAATTCATTTATTAAATTTGGCAAGAACCTATAATTTTGCTGTTATTGAAGATGATTATGATTATGATTTTAATTATAACCATGCACCTATTTTACCGTTGGCGAGTCATGATAAGGGTAAAAATGTTATATACATAGGTTCTGTATGTAAAACGGTTTCACCGGTATTTAGAATAGGATATTTAATTGCTTCGCAGGAGTTTGTAAAAGAAGCTTCAACATATAGAGGATATGTAGATAGGCAAGGAGACGCGCTTTTAGAGTTAACTTTTGCAGAATTTATAAAATCGGGAGATTTAGACAGGCATATAAGAAAGGTGCTTAAAATTTATGAACAGAGACGAAATCTGTTTTGTAAGCTTTTATCAAATGAATTATCTGAATATTTAGTGTTTGAAGTTCCTAAAGGAGGAATGGCTATTTGGGTTACGCTAAAACAACCATATAGTTGGGAAAAAGCTGAAAAAGAAGCTTTAAAATATAAGTTAGTGTTAGGTGATTGGAAACGATATGATTTAGCTGAACAACAACATAATTCTATTCGTATAGGCTTTGCCAGTTATAATGATGAAGAAATATATGAACTCATCAACAAACTAAAGTCAGCATTAAAAAATAGTAAAAAATAAAAGCGCCTATAAGCGCTTTTATTTTAAAACAGGTCTTTCACTAAATCATTCATGCTGTCATATTCTTTAAACAAGAATCCAAAAAAGTCACCGCTATTTTTACCTTTTGACTTTAATGAGCCTTCAGAAAATCGATATTTTCTAAAAGTTTTCAGCCTCTTATTTAGGTGTTTTCTTAGTGTTTTATCTATGGGTAAATGATTTGTGTTTTCCATTTTATAAAGCTTTATTTAATTCAGCTTTGTATTTGTTTAATAAGGCTTTAGTTATACCTAAATTAGCTTCTTTAGAATCTACTGCTAAATACACAAAATAAGTTCCGCTTGGAGCGATATTGATAATATGTATTTGACTAGATAAAGTAATGGTAATATCTTGAATTTCTTCATTTAAACCTAAAGCATCAATAGCTTTTAATTTAGCTTTAACTACTTCTAGGTTGTATGCTGAAGCAATATTTGGATCAAAATCAGGGTTGTTTGTAAAAGATTCGTAAGCTTCACCTGAACTAACATCAGTTATTGAAACTGCGATAAAACCGGGAACGTTACTTTTTAAATTTTCGATAAGGTCATTTAAAATTTCTTTCATTGTAAAAAAATTAAAGTTAATAAATATATTCTGCTATGTTATTGAGGAATTATTTTTTTAAGTGTAAGTTTTATAATAGCTAACTTTGAAATATCTTCTGCTAATAAACAAACAATATGATCATCATCATACTTGTTTATAACGGATACTCCTTCATCAGAAGCTAATACTAATTGATTTAGCGTTTTAGAATTTAACGCATCTTGAAAAAACTCACTTGACATGGTAACTATTACTGCAGCCATGGCTGCAATATTATTTTCATTAGAAATGTTGTGAGAGTCTAATACATGACCCTCAGCATTAAAAACGAGCCCTGAATCAGCTTTAGACTCTTCAATTAATGTTTTTAAATTTACTTTTCCCATTAAGGTTAAGACGTTTTATAGTAGGTTTAATACTTTCTTTTTAATTAGTGTATAGGTTAAGACACACTTTTTTTCAAGGGGTCACAAAAATAATACTTTTTTTCATGTTACTTACTGAATTAACAGTGTTTAACATTTGTTGGTAAATGTGTATTGTGTTGTTTTTTAAGTGGTTGTGTTTTTGTTTTGTGCTTTTTACAAAATAATTATTTTTTACGTTTTTTTTAAATTAAGGTCGCTAAGAAATTCAAGGGCTTACATATAAGTTTGTAAAAAATCTGATTTTAATTTAGTAGAACACCTTTAAAATAGTAAACTAATTTTAAATTTTAGCCTTAATCATTCTGTCATTTCCAAATAGATCTTTACGAAGTTCTACAGAAGAGAAATTTTTATTTTTAAGCAGGTCAATCATTTCTTTTCCTAAATATTGATTAATTTCAAAAAATAGAAGACCGTCATCATTTAAATGCTTTTTTGCTAAATCAGCAATTTTATCGTAGAAAACTAAAGGATTATTATCGTCAACAAATAGAGCTAAATGAGGCTCATTTTGCAAAACATTATTTTTAATTTCTAATTTTTCTAAATTTCGAACATAAGGAGGGTTAGAAACAATAATGTCATACTTTTGAGGAAGTATTTCTAGACTAAGAATGTCTAATTGTAGGAAGTTAATTTTAGTGGCATTTAAAAGAGCGTTTTCTTTGGCAACTTTTAAGGCTTCTTCAGAAACATCTATAGCATAAATAGTTGCGTGAGGTAAGTTTTTTCCTAAACTAATAGGAATGCAACCAGTACCCGTTCCTATATCTAAAATACTTGAAACGGTTGTTTTTTGAGCCTCTTGTATAATCCACTCAACCAACTCTTCAGTTTCAGGTCTTGGTATTAATGTGTGTTTGTTAACATTAAAAGGCAAACCATAAAATTCTGTTTTTCCTAATATATACTGAATAGGTTCTTCTTGTTTAAGACGTATTAAAGCATTGGTAAAGAGAAGCTTTTTTTCTTCTAAAATTTCAAAGTCAGATTGTAAAACATAATCAATTCTTTGAAAGTTTAAATACTCTTCTAACAGATAAAAGAAAAAAGTATCTATTTCATTTAATGGATATATAGTTTGTAATTCAGAAGTAAAAAAAGTTTTAAACTCTTTAATAGTCATTAGAAGGTATTTTTCCGGTTATAGTTCTTTAATCATCCAAACATTACAAGAGTAGTGACCTGTATTTCCCATAGGTCCATCTAAACTTTTAAATCCGTTTTTTTTATATAAAGCTCTGGCTGCATCCATATAAGGCATAGTTTCTAAGTAGCATTGTTCAAATCCTAAAGCTTTGGCTTTATTTAAACAATGATTAATTAATTCATTACCTAAACCTTTTCCTCTGGTTATGGGCAGGAAATACATTTTTTGTAACTCACATACGTTTCCATTGTAATTATCAAGAGGGGCAAAACCAGCACCACCGACTATTTTACCTTCAAATTCAATAACGAAATACTTAGCTCGTTCTTTTTGATAAGTTTCAAACATCTGATCTGTAGCTTTATCTTCATAGGCTGTTCCTACTTTTGGAACACCAAACTCAATTAAAACATTACGAATTAGTAGAGCAACCTCTTGATTATCTTCAGGTTTAATTTCTCTAATGATAAAATCAGACAGAGTCATAGGAATATAGTATTTTTGTAAGAGCAAATTACCTAAAAACAAAAAGAAAATAAAAAAATATCAAGTTTTTATTTATGAGTAAAAAATAAAAACAGATTAATACGAAAAAAATAGATTAATTAACTGATGTATGTAAATGCAGTTTGATTGATTTTAAGGAGGTAATTGAGCTACTAAAACTTAAAATAATTGAGTCATAATCACGAAAAGTATATAAAACGTTGTTTACAACTAGCTAAAAATGGTATTGGAACCACTAGGCCTAATCCCTCAGTTGGGGCAGTAGTAGTATACAATGATACAATAATAGGCGAGGGCTATACAAGTCCTTATGGAGGTCCGCATGCTGAAGTAAATGCAATTAACTCTGTACAAAAACCGGAATTACTTGAAGTATCTACCATATATGTAACTATGGAGCCATGTTCACATTATGGTAAAACCCCTCCTTGCGCTGATTTAATTGTGACAAAAAAAATACCTAATGTGGTTATTGGTTGTGTAGATACCAATTCTTTAGTATCCGGTAAAGGAATAGAAAGATTGCAAAAAGCCGGATGTAATGTTATAGTAGGTGTTTTAGAAAAAGAATGTTTACAACATCATAAACGTTTTTTTTCAGTACAAGAAAAAAAACGACCTTACATTATTTTAAAATGGGCAGAAACCGTAAATGGTTATATTGCGCCTTCTACCAAAGAGGAATTGAAGCCTGTTTGGATTTCAAATGTTTATTCTCAGCAACTTGCACATAAATGGAGAAGTGAAGAACATGCTATTTTGGTAGGAACCAATACAGCATTACATGATAATCCTAGCCTTAATGTACGTAGCTGGACAGGCAATAACCCTGTAAGAGTTTTGTTGGATAGAAAACTTCGTGTTTCTAAAACATTTAACATACTGGATAATAGTATACAAACAATTGTGTTTACCGAAGTAAAAGAATTTGAAAATAAGGAGCTTATAGCTTATGAAACCATAAATTTTAAAGAGCAAGTAGCTAAACAAATTTGTGAGATTTTAATGAAACACAAAATACAATCGGTACTTATTGAAGGAGGACGACAAACATTACAAACATTTATAGATGAAAATCTCTGGGATGAAGCAAGAGTTTTTGTAGGACAAAGCCATTTTGATGAAGGAGTAAAAAGCCCCGATTTGTCAGCAAAACAAATAGTAGAAGAAAAAATAGATAACGATATATTAAGAATATATACTAATGATTAAAAATATCATTTTTGATTTTGGAGATGTGTTTATCAATTTAGATAAGCAAGCAACCTATAAAGAATTAGCCAAATTAGGCGTTACAGAAGTAACTGAGGAAATGATGGAAATGTATTATCGCTATGAAACAGGTGCGATAACGACGAATGAATTTGTTGATTTTTTTCATAATAAATTTGCAATTCCTAAAGAAGATTTAAAAAGAGCTTGGAATGCTATTTTACTGGATTTTCCAGATCATAGATTTAACTTTATAAAAAAACTGGCAGATAAAAAAGAATACAGATTGTTTTTATTAAGCAATACGAACGATTTGCATATATCATGGATTCAAAACGATTGGGGAGAAGAGTTGTATGCTATATTTAAAGATTGTTTTGAGCAATTCTATTTGTCGCATGAAATCAACTTGAGAAAACCTAACCGTACCATTTATGATTTTGTTTTAGAAGAGAATACATTAATTCCAGAAGAAACTATTTTTATTGATGATACTTTTGAAAATACAGAAGCAGCAAAGAAATTAGGAATAAAAGTATGGAATATAGATCCGGAAAAAGAAGATGTAGTTAATTTGTTTAATAGAGAAGAGTTTTTATAAAATGATGTACTTGTTATTGAGTGTTGTTTTCTCAACATCATTGTTTGTTATTTTTAAGTATTTTGATTTATACAAAGTAAATACCTTGCAAGCTATTGTAGTTAACTATATGGTAGCTTTTGTTTTAGGAATGTTTTCTGCTAACGCTTTTGGCAGTATAACCGAAGTTACTAACCAATTATGGTTTTACGGTGCTATGTTTTTAGGATTATTATTTGTAACTATTTTTCTTGTAATGGCCATAACAGCTCAAAAGAACGGAGTTTCGGTAGCTTCTATTGCAGGTAAAATGTCAGTAGTGGTTCCTATTGTTTTTGGTATAATTTTGTATAATGAGAGTGTCACTTTTTTAAAAATAATCGGAATTGGTATTGCATTAGTGGCAGTGTACATGTCTTCTGTAAAAGAAGAAAGTAAAGGAGATAACCAAGGATTGCTTTATCCGGTATTGTTATTTTTAGGATCCGGGGTAATCGATACGACTTTGAAATATGTTGAAACAAATTTTGTTTCAGAAAATGATGTAGATTTCTTCTCCGGAAGTCTATTTGGTTTTGCAGCATTTTTTGGAGTTCTCATTTTACTGGTAAAGCAAATTATAACGAAAGAAAAACTAGAGTTAAAAAGTTTATTGGCCGGTATTGTATTAGGGATTCCTAATTATTATTCTATTGTGTTTTTAATTAAAGCGTTGCAAAATGATAATTTTGAAAGTTCCACTTTGTTTACTGTAAATAATGTAGGGATTGTAATTGTTTCTACATTGGTTGGTTTTTTAGTGTTCAAAGAAAATTTTAGTATTAAAAATAAAATTGGAGTGGCTTTGGCTATATCCGGAATTATATTAGTAACTATAGCTTAATGGATGAAGTAAAAGATACATATAAAACCATAACAAAACCATCCGAAGAAACGCTATTTAAAGATAGAAACAGTAAATTTTACGGATATGCTTTTCCGGTTTCTTCAGAAGATGACATTAAAGAATGTCTAGAGCAACTAAGAAAAATACATCATACCGCTCGTCACCATTGCTATGCTTGGCAACTGGGAACAGAAACACTTCGATTTAGAGCAAATGATGATGGTGAACCAAATAACTCGGCAGGACAGCCTATTTACGGACAAATTCAAGCTTTTGATGTGACTAATGTTTTAGTTGTTTCTGTACGTTATTTTGGTGGAACAAAACTAGGAGTAGGAGGTTTAATTAATGCCTATAAAAACTCTGCTCAACTAGCACTAGAGGCTTCGGAAATAATAGAGAAAACAATAGATAAACAATTTAAAATAACGTTTGGTTATGATATGATGAATAAAGTGATGCGTATTATAAAAGAACGTAATATAGAAATTGTGAGTCAAAAGTTGGAATTGGAATGTGAATATCTAATCACAGTTCGTAAAAATGAAGCAGAAGCTGTTTATACTATTTTTGATACGTTATTTAAAGTAGAAATAAAAGAAGTAGAATAACCAATAAATTTAAATATATTAAAGTTGATCTTTTCTAAAATAAATATTACCAGTATTAAAAAGTTATACCAAGTAGCTTTTACTTCATCTGTAATAGGAATGCTCTTATTTATTGTTGATTTTGGTTTTGATAAATCAACACAAGTACAAAAAATATTTAATGTTTTTTACTTTATTATTATAGGTCTAGGAATCACGTCTACTATACTGAGGTATATTGAAAGATTAAAACAAATAAAAAGACGTGTTATAATTTTTGATATTCTTACAATTTTAATAACACTTACCATTCTATATACTCATTTTTTAGGAGAAGATGCCCATAGACATATTTCGTTCTTATATAATGATAACTGGGTAAAGTTTGCTATAATACTAACATTTATAAGAGAATTTTCAGAACAAGGAGTCAGCTATAAAAGAACACTTTTAAATCCGGCTCAATTATTTATTATAAGTTTTTTTAGTATAATTATCATAGGTACCTTATTGCTAATGTTGCCTAACGCAACCTATACAGGTATTTCTTTTTTGGATGCTTTATTTACTTCTACCAGTGCTGTATGTGTAACAGGGTTAATTGTAGTGGATACCGGAAGCTATTTTACAACTTTCGGGCAGTCAATTATTTTGTTTTTAATTCAAGCAGGAGGTATCGGAATTTTATCTGTAGCCAGTTACTTTAGTTATTTTTTTAAAGGAGGAACCAGTTATGAAAGTCAATTAACGTTGAGTGATATGACAGGTTCTAATAAACTTAGCGAAGTTTTTTCTACCTTAAAACGTATTTTAGTCATAACATTTTCAATAGAATTATTAACGGCTATACTAATTTATTTTAGCCTAGATAAAAATATGTTTCGTTCATTTTTTGAACAATTCTTTTTCTCTGTATTTCATTCTGTGTCGGCCTTTTGTAATGCGGGTTTTTCAACTTTACCCAATAGTTTATACGAAACAGGATTTAAAAATAATTATGTATTACAAGCAATTATTATAGCTGCATTTGTATTAGGAGGATTAGGTTTTCCAATTGTAGTAAATATTATAAAATATCTTAAATATTTCTTTTTAAAGAAATTTTTCTATTTGAGAGGAAAACAACAAACACATAAACCGTGGGTACTAACTTTAAATAGCCGTATTACTTTGGTAACTACATCAACATTAACTTTTATAGGAACGTTAGTTTTTTACTGTAATGAATATAATAATACCTTAGGAGAGCATGAAGGAGTAGGTAAATTTATTACCGCGTTATTTGGAGCCACAACACCAAGAACAGCCGGGTTTAATAATATTGATATGGGAGCATTACATTTCTCAACAGTAATGATGATGTTTTTATTGATGTGGATTGGAGCTTCTCCGGCTTCAACAGGAGGAGGAATAAAGACCAATACTTTTGCTATAGCAACACTTAACTTTATTAGTTTAGCAAAAGGTAAATCTAAAATAGAAGTTTACAGAAGAGAAATTGCCGATGTATCTGTAAGAAGAGCTTTTGCAGTAATATCATTATCATTAGTTGTTATAGGATCCGGAATTATAATAGTATCTGTTTTTGATAGTGATAAAAAATTATTAGATATCGCTTTTGAGTGTTTTTCTGCTTACAGTACTGTAGGATTAAGTTTAGGTATTACAGCCAAATTAAGTGCATTTAGTAAATTAGTAATTATCGCAATAATGTTCATAGGAAGAGTAAGCATGTTAACATTGCTTATTGCACTTTTTAAGAAAGTGAAACATAAAAACTATAAATATCCTGTGGAAGAAATAACGATAAATTAAAAAGAAAAAAATGAAATATATTATCATAGGACTAGGAAGTTTTGGAGCTTCTTTAGCCGAAAAACTTACAGAGCAAGGAAATGAAGTTATAGGAATTGACACCAATATGAATAAAGTTGATAACTATAAAGAACGCATTTCACATACTATTTGCATGGATGCTACTGATGAGTTTACAGTTTCCGGCTTACCACTGAGAGATACAGATATGGTAGTAATAGCTATTGGAGAAAATAAAGGAGCTAATGTAATGGCTACAGCACTATTTAAAAACTTTCAGGTAAAAAGGTTGGTAAGTAGAGCAATAGATAGCCTACATGAAAAAGTATTACGAGCTATAGGTGTAGATGAAATAGTGCATCCTGAGGCAGAATCAGCAGAAAGATGGGCTAAAAAACTCTGTTTAAAAGGAGTGGTAGACTCTTTTGAGTTAAGTGATAACTATAGTATTATAGAAGTTAAAGTACCTAAGAGGTATGATGGTGTGGCTATTAGTGATGCTAAAATAAGAGAGAATTATAATTTATTAGTGTTAACCACTATTGGAAGTAGTGTTGAAAAGAGTTTTGTAGGAAGAACAATAAACGTAACAAAAGTTAAAGGAGTTGCAAGCCCGCAAGATGTATTAAATAAAGATGATATTTTGGTGGTGTATGGCTCTAATAATGATATAAAAAGATTTTTAAAAGACGATTAAAAGAATTCTTAATTAAGAAATATATACTTATTTTAAGTGTTTAAATAAATAGGTGTGTAAAAAACTCATCCTTCCAGTCTCGTTAAATTAAAAGTAATATAACTTGAAAAATATTTCAAATTAAAGTAACTTAGCTAAGTTTCACATTTTTAAGTGTAATACTTTTAAAAAATTAACCAAACTGAAAATAGATGGAAGAAATTTTAACCTTTTTATCAACATATTCCAGTGGAATTTTGGTACTTATACTTACCCTTTTTTCTTTAATTTTAATGATTAATTGGTTGGCTGTAATTTTTAATTGGGGAAAATATAAAAGCCCACCTCTGTATAGTAAAAACTCCGGTAACTTAGCTTACATGGTTACCCAATTTTTTGCAAACCTTATCAATGACTTTAAACATTTTTTGGCGTTAATTATTGTGTTGATTTTTGCCGGATTGATAGTCTTTTCTATGGCAACAACCGATGATTTTAATAATAAAATGAAGGCATTGCAATTGGTTATAGCTTCTTTAGGGGGAATTGTAGGAACGGTGATTGGGTATTATTTTGGAGAATCAGCAGCCAAAAGTAATTCACCAATTACAACAGCTCAAACTAACGAAGTTCAAGGGTTAGGAATAGATGGAGAAATTGAACCTGCTCCAAGTATTGAAATAAATGATAATGAATAAGCTCCCGAATACATGAGGCAAAAAACATACGATTTACGAGTAAAAGATTCTTTATTTAACCCAGACGAGAGATCAATAAAAGGGATAGATGTAGCTTATTATAAAAAACAAAATAAAGAAGGTATAACATATTATAAAGTTCATTTATACATAGATGGAATGGATTTAGCTTTTGTAAAAAAAGTAACATACATTTTACATAAATCATTTAAAAATCCTGTAAGAACCATTGAAAGAAGACCTGATAATCCGCATTGTAAATTAATTTTATGGACTTGGGGCTTGTTTGAAATTAGAGTAGAAATAGAAGATATTAATGGTCAAAAAACAGAGTTAGAACATTATTTAAGTTACGGAAAGGAAATTAAAGAAGGAAATATTAAATGGACTCAAGCTTAAAAAGCTGATTAACATAACTTATTAAAAACCAAAACATTTTAGGTTATCTAAATAATTATTTGTACATTTGCACGCCTTTTTACGAGAACAGATTTATAAAAGGTCTTATGTAAAATTAATAAGTTTAATATCTCTTGGCGTTGGTGTCGTTAAAAATCTGGCTAACAAAAAGATACAAAATTAATTTCAGACATGTCTGAAGAAACAAAAAATACAGCAGAAGCTGTAAACCCAACAGAATTTTTAGCAAGCTTTGACTGGCACAAATACGAAGAAGGTATTGAAGCAGTAGATGAGGTTAAGTTAAAAGAATTTGAAACGGCTTTAGAAGGTACAGTAGGATTCGTTAATGAGCGTGACGTAATTGAAGGAGAAGTAGTGCGTATTACAGATCGTGATGCTATTATCGATATCAATTCTAAGTCAGAAGGAGTAATTTCATTAAATGAATTCCGTTACAATCCAAATTTAGCTGTTGGAGACAGAGTAGAAGTATTAGTTGATAAAAGAGAAGACTCTTCAGGTCAATTAGTATTATCTCACAAAAAAGCTCGTGTAATTAAAGCATGGGATCGTGTTAATAACGCTCACGAAACCGGAGAAATCGTTAATGGTTTTGTTAAGTGTAGAACTCGTGGAGGTATGATTGTTGACGTATTTGGTATTGAAGCTTTCTTACCAGGTTCTCAAATAGATGTTAAACCTATCCGTGATTACGATCAATTTGTTGAGAAAACTATGGAGTTCAAGGTTGTTAAAATTAACCACGAATTTAAGAACGTAGTTGTATCTCACAAAGCGTTAATTGAAGCTGATTTAGAAGATCAAAAACGTGAAATTATCGGTCAATTAGAAAAAGGACAAGTATTAGAAGGAGTTGTTAAAAACGTAACTTCTTACGGAGTATTTGTTGACTTAGGAGGTGTTGACGGATTAATTCATATTACAGATTTATCTTGGTCTCGTATCAACCATCCAAACGAAGTGGTTGAGTTAGATCAAAAATTAAATGTAGTAATTTTAGATTTTGATGATAACAAGTCAAGAATTCAATTAGGATTAAAACAATTATCAGCTCACCCATGGGAAGCATTAAACCCAGACTTAAAAGTTGGTGATACTGTAAAAGGTAAGGTAGTTGTTTTAGCTGACTATGGTGCTTTTGTAGAAGTAGAAGATGGTGTTGAAGGATTAATTCACGTATCTGAAATGTCATGGTCTACTCACTTACGTTCTGCTCAAGATTTCGTTCAAGTTGGTGATGAGGTTGAAGCTCAAATCTTAACTTTAGATCGTGATGAGCGTAAGATGTCATTAGGTATGAAGCAATTACACCCAGATCCATGGACAGACATTACAGCTAAATATCCTGTTGGCTCTAAGCACGTAGGTACTGTTCGTAACTACACTAACTTTGGTGTATTTGTTGAGTTAGAAGAAGGAATTGACGGATTAGTTTATATTTCTGATTTATCTTGGACTAAGAAAATTAAGCACCCATCTGATTTTGTAACTGTTGGAGACAAATTAGAGGTACAAGTTTTAGAGTTAGACGTTGAAAACCGTAAGTTAAACTTAGGTCACAAACAAACTTTAGACAATCCATGGGATGCTCATGAAGACAACTATACTGTTGGTTCTATTCATGAAGGTACTATCAAAGAAAAGAACGATAAAGGTGCTACTGTAGTTTTTGCTGACGGAGTAGAAGCTTTCGCTCCAGTTCGTTTCCTTGAAAAAGAAGACGGTGGTAAGTTAGGAAAAGGTGATGTAGCCGATTTCCAAGTAACTGAATTCAGTAAAGAGTACCGTAGAATCGTTGTTTCTCACACTTCTATTTTTAGAGAAGAGGAGCAAAAGAATGTAAAAGCTGCTGCTAAAAAAGCACAAGAAGTAGAAAAAACTACTTTAGGTGATATTGGTGGATTAGCTGAATTAAAGAAAAAAATGGAAGGAAAATAATTTCCAAAACCATTATAACTCTTAAAAGCCGATGCAATTTGCATCGGCTTTTTGTTTTTACTTGTATTTGTTTTTTTTGTGTAAATATCTCATATTCTTTTAAATAAAGAAAAAAAAGGTTAACTTAAGGGAGTTTAAGTTTCTGATAACTTAAACTGAGAAATAATAACTACTAAAAATTGATAGCTTATGAGAAATAATACAAGTTAAATATTAAAAATAATCATTCGTTTTAATGGTTGTTGACATAAACTAAACAACTACACGGAATTGTTTAGTATTCAGGAAGCATAATGGTTTTCCTAATTTATTTTTTATTTGAATAGCTGCATCTATTCATTCAAATAAAAATGGTCCCCCAAAATCATATCATAATTCCTTAAACTTTGTCATGATAATGAAAAAGATAAGAAATTTACTATTTATAGTATTAACAATCTATGTAATTAACCCAACCTTAGCTCAAAAAGAAATGTTGAGCTTACTTCAAAAACAAGAACTTAAACTTTATGAGGTAGAAAATTACCTAAAAAACAATAATATCAACCCTTTACAATGTGAAGAGTTAGAAGAAACCACAGCAAGTAAGAGTATTGAAAGTAGTACTACTTATTTTAGAGATTCAGAAGGTATTTATGTGTTTAATATATATTTTCATATTTTAAATGAAAATAGCGGAGAAAGAGCTATCCCTGTAAATGAAAATGATTTAATGGATGCCGTAGCAATATTGAATACATGTTTTAATCCGTTTAAAATATTCTTTAGGTATAAAGGATTTGATGAAATAAACAGTACATGGAAATCTGTGGTTTATTTAGGAGGAGACAGAACCTTTAACCAGTTGGTAGACTATGCAAAAAGTATTAATAAATATCAAAATGATAGTTTTAATGTTTTTATCGTATCAACTATTCGACGTAGTCAATATGATGATAGTAAAATTGCAGGAGTAGCTAATAAACCCGGAATAAATTCTGTTATTGATGATGAATATATTTTAACATCTACGTTACCACACGAAATAGGACATAATTTTTTATTGCATCATACCTATAATAATTGGAATAGTACTAATTGCGATTTGGTAATACAAAATGATATGGTAGATGATACTTTACCCTCCATAGAATACAGTAAGGAAGAAATTGCTGAAGATTGTTCAACGTATATTGGAGATCAAAGCAAAATATCATGTAACAGATCAATCACACAGGTACCTGCAACAAACTTTATGAGTTCATTGGTGTTACCTTGTCGGTCACTTGACCAAGCAGTTTTTACGAAGGGTCAAGGAGAACGTATGAGGCAAAGTATTCAAGAAAGAATAGCATCAGTATATATGAATGTACAAAACACAGTAGAAAGCTTATATGAGCCTTGTAGCGGAGAATATCCTTCAGGAATCTATAATCCGAATGATGCATATAGCAAAGAGGAATTTAAGTTTCAAAAAGGATTTGATTATCAATTTGTAGATTGCATAAATACAAAATCAATAGTAAAAAGTTATTCTGTTGATGAAATACCAGAAGCACATCCTTTTTATACAGCTATTAAAATATTACAAGTTTCTGAAACAAGAGCTTTAAATTGTAATATACCACGTCCGGTAGCAGGAGGAGATCAAACTATTATAAGTTTTGGAGAAAGAATAACTAGTGATTATTCAGTTAAAAAAGTTGATAATCTACGACAGGAAAACAAGGAGCTTATGGAAATGTTACCCTTTGGATATAATTTGATAAGAGTAAAGCTGAGGAATGGTAAAACCTACCAAAGAATAGTATACAAAAACAAATAAAACATAAAAACAAGCTAAAAACCGTTAAATCTATTAACGGTTTTTTTATATGTGTTATATGTAACAAATGTTACACTTAAAGACTATAAGGTGTAATGCTAATTTCTTAAATACCGCTATATTTGTTATCTAATAAAAAATTAATATGACATTAATAAAATCGATATCAGGAATAAGAGGTACAATAGGAGGTAGTATAGGAGATAATTTAACACCAATTGATGCTGTAAAATTTGCCGCTGCTTATGGTACATTTATTAAAAATAAAAACACGGAAAAAGAAAAAATTAAAATTGTATTAGGTAGAGATGCTCGCATTTCAGGAAAAATGATAAGTAGCTTAGTAGCTAATACATTAATAGGTTTAGGGATAGATGTGATTGATTTAGGACTGTCAACAACTCCAACTGTTGAAGTAGCTGTACCTATGGAAAAAGCAGATGGAGGTATTATATTAACAGCGTCTCATAATCCGAAACAATGGAATGCGTTAAAGTTATTAAATGAAAAAGGAGAATTTATTGATGGAGAAGACGGAGCAGAAGTTTTAAAGTTAGCTGAAAGTAATGAATTACAATTTGCTGAAGTTGACGAATTAGGAAGTTACAGAAAGAAAAAAGAGTATATAAAGAAACATATCAAACAAGTATTAAAACTAGACTTAGTTGATAAAAAAGCGATTAAAAAAGCTAAATTTAAAGTGGTAGTTGACGGAGTTAACTCTACAGGAGGAATTGCAATTCCAATGCTTTTAAAAGAATTAGGTGTAAAGTGTATTGAATTATATTGTGACCCTAACGGGCATTTTCCACATAATCCGGAACCTTTAAAAGAACATTTAACAGATATATCTGAATTAGTAGTTAAAAAGAAAGCTGATTTAGGAATTGTTGTAGATCCGGATGTTGATCGTTTGGCTTTAATCTCTGAAGATGGGTCAATGTTTGGAGAAGAATATACGTTAGTGGCTTGTGCAGATTATGTTTTAGGAAAATTAGGAGGAGGAAATACCGTATCTAATTTATCATCGTCTAGAGCGTTGCGAGATATTACTGAACATCATGGTGGAACATATACAGCTAGTGCCGTAGGTGAAGTTAATGTGGTGAAAAAAATGAAAGAAACTGATACCGTAATAGGAGGTGAAGGAAACGGAGGTATAATTTATCCTGCTTCTCATTATGGTAGAGATTCCTTAGTTGGAGTAGCACTATTTTTATCTCATTTGGCAGCTAAAAAAATGTCTTGTAAAGAATTACGTGATAGCTATCCAAGTTACTTTATGAGTAAAAATAAAATTGAATTAACTCCTAAGATAAACGTTGATCAAATCTTAGAAAAAATGGCTTCTAAATATAAAAATGAAGAAGTTAATACTATTGACGGAGTTAAAATAGATTTTGCTGATGAATGGGTGCATTTACGCAAATCAAACACAGAACCTATTATCAGAATTTATACCGAAGCAACTACTCAGGAAAAAGCTGATGAACTTGCTGAAAGATTCATAAAAGAGATAGAAGAGATTATTGCATAATCTTATTATAAAACCCTTCATAAAACTCTTATAGAGTACATATTTAAATTATAAAAAACAGTAGAAGGAATATTAAAGTTTTAGTTATGAGTTTAGAAACATATTTTGAAAAGTTTAGAAATAATATAGTAGGTATTAATCAAACTTTTAAAACCCCATATGGTGAAAAAAAACTTATTTATACAGACTGGACGGCCAGCGGAAGATTGTATAGGCCTATTGAAGAAAAGTTATTAAATGAGTTTGGACCTTTTGTAGCTAATACTCATACTGAAACCTCTACAACAGGTGCGGCAATGACACTAGCATATCATGAAGCCAGAAAAATTATAAAGCAGCATGTAAACGCTGGTAAAGATGATGTGTTAATTACTGAAGGTTCAGGTATGACAGGAGTGGTTAATAAATTTCAACGTATACTAGGACTTAAGGTTTCTGAAAATTTAAAAGAACATACAGAGGTACCTGATGAAAAAAAACCTATAGTTTTTGTTAGTCACATGGAGCATCATTCTAATCAAACATCATGGTATGAAACAATAGCAGATGTAGAAGTTGTGCCTTGTAATAATGAAGGTCTAATTTGTTTAGATACTTTTGAAGAAACAATAAAAAAATACGCAGATAGACCCATAAAGATAGCTTCGATAATTGCAGGTTCTAATGTAACCGGAATAAAAACAGATTATCATAAAGTAGCAGCATTAATTCATAAATATAACGGATTGTGTTTTGTTGATTTTGCATGCTCAGCACCTTATGTTAATATAAATATGCACCCGGAGATTGAAGATGAGTATTTAGATGCAATTTTCTTTTCTCCGCATAAGTTTTTAGGAGGTCCGGGTAGTTCTGGAGTTTTATTATTCAATAAAAAACTATACAAAAATACTATTCCTGATAACCCGGGAGGAGGTACAGTAACATATACAAATCCTTGGGGAGAACATGATTATATTGATGATGTTGAGACAAGAGAAGATGGAGGTACACCTGGATTTTTGCAAACGATAAAAATAGCCTTATCTATTCAATTAAAAGAACAAATGGGCGTAGAGAAGATGAAAAAGAGGGAAGATGAAGTTAATGCCATTATTTTTGATTGTTTAGAAAGCATAGAAAAAATTAAAATTTTAGCGCCTCAACATAAAGACAGATTAAGTATTTTTTCTTTTTATTTTGAAAAATATCACTTTAACCTTGTTGTAAAATTATTAAATGACCGTTTCGGAATTCAAACTCGTGGAGGCTGTTCTTGTGCAGGTACTTACGGGCATTTTTTATTAAATGTAGATCAAAATACGTCTCATAAAATTAAAGATCAAATTAAAGGTGGATGCAGTACAGAAAAACCAGGATGGGTTAGGTTATCAATACATCCAACGATAACCGATGAAGAGGTAAATTTCATCTGCAATTCATTAAACGCTTTAGCAAATAATATTGATGAATGGGCTAAAGACTATCATTATGATTTAATAAAGAATGATTACGTACATAATTCTATTGAACCTATAGAACAAGAGTTAGTCGCTGAATGGTTTTCGTTATAATTAGACAATGAGTACATTAAATATTGATTTTTTAGAAAAAGAATATCCTTCTATAAGAGAAAATAACATTCAAGGAAGATGGATAACTTTTAATGATATCAAAAAATTATATACAAATCTACCTGATTTTATAGATAAAGAAGAAATAGGGACTTCAGAACAAGAAAGACCTATTTATAAACTTAAACTGGGAAAAGGGGAGAAAAAAATTCTGGTTTGGAGCCAGATGCACGGAAATGAAAGTACAGGAACTAAAGCTGTTTTTGATTTTTTAAACTTTATTACAAATAAGTTTTCGCATAATACAGTCCAAACAATTTTGAATGAGACAGAGATTCATATTGTTCCAATGTTAAATCCTGACGGAGCGTTAGCTTATACCAGAGTTAATGCTTATGGAGTTGATTTAAATAGAGATGCTGTAGCACTTCAGGCAAAGGAAAGTAAGCTATTAAGGATTATTTTGGAAGAAGTTAACCCTGAATTCTGTTTTAACCTACATGATCAAAGAACAATTTTTGGAGTAGAGGGAACTGAAAATCCGGCAACCATATCTTTTTTAGCTCCTTCGGAGGAAGAAACCAGAAAAGTAACACAAGGACGCATTCAAACAATGAATGTTATTGTTGCTATGAATAAATTATTGCAACAAATAATACCTAACCATATAGGAAGATATACAGATGAATTTTATCCAACGGCAACGGGAGATAATTTTCAAAAGTTAGGGCATAATACCATACTGATTGAAGCTGGGCATTTTCCTGACGATTATGAAAGAGAAGAGGTGAGAAAATTTAATTTTTATGCCTTATTACAAGGAATTTTTCATATTTCTACAAATAAAATGTTTAATAAATATGAAGAATATTTTTCTATTCCTAACAATATCAAGAACTTCTATGACGTAATTTATCGTTCAAAAAATAATAAAAAAGATATAGCATATCAGTATGCAGAACAAATTGAAAGTAATAAATTTGCACTCACTTTAATTAAAGAGAAAGAAGGAGACTTATCATCATATTTATGCCATAAAGAATTTAATATAAATGATTAATCTTTGTTTTTCTTGTAATAAAAGTATATAAAGTTTGAAAAAAAATCATATTTTAGCAATATTACTTGAATAAATACAAAAATGAAAAAATTTGTACTAGATGAAATCGATCATCAAATCTTAGATATTTTAATAGAGAACGCTCGTACACCTTTTACTGATATAGCTAAGAAGTTACTAGTTTCTGCCGGAACAATTCATGTTCGAGTTAAAAAAATGGAGGATGAAGGTATAATTGAAGGGTCAACATTAACGTTGAATTACGAAAAAATGGGGTATTCTTTTATTGCACATGTAGGTGTGTTTCTTGAAAAAACCTCAATGACACAACATGTTTTAGATAACCTAAAGTTAATACCTAATGTAACTGTGGCTTATGTAACAGCAGGAAAATATAATATTTTTTGTAAGGTAAGAGCCAAAAACACCAATGATGCAAAAGATATTATTTATAGAATAGATGATATTCATGGTGTAAACAGAACTGAAACAATGATATCTTTAGAAGAAAGCATAAACGATAAAAAACGTTTAATGCACGCTATTTTTAAAGATTATTAAAATTTTTAATTCTTTTTTTAAAGATAAAAAGTAAAAGGGTTGCAATTTATGCAACCCTTTTTAAGTTAATTAACCTTTCAAATTAGTTTATTTGTATCCTTTTTTTAAATATTATAATTTTTCGAATTCCTCTTTAGAGATTTCTCCAGTACTAATCTTACGTAATTCGTCTACTTTAGATAAGATAAACTCATGAATATCACTTCTGATATCTTTTGGTTTAGCTAAATCTTTACGTAAACTACCTGGTAATACGTAGTTATCATAGTAATAGAAGAAGTTGTAATCAAAGTCTCTTACTGATAAATTATAACCTCCTAATAAATATCCTAAACGGAAAGCTGAACGACGTTGAGCAGGTGTACCATGGTGTCCTGGGCTAGTAGTGTTATAATCACCAATTGAACCAGCAAAGTTATAAGCAGGAGCAGCTTGTGTCCAAGTTGCGTTATAACCATTTGGTTTTTTAATATAATAACCAGCAAAACCATCAGCTTCTAATTCTGAAGCTCTAGCAGTGCTTTCTCTTCTTGTAGGAAGATTATATTTGTATTGTAATTGGTGTCCAACTTCGTGAGCTTGAACCATAGCACAAGCAATTCTTCCAGCTTGACTTAACGCCATGTTGTATAATTGCTCTCCAAAAATAATATAACCGGCACCATATGAAATAGCGTTAGCAGTACCACTACCTTTTGCAAAATATAAAGGCACTGTGCTAATACTAAATACACCAGCTATTTTGTTGTTTTGGTCCTTAATAAAATTTGTTTCTGATTGATTAACAATTGTAGAACTAATGTAAGCACTAGATCCCCAGTTTTGGTCAATGTAGCTACATCCTTCATGAGTAGCTTTGTTGTGAAGCTTAGCTTCAGGTGATGATTGAATTGGGTTTGTGTCGCTTTCGTTACAGCTAGTTAATAATGTCGCTGCCGCAAAAGCTAGTAAGAAGGGTTTTAAATTTTTCATCGTTTAAGTTATTTTTAATGAAAAGTTAATTAACTTGTTGCGTTTGTAAATATATAGTTAAAAAAATGTATTTATTGTCTCGTGTTTTTTTTCAAACAAAAAAGAGAAAAAAGTTTAATTTTGATATTTTTAGTTAAAATATAATTGATTACCTGTTAAAAAGTATTAATTCATAAAAGAAAAACAGTTTTTAACATGAATTTTAAAAAGAAAATATCATTTTGTTGAAAAATTACAGCTTACAGTTTCCAATTAAATTTTTCAAAGATTATGCGCCAATTTTCAGGAAAAGATGATATTAACATAAGCTCCTCTTTTGTATAAGGGTGTGTAAATTTTAAAGAAGCCGCATGTAAAAACAAATTATCACAATTAAAATTATCAATAAACATAGTATTATGGTTTTTATCACCATATTTAGGATCCCCGATTAAAGGGTGGCTAATTTTGTTTGTATGTATGCGAAGTTGATGTAACCTTCCGGTTCTTGGAGAAAGTTTGACTAAACTATAGCGTGAAGAATCATAAGGTTTTACAGGAATTTCTAAAGTTATCTTCTTTATAGTTTCTAAAAAAGTTTCGGCATTCTTATACACGTTTGAATCTCTACCCTTTACAGGAGAATCTATTAGTAAATTTTCAGGAGCATGCCCTCTGGTAATTCCATAATATGTTTTTTGAATTAAATTATCAGTAAACATTTTTTGAAATTCAGCAACATAACTTGTCTCACGAGCTAATAAGATAATACCGGATGTTTTTCTATCCAATCTATGAATTGGGTATAATTTTTCATTAAGTTGATCATCTAGCAATTGTAAAAGAGATTTTTCATCTATTACATTTCTGGAATGATGTGCATGATGTACAACAACGTTATTAGGTTTAGAAGCACAAACTATATATTGATCTTGATAAATGATTTCGATATTCAAAGTTGTAAAAAGTTAAAAGTTAAAGTGTTGATTTTTTTTATATGGTAACATGTTTTTTTACATACATAAGTAAAAAAAGAGCTATAAGTCCACAAGATAAAAAACCGGCAAAAAGCGGAATAGAAGTAGACTTTATAAAGCTTCCGATATAAGTTGCTATAGGTACTGCCATAATTGTGGATATAAATCCATTTAAAGCAGCTCCAATGCCGGCAATGTGACCTATGGGTTGCATAGCCAAAGCTCTTAAATTTCCAAATAAAAAGCCAATGGCAAAAAACTGAATTGCAAAAAAGGCAAGTATAATTTCAATAGGAGGGTTACTTTTCCCTGTAAAAATAAATAAATACAATAATGAAGTAATTACAAAAACATAAGTAAAGAAATGTACTAATTTAAACATGCCATACTTCATTACCAATGTTCCATTTAAAAAAGTGGCAAACCCTACAGAAATAGCCAATCCGGCAAAAATAAAAGGAAATTCGTCTGTTAATTTATATTGCTCTTGAAAAATATATTGAGAAGCACTTAAATATACCATAAACGAACCGGTTATTAAGCCGGAAATAAGTGTAAAAACAAAAGCCTGTTTATGTTTCATAAATTCTTTTGATCCATTAATAAATAGCTTAAAAGTTAAAGGAGTTTTATAATCTTCTTTAAGTGTTTCAGGCTGTCTTTTCCATAACCATATCATAACAAAAGCCCCAAAAAATAATTGACTGTAGAAAATAGATTTCCAACCATAAAAATCAAGCATTACTTTACCTATAGAAGGAGCAATTACCGGAACCAAAATAAAAATAACAACGATAAAAGACATTATTTTAGCCATATAATTACCGCTAAAGGTATCTCTTACCATTGCAATGCTAATTGTTCTAGGAGCAGATAACCCAATACCTTGAAGTATTCTCCCAAAAACCATTGTTTCAATATCAGTTGCAGAAACACAAATAAAACTGGCAATAACAAAAAGAAAAAAACCAACATATATTACGGGTTTTCTTCCGATACTGTCAGATATAGGTCCGGCAATGAGTTGCCCAAAACCTAAACCTAAAAATATCATGGTAACTAAAAGTTGATTTTCACTAGCTTCGTGTAAGTTAATGGAAGCTCCTATATTTTCTAGGGCAGGTAGTATAGCATCTATAGATAAGGCAACTAAGGACATTAAAGAAGCCATTAGAGAAATAAACTCTAATCTGGATTTGTTTGAAGTTTGCATTGGGCAAATTTACAATAAGTAAAAGGGATAAAGAATACTAAAACGTGGAAATATAAGTTTAGAAATAAATTAATTAAAAATGGTGCTATTAGTTTAGTTAGAAGAAGGGTGATAGGGTGTGGCTAATAGCACCTTAAATTTAATTAATTTGTAGTAAAACAATTAAAAAATAAAATACCCTACCATATTTTTTAAAAAATGTTAAGTTTGTTGCAATGAAAACCGAAAAAAACATTTGTCAACCGAATATCTTTAATAAAATATACGAAGAGCAGTCAAAGTCTTTGTATAATTTTATGTATTACAAGTGTGCAGATAAAGACTTAGCGGAAGATTTTGTACAGGAATCTTTTGTTAAACTTTGGGAGAATTGTTCAAAAGTATTTTTTGATAAAGCTAAATCATTTTTATTTACTGTAGCCAACAATATGTTTTTAAATCATGTAGCTCACAAAAAAATAATATTAAAACACTCTTCTGAACATCAAAAAGAGCACACAAATATAACTCCGGAGTTTATCATTGAAGAACAGGAGTTTTTAGAGAAATTAAAAAATGCAATTGCTGATTTACCGGATAAACAGCGTGAAGTTTTTTTATTAAACAGAATTGATAAAAAGAAGTATAAGGAAATAGCCGAAATGCTTGATATATCAGTAAAAGCTGTTGAAAAAAGGATGTCTTTAGCCTTAAAAAGCTTAAGAGATAAAATAGGTGAAACTTTTAAGTAGGGTTGTATTTAATTTACTTGTTATACAATAAGAAAAGCAAAAGATGAAAAAACAAATAGACGAAGCCTTTATACAAAGGTGGCTAAATAAAGAATTAACAACTAATGAGTTAGAAGAGTTTGAGAAAACTTCTGATTACTTGTTATACCAAAAAATCATGGAAGTTTCTTCAGGGTTTGAAGCACCGGATTTTAACAAAGACAAGGTTTTTGGTGAGATAAATCAAAAACTGAAAAAAGGACAAGTACCATCTAAACCGACTAAAGTAATTAATGTAAATTGGATGATTTCTGTTGCGGCTGCGTCAGTTATCTTGTTATTAGGTATCTTTTATTATTTAGATTTACCTGTTAATCATAAAACGGGTTATGGAGAGCAACTGGCAATAATGTTACCGGATAGTTCTGAGGTTATCCTAAACTCAAAATCATCAATTAGGTATGAATCAAAAAACTGGGAAAAATCCAGAGAGCTTACGTTAAAAGGAGAAGCCTTTTTTAAAGTAAAAAAAGGAAAAACATTTAGAGTTATTACAGATTTAGGTGATGTTAAAGTACTAGGAACTCAGTTTAATGTACAAACAAATCAAGACTATGTGGAGGTTAAATGTTTTGAAGGAAGAGTTAGTGTAACTTCTAATCAAAAAGAAAATATTTTAACAAAAGGAGAAGCCACACGTAGTTTTAAAGAAGGAAAAACTGAAAATTGGGAGGTACAAGAACAAGAGCCAAAATGGAAAAATGGGGAATCTACTTTTAGAAGCATAGCACTAAAATATGTAATATTATCTATTGAAAATCAGTATGATATAGATATAAAAACTAAAGGTGTAGATTTAGCGCAAAAATTTACAGGTAGTTATACACATAATAATCTTAAAATTGCTTTAAAAACTGTTTTTGAACCTATGAAAATAGGCGTTATCTTTACAGATAAAAAAACAGTTACTTTAGTTAAGCAATAAATGAGATTTAGAATTTATGTTTTATTAATATCAATATTATCTCTATACGCAAATCATTTATTTGCTCAGGAAGTACATTCTAAAGAAATAGTTCTTTTAAGAGATTTTTTAACAGAAATAGAAACTAAACATAATGTTAAGTTTTCTTATAATGATTTATTGTTAAAAAATAAATATGTTGATACAAACATAAATGGAGTAGACTTAAAAAAAATTCTTGATGAAATTTCAAACCAAACGAATTTAAATTTTGAAATAATTCAAGACAGGTATATTATAATTTCTGAGAAAACAGAAAAAAACTCTTCAAATCATATTTGTGGTTTTATTTATGATAGTTTAACCAAAGAACCTATTGAAGAAGCTAATATTACGATTTATGGTAATAACAAAGGAATTAGCTCAAACCAAAATGGCTTTTTTAAGTTACAAAATTTAAAAGATAATGATATTATTGAGATTACCTTTGTAGGTTATGTAACTGAATTTTTAAATGTTAAAGATATACTTAACAAAGTATGTATAAATGTATATCTGAAACATGAAAATACAGTGTTAGATGAAGTGCTTATCTCAGATTATTTATCGGGAGGAATTGATAAAAAATCGGATGGTTCTGTAGTTATCTCACCTCAAAAATTAGGATCTATCTCAGGACTTGTAGAGCCCGATGTATTACAAACAATACAATTACTTCCGGGGATTAATAGTCCTAATGAAACTGCTTCTGATTTATTTATAAGAGGAGGTACTCCGGAACAAAACCTTATTCTTTTTGACGGAATTAAAATGTATAATTCATCTCATTTCTTCGGAATGATTTCAGCATTTAATCCGTATATAATAAACAAGGTGAAAATTTTTAAAAGTGGAACCAGTTCAGAGTACGGAAACCATACTTCAGGGGTTATAGATATTGAAACTTCAAAAGAAATACCCACTAGAATTCAAGGAGGCTTTGGAGCAAATATGACACATTTTGATGCGTTTTTGAATGTGCCTTTAGGAAAAAAAATAGGAATAACCGTCTCAGGAAGGAGGTCTTTTACTGATTTTTATAAAAGTACTACATTTAATAGATTGTCTAAAAAAGTATTTCAAAACTCTGTTATTTCAAAAAATCAAGAAACCGAAACCGATTCATTCGAAGATACTAATGATTTTTACTTTTTTGATGTTAATTCTAAAATAACATATAATTTATCAAGTAAAGATGTTTTGACGTTTAACTATTTATTAGTTAGAAATAAGCTAACATATATTTTTAAAACAAAAGATTCAGATACTTATTTTACGAAAGATTTTTTGGAAATCAAAAATGCAGGCTGGAGGTTAAAATGGGACCATAAATGGAGTGATAACGTAGTTCAAAATACGAGTTTTTACTCTTCAGAGTATGATTTTTCTTATACTTATAACGGAGAGTTCAACTTCGGACAATCTTTTACTCAAGACGCTCTTAAAAGTAACTTAATTAAAGATTTTGGTTTTAAAACTACTATAGAGAATAAGATTAACGATAAAACAACTTTTTTTACCGGTTATGAGTTGGTTAATAATGATGTAAGTTATAAAATTCATAGAGGAGCAGCTAATTCAACAACAAATATTTTTTATACAATTGAAGACGCTAACAATAATAATACGCACGCATTATTTTTTAACTATGGATATAACAATAGAAACAAAACTATTTTTAATCTTGGTGTACGAACAAATTATTTCACTTTAGCTGATAAAGTGTATCTAGCCCCACGAGTATATTTTCAACAACAACTATTTCCTAAATTCTCAGTAAAAACATCGTTTGAATATAAACAACAAAGTATTGGTCAAATAATTGAAAATCACACTTCCGATTTCGGATTAGAAAATCAAGTGTGGCTATTAATAGATAACAAAGAGTTACCAATATTAAGAAACAACCAATATACTTTAGGTTTTTTATATAAATCAAACGGAACCATATTTGATATTGATTTTTATAGAAAAAACAGTTACGGGGTAACTTCATTTACCAGGGGTACAGATGGTAGCGTACGAAGTTTTTTTGAAGGAACAGGAAAAGTAAATGGAGTTGATGTTTTATTAAAAAAATCATATACTAATTATGATACATGGATAAACTATAGTTATAGTAAATCTACTTATACGTTTGAAGAAGCAAATAATGGGCAACCTTTTCCCGGTAATTTTGATATCACTAATAGCTTTTTATGGGCTCATAATTTAAAATTCGGAAATTTCAGTTTTTCACTAGCTTGGCTTTTAAAAACAGGAACACCTTATTCTCCACCAAGAAGAATTGAGAATAATGGCACTATTGTATTTGGAGAACTAAATTCAAGAAGGTTACCCGCATATCATAAAATAGATGTTTCTTCTAGCTATGAATTTAATTTTGATAAGAAGAAAAGATGGAAAGGAAAAGTGGGAATTTCACTCTTAAATATTTATGATAGAACGAATATTTTAAGTAGAAGATATACCAATGTAAGCAATGGTAATAGTTATAGTGTGCAAGAGATGGATAACTTATCATTAGGGTTTACACCAAATGTTGTTTTCAGAGTTTTTCTCAAATAATGTAAATGAAAAATAAATAGTATATTTGTTTAATAAAAATAAGGGGAATGTTAAACAATATAAAAAATACATTTACCATTAAAGATCTTGAAAATATTTCAGGAATAAAAGCTCATACCATAAGAATATGGGAAAAAAGATACAATCTGTTAGAACCTAAAAGAACAGATACAAATATTCGTTACTACTCATCAGAAAGTTTACAGAAATTACTAAATGTAGCTTTATTAAATAAGCACAACTATAAAATATCTAGAATTGCAGATATGTCTGATGAGCAGATTAAACTTACTGCAAGAGAACTTTCATATAAAATAGCGGTGAACGATGAAGCAATAAATTCGTTAAAATTAGCAATGCTTCAATTTGACAAAGTACTCTTTAATACCACATATCATGAATTGTTAAATAAAAAAACATTCAGAGAAGTTTTTAAAGAAATATTCATTCCTTTCTTAGAACACATAGGAATGTTATGGCAAACAGATACGTTAACACCCGCACATGAACATTTTATATCAAATTTAATAATTCAAAAACTGCATATTAATACAGAAAAACTTGAATACATAGCGACAAATAAAAAAGCAACCTATGTTTTATTTCTACCGGAAGGAGAAATACATGAAATAGGTTTGTTGTATTTAAATTATGAGTTAGTTTTAAGAGGGTATAAGACCGTTTATTTAGGACAAAGTTTACCGTTAGATAATCTATTTTACTTTGTAAAGAGTAATGAAACGATGATTTTTGTTAATTCTTTAACAATTAAACCCTATGATGAGAGTGTGGCTGAATATTTTGAGGAATTTAATTCAATTTTAAAAGGAACCAATCACAAGCTTGTTAGTATTGGCGCTAAAACCATATTGGTTAGTTTAGATAATTTTGAGTACGTTAAAACCTACCCATCCGTATTAAAGTTTTTGGAAGAATTTTAATAATATTACTTTTTGTTTAACTTTTATGTTTTAAAAATTAACAAAATCTTTAAAAGCGATTTGTAGTATCTATTGTTTTTTTGTTTAACTTTGTTTTAGTATGGTTAAACAAATGGATAAAATATCAATAATTGGCTCGGGGTTTTCATCACTGTCCGCTGCATGCTACATGGCAAAAGAAGGGTATGAAGTTACGGTATATGAGAAAAATAATACTCTTGGAGGAAGAGCTAGGCAGCTCTTATTAAACAACTTCATGTTTGATATGGGACCAACTTGGTATTGGATGCCGGATGTTTTTGAAAGCTTTTTTGCTGATTTTGGAAAAAAGCCTTCAGATTATTATAGATTAGAAAAACTATCTCCGGCATATCAGGTTTATTTTGGAAAAGAAGACGCGATTACAATACCTGATAATTTTAATGAAATTTGTGAAGTTTTTGAGAGTATAGAAAAAGGGAGTTCAAAGTATTTAATTAAGTTTATCAAATCGGCAGAAGGTAATTATGATATAGCCGTTAAAAATATGGTTTACAAGCCGGGAGTTTCTCCTTTAGAATTAGTAACTCCGGAAACAGCTGTAAGAGTAAATCAATTTTTTTCTACCATAAGAAAAGAGGTAAGAAAAAAAATTAAAAACACTAAGTTAATTCAAATACTTGAATTTCCTGTTTTGTTTTTAGGAGCTAAACCAAGTAATACCCCTGCATTTTATAATTTTATGAATTATGCAGATTTTTCGTTAGGTACTTGGCATCCGGTAGGGGGAATGTATAAAGTTGTTGAAGCCATGGTAAGCTTGGCTAGAGAATTAGGTGTTAATTTTATAACCAATGCGAATGTTAATAAAATTAATGTTGATGCCAACAATTATGTGAATACTATACAAGTAAATGGAAATGAAATAGCAACTGATTTAATATTAAGCGGTGCAGATTATCATCATACCGAAAGTTTATTACCGGAAAAACTAAGACAATATTCACAGAAATACTGGTCAAAAAAAATATTTGCACCTTCTTCTTTATTGTTTTACGTAGGCTTTAATAAAAAACTGATAAATGTGCATCATCATACATTGTTTTTTGATGCGGATTTTGATCAACATGCTAAAACAATATATGATACACCTAGTTGGCCTGATAATCCTTTGTTTTATGCTAGTTTTCCTTCAATAACAGATTCGTCTTTTGCTCCGGAAGGTAAAGAAGCCGGTACTTTTTTAATTCCGCTAGCTCCTGGAATAGAAGATACAGAAGAATTAAGAAATAAATATTTTGATATTATCATTGAAAGATTAGAAAGATTAACAAATCAAACGCTAAAAGATAGTATCATTTGTAAAGAAAGTTATTGTGTAAATAATTTTATTAAAGATTATAATTCATATAAAGGAAATGCTTACGGATTAGCCAATATATTAACCCAAACAGCTTTTCTTAGACCTAAAATAAAAAGTAGTAAAGTAAAAAATTTGTATTTTACTGGACAGTTAACGGTTCCGGGACCAGGGGTTCCACCTTCACTTATTTCAGGAAAAGTAGCATCAGAATTAATTTTAAAAACTCGTAAATAATGAAAGAATTGTTTGATCAGGTTTCCTACAATTGTAGCAAATTAGTTACACAAAAATATAGCACTTCTTTTTCTTTGGCTACAAAAATGCTTGCGCCGGAGATTAGACAAGCCATTTACAATGTATATGGTTTTGTTAGGTTTGCTGATGAAATAGTAGATTCATTTCATTTATATGATAAAGAAGCATTGCTATTACAGTTTGAAAAAAACTATTATTTAGGTAAGCACCAAAACATTAGTTTAAACCCTATACTAAATTCGTTTATACAAACAGTCAATAAATATAATATTGAAGACGAGCTTGTACAGGCTTTTTTAAAAAGTATGAAAGCTGATTTATATAAAAATAATTATAGCACACAAGAAGAGTATAATGAGTATATTTATGGTTCAGCAGATGTAGTTGGCTTAATGTGTTTACGTGTTTTTGTTAAAGGTGATGAAGATAAATATCAAGAGTTAAAAGAAGCTGCTATGAAGCTTGGATCCGCTTTTCAAAAAGTTAATTTTTTACGTGATTTAAAAGACGATTTTGAAATTTTAAATAGATCATATTTTCCAAATGTTAATTTGAAAGAATTAGATAATACGACTAAAAATCAAATTATTAATGAAATTGAAGCAGACTTTGATTTTGCTTACAGAAATGGAATTCTAAAACTACCGGTAGAAGCCAAATTTGGTGTATATATTGCATATAAATATTATAAAAGATTATTAAGAAAATTAAAATCGGTGCCTTCATCACAAATTATGGATACCAGAATTAGAATTTCAAACGGACTAAAATTAAGTCTGTTAATGAGAGGTTATGCCAGATATAAACTTAATTTATTAGAATAATATATTCCGTTTATAATATGAAGTTAATAGCAATTTTCTGGTTTTTATTTGGTAATAATATTAATGTTCCGGAGTATGTTATTGCTTATCACAGTGTTTCTTCAAAAGAACAAGAAAAAACATTTATCAATACGTATAAAGATTCAGAAAATATTAGTATTCAGGCTTATGTAGTCTCTTTGGAAATGAAACAAGCCAAATATGCTTTTTTTCCATGGAAAAAACTTTCTGTTTTTAATCAAGGGAAAAAAAAAATGGAGCAACTTATAAATAAGCATCCGGATAATGCAGATTTACGTTACGTTAGATTAGTTATTCAAGAAAATATACCGTCTCTATTAAATTACAAGAAAAATATAGAAGAAGACAAGAGCTTTTTAAAACAACGATTAGAAATAACTGATAGCTCAGACTATTTAGATTTTTATATAAAAAAGAATACATCTCTATGATTTTATTTATAATAATAACACTAGGAACATTTGTACTAATGGAAGGAGTAACATGGTGCACTCATAAATATGTTATGCATGGTTTTGGGTGGTTTTTACATGAAGACCATCATCAACCCGGATATCCGCATGTGTTTGAAAAAAATGATGCTTTTTTTGTAGTGTTTGCTATACCAAGTATGTTGCTGTTTTACTTTGGAATTAGACCAGAACTCAATTATATGTTTTTTATTGGTTTAGGAATATTGTTATATGGTTTAGCCTATTTTTTAATTCATGATGTGCTTATTCACAGAAGATTTAACTGGTTTAAAAACACACAAAACAGGTATTTAAGAGGGTTACGTAAAGCACATAAAATACATCATAAGCACTTAGGAAAAGAAGAAGGAGAGTGTTTCGGAATGTTGTTTGTTCCTTTTAAATATTATAAAAAAATACAATAATGAGTACCTATTTATATCTCATATTAAATCTGGGAAGTTTAAGTATACCTCTGCTGTACAGTATTTTTGAAAAGAAATTTCATTTTATACAATATATTAAAATAGCATTTATAAGTATTCTTTTGGTAGCTATACCATTTCTGGTTTGGGATGCTTTTTTTACTTCAATAGGAGTGTGGGGATTTAATTCTGATTACCATTTATCATTACTCATTTTAAACATGCCTATTGAAGAATGGATGTTCTTTTTTTGTATTCCTTATGCTTGTTTATTTACACATGAAGTTCTTAAATACTATTTTCCTAACTATAAACTATCAAAACAAAATACGATTATTATTTCTGTTTTCCTATTATTATTAACATCTACACTCTTAATTTTTAATATAGGAAAATGGTATACGACTGTCAATTTTGTGTGTTTTATATTGCTTATGGTATATAGTTTAAAAAAACAGGTAAAAGTATTACAAGAATATTTACCTAGCTTTTTAATCATATTAATTCCGTTTTTTATAGTAAATGGAGTGTTAACAGGAACCGGTATTGATAATCCGGTAGTTTGGTATAATGATAGCGAAAATATGGGAGTAAGACTTTTTACTATACCTTTTGAAGATATCTTTTATGCATTTAATATGCTGTTTTCTATTCAGCTATTGTTTAACTTTTTGAAAAATGAAAGCGATGTTTAATAAGCCTATAGTTAGATTTTTAGTATTTTTAATAGCCAATTTTTTAGCGCTTTATATAGGTGTTATTTTAATGAATAACGGACCTAAAACAGACTGGTATATTTCTTTAAATAAAGCTCCGTGGACTCCTCCTAATTGGTTGTTTGGTGTTGCTTGGACTTCGATAATGCTATTCTTTTCGATATATATGACAAGGCTAAGCTTTAAAACAAGAGAGTTCAATCGTAAACTATTATTTTTATATACCCTTCAGTGGCTATTGAATGTAAGTTGGAATTATATTTTTTTCAATCAGCATAAAACTTTTTTAGGGTTAGCGGTAATAGTAGCGCTTTGGTTGCTTATAGGCTACTTTACATTAAAATATTATAAAACACTTCGTTGGTATACGCTTTTTATTATACCTTATTTAATTTGGATGACTATTGCAACCAGTTTAAATGCTTACATAGTAATTAACAATTAAAATTTAAAAAAAATGACAAGAAAGAAAGAAATTACTGCAGAAAAAATAATGGAGTTGTATATGAATGAAGTGCTAACAAAAGACATCCCAAAATCTGTATATGCCTTTGCTAGTGAACATAAATTTGAAGAAAGTAAATTTTATGCTTTTTATAGTAGCTTTGAAACATTAGAAAAGCAAATATTTGCCACTTTTTGCTTGAAAACTATTGAATTACTCAATGCCGATCAAGAATATAAAACATACGATTCAAAAAATAAACTATTGAGTTTTTACTACACTTTTTTTGAACTACTTGCAGCAAATCGTTCCTATGTATTTTTAAAGCTTAAACAAAATAAAAATAAATTAGAATCTTTAAAACTCTTATCTGAGCTACGAAAAACGTACATACATTTTATTCAAAATGAGATACAAACAGAAGCTTTTGATTTTAAGAATGATAAAATTAACAAGTTTAGAGATAAAGGAATGTTAGAAGTAGCTTGGCTTCAATTAGTTTTTACGTTGCAATTTTGGTTAGAAGATGAATCTCAAAATTTTGAAAAGACAGATGTTTTTATTGAAAAATCAATAAAAGTAAGCTTTGATTTAAAAGATTTAACTCCGGTGCAAAGCGTTTTTGATTTTGCTAAGTTTTTGTGGAAAGAAAAAACAACAACTGTATGAAAAGTATAAATCGTATACCAACTTCTAAAATCGAACGTGCTTCTAAGCTAATTACTACAGGGTTAAAAGTTGGAGCAAATTATGCTAAATATTATGGAGAAAAAATTATAAAATCAGAAGAAGAAGCAAAAGAAAATCTTAATGAAGCAAATGCCACTGATATTTATGATGGTTTAAAAACATTAAAAGGCTCAGCATTAAAAGTTGCTCAAATGTTGAGTATGGAAAAAAATATATTACCCAAGGCCTACGTAGAAAAATTTTCACTATCACAATTTTCGGTTCCGCCATTATCTTCACCATTGGTTGTAAAAACTTTTAAAAAATACTTTAAAAAAGCACCTACAGAAGTATTTGACAGTTTCACTACTGAATCTGTAAATGCAGCAAGTATTGGGCAAGTACACCAAGCAACCAAAGAAGGAAAAAAGCTAGCTGTTAAAGTTCAATATCCCGGCGTTGCAGAAAGCATTACGTCAGATTTAGCAATGGTTAAACCTATTGCTATAAAAATGTTTAATATTAAAGGCGAAGGATCTGATGAATATTTTAAAGAGGTAGAAAATAAACTAATAGAAGAAACTAATTACGAATTAGAACTATTACAAAGCAAAGAAATAGCAGAAAAATGCCGTAAAATTCCTAATCTGAAATTTCCAAATTACTATCCGGAATATTCTTCTGAGAGAATATTAACAATGGATTGGATGGAAGGCTTGCATTTGTCTGAATTTGTAATGAAAAAGAACACTCAGAAAAACTTAAACAAATTAGGACAAGCCTTGTGGGATTTTTATATGTATCAAATGCATGTTCTTAAAAAAGTACATGCAGATCCTCATCCCGGTAACTTTTTAGTGTCTGAAAACCATGAGTTGATTGTGATTGATTTCGGCTGCATGAAAGAAGTTCCTGATAACTTTTATATTCCGTATTTTGAATTAGCTCAAAAAGAAAATATTAAAAACCCGCAACTTTTTGAGAAGAAACTCTATGAACTGGAAATTTTGAAATCTGATGATACTAAGGAAGAAAAACAATTTTTTAAAGAATTGTTTCATGAAATGCTATCATTATTTACCCAACCATTTCATCAAGAAGAATTTGACTTTTCAAACGAAGTATTCTTTGCTAAAATAGCAGATTTAGGTCAGAAATACTCTAAAAGTACAGAGCTTAAAAAGATGAACGGAAATAGAGGATCAAAACATTTTATTTATATAAACAGAACATTCTTTGGGTTGTATAATCTAATGCACGATTTGAAAGCACAAGACATAAAAATTAACAATTATGAAAGCTTATAATGTATTTTACTCAAGAACAATAAATACGTATGATAACATAAAAGAAACAGGATATTTTACCATCAATCATATTCATGAAGCTATTATAGAAGATACACATCACACTTCTGCAAAATATCCGGAAGAATGATTGATAAAAAAATAAAAAACAACAGAACTAAACAAATGAAACTAACTAAAATAATACTGATTATGTCTTTATTCAATCTTTCACTTAAAGCACAAACGGTGGAGCCTAATAAATCTATTTATGAGATAAAAATAAATGATATTAAAGGACAACCAATTGATTTAACTACATTTAAAGGTAAAAAAATACTGTTTGTTAATGTGGCTTCCAAATGCGGATTTACCGGACAATACAAAGGATTACAAGAGCTTTATGATAAACATAAAGACAATCTGATGATAATTGGAGTACCGTGCAATCAGTTTGGAGAGCAAGAACCGGGAACAGCTTCAGAAATTGAATCTTTTTGTGAACTTAACTACGGAGTAACATTTTTAATCACAGAAAAAGTAGATGTTAAAGGAGCAAATCAACATGAATTATATCAATGGCTTACTCAGAAAAAAGTTAACGGAAAATCAGATTCTTCTGTAAAATGGAACTTTCAAAAGTACCTGGTAGACGAGCAAGGAAGATTGATTGATTATTTTTACTCAACCACAAAACCTATGAGTTCAAAAATTTTAAAGTTATTAAAATAGATGAATTTTAAAAAACATTCAGGCATATATACCTTAACTACTGAACAAGTATTGAATATCAGTTTGGAAGAAGCTTGGGAGTTTTTTAATGCTCCTGAAAATCTACAAAAAATAACTCCGCCTCATATGGGGTTTAAGATAACTTCGGAAATTGATAAAAAAGCCTATGCCGGACAAATAATAACCTATAAAGTAGGCATTTTACCCGGAATAAAACAAAACTGGGTAACAGAGATAACTCAAGTAAAAACAAACTCATTTTTTATTGATGAACAACGATTTGGCCCTTATAAAATGTGGCATCATGAGCATTGGTTTTACGAACAACCGGATGGTAAAACAGTAATGAAAGATAAAATTTCATATAAAATTCCGTTTGGAATCCTAGGACATTTAGCTCAACAAGTTTTTATAAAAAAACAACTAACACACATTTTTAACCACCGATATTTAACTTTAGAAAGAATTTTTAATGAACAATAAAATTTCAGTTTTTTGGTTTCGAAGAGATTTACGTTTAGAAGATAACACCGCATTCTATCATGCACTAGCATCAGAAAAACCTGTTTTGCCAATCTTTATCTTTGACGATGAAATTTTAGAAAAACTACCTAAAAATGATGCCAGAGTAACCTTTATATACAATACACTTAAAACTATAGATGAAGAGTTGAAAAAAGTAGGAAGTTCCTTGTTAATTCTTAAAGGAAATCCTATAAATGTGTGGAAAAAATTGGTAGTTAATTATGAAATAGAGACTGTTTTTTTTAATAAAGATTATGAACCGTATGCAATAAAAAGAGATAAAGAGGTTGCAACATTTTTAACGGCTGAAGGAATCAATTGTAACGCTTATAAAGACCAGGTAATTTTTGAAGAAAATGAAGTACTGAAAAAAGACGGAACACCTTATACGGTGTACACGCCTTATAAAAACCAATGGCTGTCTCTATTCAAGTCAGGAAAAGATATTGTAATGCATGATTGTAAAGCCTACAAAACACAACTGCTGCAATATACCTTCAAATTTCCGGAATTATCTGAATTGGGATTTATAAAAAGTACAATACAAGTAAAACCCTATAATTTATTAGAGTTAGAAGCCTATAAAGAAGTAAGAGATTTTCCGGCATTGGATAAAACTTCCTACTTATCACCACATTTACGTTTCGGGCTGGTTAGTATTCGTCAAATGGTAATAAAAGCCCTAGAAACCAATGCAACTTTTTTAAGTGAATTAATATGGAGAGAGTTTTTTATGCAAATATTATATCACTTTCCCAAAGTAGTCACAGAAAACTTCAAAGAAAAATATAATGCTGTTGCATGGAGAAATAACGAACAAGAGTTTGAAAAATGGTGTAAAGGAGAAACAGGATACCCCATTGTTGATGCAGGAATGAGAGAACTGAATACTACAGGGTATATGCATAACAGAGTACGAATGATTACCGCCAGTTTTTTATGTAAACATTTATTGATTGATTGGAGGTGGGGAGAAGCCTATTTTGCTGAGAAGTTATTAGACTATGAATTAGCCTCTAACAATGGAAATTGGCAATGGGCAGCAAGTACTGGTTGTGATGCCGTTCCTTATTTTAGAATATTTAATCCTGCAGAACAACTTAAAAAGTTTGATAAAGATTTGATTTACACCAAAAAATGGGTGTCTGATTTAGATGAATTAGCATATCCTCAGCCTATGGTAGATCACAAGTTTGCCCGCGAACGAGCATTAAAAAGCTATAAAGAAGTATAAACGTTTAATCGCGTCATTTTTTACCACACTTTCGTCATTTTAGCATTTTATTCTGTCTTAATTTTGTTTTATAATTATTAAGACTAAATAAAAATAAATGTTTATAGACGAAACCCCCGTACTCGTTGATTTATCATTAAAAGATAATTTACTGCACGATAAGTCATTTGAAAAGCTTGAAGAATATACAGCATTAGTGTATCAAACCTTAAAAAAGTTCTTTACTCAAGAGAACTTTTATACTGGAGATGATATACAAAACATTAATCAGCATAAACTGGAAGCACAACTTGATGTAGAGCACACATACTCTTTTGAAGAAGCATTAGATTACTTAAATCATCTGTACATTAAAAACACCATAGCATTTCACAACCCTACGTATGTTGCTCATTTAAATTGTCCGGTAGTTGTTCCGGCTATCCTAGCTGAAACTATTGCCACTACCATAAACACAGCGGTAGAAACTTGGGATCAAAGCACCTCAGCAACTTTTATAGAACAATCTGTAATACGTTGGATTTGTAACGAGTTTTCACTTCCTCAGGAAGCAGACGGAGTTTTTACCAGTGGAGGCACACAATCTAATTTTATGGCATTGTTAATGGCAAGAGATCATTATGCATTTGCTAATTACGGAGTCAATATTAAACAACATGGATGGTTTGAAGAGGTAAGTAAGTTCAGAATATTTTGCTCAGAAAAAGCACATTTCAGTATTAAAAAGAATGCAGCTTTATTAGGAATGGGGTATGACGCTGTAATACCGATAAAAACAGATAGTAAAATGCGTTTAGATGCCAATGAACTTGTATTGGCTATTGAAAGAGTAAAACAAGAAGGAAACATTCCTATTGCGGTAGTGGCTACTTTAGGAACTACAGATTACGGAAGTTTTGATCCTTTAGATACCATCACCACAATTGCCAAAGAATATGGTATGTGGTTACATGCAGATGGTGCCTACGGAGGTTGTTTTGTACTAACAGACAGTCATAAAAAATATTTTGAGCATATTGATAAAGTGGATTCTATTACCATAGATTTTCATAAAACAATGTTTCAGCCGGTATGCTGTAGTGCCTTTTTGTTAAAGAATAAGCAGCATTTTCAATATGTATCGTATTATGCAGATTATCTGAATCCTTTTGAAGATAAAGATCCGGAACGTCCTAATTTAATAGAAAAGTCAATTCAAACTACCCGAAGGTTTGATGCTTTAAAAGTATGGTTTACCCTAAAAACACTTGGTAAAAATACCATTGCTTCCTATTTAGAAGAAGTACACTATTTAGCCAAAGCTGTTTACGAACACTTGGCTTCAGATACTGCTTTTGAAGTAGTGCATGAACCGGAATTGAGTACTGTTGTTTTTAGATATAAATCAGTAGGTGTAAAAGAAAATAAACTTCACGATAGAATTAACTTACATATCAAAAACGCATTGTTTAAATCGGGTAAAGCCTCGGTAGCAAGTACCAAACTCAATGGAATCACGTATTTAAAATTTACCTTATTAAATCCGAATACAACAAAAGAACATCTCTTTGAGATTATAAACATGATTAAACAACAAGGAGAACAGTATAATACATATAATTAAGATGGAACACAATAGTACAGATTTTATAGCAATAGGAGTAGGACCGTTTAATTTAGGGTTGGCATGTTTAACAGCTCCTATAAAAGATCTCAATGGTATTTTTTTAGATAAACGAGAAAAATTTGATTGGCATCCGGGCATGATGTTACAAAATACCACATTACAAATACCGTTTATGGCAGATTTGGTAACCTTAGCTGATCCAACAAGCCCTTTTAGTTTTTTAAATTTTAGTAAAGAAAGCGGAAGAATTTATTCATTTTATATAAGAGAAAACTTCTTATTACTTCGTAATGAATATAATAAATACTGCCAGTGGGCAATAGAAAAGTTACCTAACATCTATTTTAATACAGAGGTTAAAAACATTCATTTTAATGAAGAAGAAAAACGATATATAGTTAGCTGTATTTGTACCAAAACAAAAGAGGTTAAAATATATAAGACTAAAAAAATCATCTTAGGTACAGGTACCGTACCGTATGTACCTGCCAGTGCTAACCATATTAAAACACAAGCTGTTCACTCATCAGCGTATTTATATCATAAAGAGGAGTTACAAAATAAAAAATCGATTACTATTGTAGGTAGCGGACAAAGTGCTGCTGAAATTTTTTACGACTTACTTCAAGACATTGATACCAAGAATTACGAATTGAATTGGATAACCAGGTCCCCCAGATTTTTCCCGTTAGAATATTCTAAATTAACGTTAGAAATGACTTCCCCTGAGTATGTCGATTATTTTTACAACTTACCTCCCGAAAAAAGAGATGAATTAATTAAAAACCAAAAACATCTTTATAAAGGAGTTAATCAAAATTTGATTAATGACATTCACGAATTACTGTATACTAAGCAGTCGTATGCAAAAGAACCTTTAAAAGTATCGTTACGAACCAATACGGAATTAATCAATAGTTCATCTAATACTCATGAAATTACGTTGAACTTACACCAAGTTGAAGAAGATAAATACTTTAATAAAACAACAGAGGGTGTTGTTTTATGTACAGGATATCATTATAAAATGCCTGCGTTTATTGAAGAGGTATCAGACAGAATTATTTGGGATTATAAAGGGCGTTATGATGTACAGAGAAATTATACGATAGACAAGAACAGAAATGAAATTTTTGTTCAAAATGTAGAGCTGCATACTCATGGATTTGTAACCCCTGATTTAGGAATGGCTTGTTATAGAAACTCCTATATTATAAAGGAATTAACAGGAAAAGAATACTATCCGATAGAAAAAAGCATTGCATTTCAACAGTTTGGGGTTTGTGAAGATGAAGAAGTATTACAAAGATCAAAAGTAGTAGGATAATGAAGTTAAAATCATTTCTAATACTCATGACCTTTATAGCTGTGGTAAGCGATTATTTGTTACACCCATTCTATCCTCAGTTCTTTGAACTGAGGTTTGGAATGACCAATCCAAAAAATGTAGGCTATTATTTTGCAGCCTTATGTTTTATGGTAATGATTGCTTTTCCTTTTTGGGCTTATGTATCTATAAAGGTAGCTGAGTTACAAATTCTTATTTACACACAAGCAATTGCCGGAGTTTTAGCATTGTATTGTTACCATACTAATTCCCACCTTAATTTTTGGATACTATCACTCTTAATGGTATTTTTTAAAGGAAGCTATTTATTAGTATATCCGTACATTTTAAAAATAATAGATAAAAAAGAGCATACACAAACCATTGCTTTTTTATCTGTAGTGGTACATCTCGGAGGCATATTAGGAGCAGTTATAGGTGGAGTTACTGTTGATTTTATAAACCCAAGTTCCATATTTATAATCATGGCTTTGGGTGATTTTTTACAAATGTTAGTTAGCGGGTATTTGCTAAAAAGTAAAAAATACGATACCACTCCCATACGAATGGCTAACGATTCTATAAAAAGTACAACCCCTAAAAACTTTATCCTTAAAATAGGAACTCTCACTCTTATTTTATATTTCAGTGATTTTTTAATCCGCCCTTTTTTCTCTTTGTATTGGGAAAATGTTTCAATCTATAATTCTAAATTGGTCTCAGGAGCTATCTATGCTATTCCCGGTTTTGTTGCGGTAGTAGCATTATGGATTCAAAATCAACGAAAAGCAGAAGGTTCAGAAGGAATTATAACCGCTTTACTAATAGGAGTAGTGGGATTAACATTACAAGGAATTCCACATGATAGCACTATTATCATAGGAAGAATTATATACGGTTGGGCTATTTTTCAAGGAGTGGTAAAGTTTGATGTTTTAGTATTTGAGTTAAGCTCACCGGAATCGTATGCGATAGATTACAGTAAGGTACATTTTTTTCAAAACTTAGGTGTACTGTTAGCTTCATTAAATGTAGGCATATTAGTAGAAGCTTACGGTTTAAACATGCCTTTTGGAGTTGCTTGTATAGGGTTTTTAGGAACGATACTACTGTACTTTCTGATTTTTAAATTCTCTGTGGTTTCCAAGCAAATACCCAAAACATCCTAACCATGAAAGAAGAAACAACAATATTTAGCAAAACATATCCAAACTTTGGAACTGTAGGTATTCGATTGTTTGATATAAAAAAAGACAGCGTAGTGCTGCACCGTTGGGTAAATCAGGAATATGCTGTGTTTTGGGGGATGCAAAACATGACTTTATCAGAAGTAAAAAATGAGTATATACAACTTACGAAACCTGAACATTACCAAGTTTTTGTAGGTATGTATAATAACGAACCTGCATTTGTTTTAGAACAGTATCAGCCTCAACAAGATATATTACAACACTATTATAATACAAAACCTTCAGATTGTGGTGTGCATATTATAGTAGCTCCCCCTAAATCCCTTAAAATACCTAACTATACTTGGTTTATGTTTCAAAGCATTATGGATTTCATTTTTACGGATGAATCCATTCAGCGAATTGTAGTAGAACCGGATATTAGAAACAAAAAGATGTTTGCTTTATGCCAACGGATAGGTTTTAACTTAGATAAAGTTATAGAACTCCCCCATAAAACCGCACAGTTGGCTTTTTTAAACAGAGAAACACACAAACAAAACACTCCCATTATTTCACCCCTAAAACGTAGCCTTATGAATACACTGGATACTATGGTATCTCCACAGCAATCAGTTCAACATATACAGCCCGAGACATGGCAAAAAGCAACTATTCAATTAATAAAAAAAGCATTGAGCGAGTTTTCTCATGAACGGCTTATAACCCCTACAGTAATTAAACCACTCAATAACGATTGGTATGTATATGAGGTAGTTGCAGACGATTCTCAAATTACTTATCAATTTGAAGCGAAAATACTTCCTCTGGAGCATTTTATGATAAAAGAAGCTACAATAAAAAAGGTAGTACAAGGAAAGGACGCGACAATAGATGCTCTTGTATTTTTTCAGGAGTTTAGAAATACTTTAGGAATTGACCAGGCAAAATTGCCGGTGTATTTGGAAGAAATCATCAGTACACTATATAGCAGTGCTTTTAAAATGATGAAAGGAAACCCTAAAGCAAAGGAATTAGCTGTGGCAGATTTTCAAACGGTTGAACAATCTATGACAGAAGGGCATCCGGGCTTTGTAGCCAATAACGGACGCATTGGTTTTGATAGTAGCGATTACCGATCGTATGCTCCTGAAGCAGGAAATTCATTTTCATTACTTTGGTTGGCAGGGCATAAATCAAAAGCAGTATATGCAGCTATTGATAGTTTACCTTATAAAACATTATTACATCAAGAATTAGATAAAGAAACCATTGAGCAATTTAACGAGGTTATCAATAAAAAAGGATGCCAACCGGACGACTATCTGTTTATTCCTATTCATCCGTGGCAATGGTTTAATAAACTGGCTCTGGTTTTTGCCCCGGAAATAGCAAAAGGAGATTTAATCTGCTTGGGTTACGGTCCTGATCAGTACTTGGCACAACAATCTATCAGAACACTTTTTAACAATAGCCATCCCAATAAGTTCTATACAAAATCAGCTCTATCTATTTTAAACATGGGATTTATGAGAGGCTTACCCTTGTATTACTTAGGTACTGCTCCTAAAATGGCTGTTTGGTTAGAAAACTTATTGTATCAAGATGCTTTTATACAAAAAACAGGCTTTAAAATGCTAAGTGAAATAGGATCGGTAAGTTATGTAAATCCATATTTTAAAGAATTCGGACCTCATAATGATTATAACAAAATGCTAGCTTCACTTTGGAGAGAAAGTCCGTATTCAAAAATAACAAAAGAGCAAAAGCCTATAACCATGGCTGCATTATTACATATAGATGATGAAGGCAATGCGTTGTTACCGGAGTTGATTAAAAGTTCCGGACTTACTGCAGAAAATTGGATACAAGATTATTTAAAAGCCTATTTAACTCCGTTAATGCACTGCTTTTATCAATACGATTTAGTGTTTATGCCCCATGGTGAAAATAGTATTTTGGTATTAGAAAATAACCAACCGATTTCTATTTTACTGAAAGATATTACAGAAGAAGCCGCTATTTTAAATGCTGATAGAAGTTTACCCGAAGCGCTAAAACGTATGTATGCAGAAGTACCGGAAAACGTAAAATTACTTTCAATCTTTACCGATATTTTTGACGGTTTCTTCAGGTACTTAACCGTAATTCTGGAAGAGCATACCGAGTTATCAGCACAAGACTTTTGGAAATTAGTGGCCACTGTTATTAAAGAATATCAACAACAATTTCCGGAGTTAACAGATAAGTTTGCAACCTACGATGTATTTGCAAATACCTTTAAACTATCATGCTTAAATCGTTTACAGTTACATAATAACAAGCAAATGATCGATTTAGATGATCCGGTAGCTTTACTACAATTTGCCGGAGATATCAAAAATCCGATAGCTGTTTTTAAAAATCAACCTCAATTAGAAAACGTGTTATGACCAGTATGATAGAACAGCTATTATTTAGTAAGAAGATACCCGGTATAGGTACTATTTCTATTCGCCCTATACAGTTAAAAAAAGATATAACAACAGTTTTTAAATGGATAACTCAGCCCTATGCCAAATATTGGGGAATGTTAGAGTTTACCCAAGATGAACTTTATGAAGCGTATAATACCATTGAGAAAAATCCGTACCATCATACCTATATAGGAATGCTTAATGATGAACCTATATTTTTAATGGAACGTTACAAAGTTACAGAAGATGGTTTGGCAAGCCATTACCCGGCGCAATTAAACGATTATGGGATGCACATTTTGGTAGCTCCTGCCCAAAAACGAATTCCGCAATTTACCTGGCATGTATTTTCAACTGTTATGGAATACTTTTTTAGTCTTCCGTATGTAAACCGAGTAGTTGTAGAACCCGATGTAAACAACAGTAAAATTCATGTATTAAATAAAAGAGCCGGATTTATATATGAAAAAGAAATACAACTTCCGCATAAAATAGCTGCATTGGCTATTTGTACTAAAGAAAATTATCAAAAAGCATTACAAAACAAGCATGAAACAAACATATAAACAAACTACATGGAAGTATGTAAATAAAAAACTGGTAGCCAAGGCTATTAGCGAGTTCTCTCATGAAAACATAATACACCCTCAAAAAGAAAACAATGAAAAAGAGGGATGGAAAACCTATACGCTTGTTACAGATACTAACGAGGCTACGTATTGGTTTAGTGCTAAAAAATATAAGTTAGACCATTGGTACGTAGATGCTGCCAGTCTTAAAAAGATTAAAAACCATCAGGAAGAAACTATTGATGCATTGACCTTTATTACGGAATTTAGAAAAACATTACAGATACCCGATGAGTTTTTAGCTACGTATTTAGAGGAAATTACCAGTACTTTAATGAGTGCAGCGTATAAATATGAACAAGAACAATTTACGTCAGCAACCTTGGCGCGCAAAGATTTTCAAGATATAGAGCATGCCATGACTGAGGGACACCCTTGTTTTGTAGCTAACAATGGTAGAATAGGGTTTACTATTAAAGATTATTATGTGTATGCACCGGAAACAAACCATCCGTTTAAAATTTATTGGATTGCTGCACATAAAAAGTATGCCACCTATACCGCTATTAAAGAGTTTGATTATACCGGTTTATTGCAAAATGAACTGGGAACTCAAACAATAAGCACATTTAATCAAGTTGTAAAAGAAAAAAACTGTAACGAGGCAGATTATGTGTTTATGCCCGTTCATCCTTGGCAATGGAACACTAAACTTGTTCATGTTTTTGCTGCGGACATAGCTAATAACAACCTGATATTTTTAGGAGAAAGTAACGATGCCTATTCCGCACAACAATCTATCCGAACCCTTTTTAATACAACACAACCACATAAGTTATATGTAAAAACAGCACTGTCTATTTTAAACATGGGATTTGTCAGAGGGCTATCGCCATACTATATGCAAAGCACGCCCCATATTACTCAATGGGTTAATACACTGTTAAATACAGATGCCTACTTAAAAAAGACCGGGTTTACCATGTTAAGTGAAGTAGCAACCGTAGGGTATCACAATCACTATTACGAAGCATTGGGTAAAACAAATCCGCATAACAAAATGCTATCAGCTTTGTGGAGAGAAAGTCCGTTTACTAAAATTAAATCCGGACAAACTGTGGCAACCATGGCAGCATTGCTTCATATAGATAAGAACAATACAGCATTGTTAGCAGAATTTATAAAGGCATCGCCTTATGATACTCAAACATGGATTAAAAAATACCTGCAGGCTTATTTAAGTCCGTTACTACACTGTTTTTATCAGTACGAATTAGTGTTTATGCCTCATGGCGAAAATATTTTACTGGTTATGGAGAATTATGCTCCGGTAGCTATTTTAATGAAAGATATAACAGAAGAAGTAGTTGTTTTTAATGAAACCATGGAGTTACCTGAGCATGCTAAAAGATTGTTTACAAAAGCCTCAGATACAATGAAAGTCCTTGCCATTTTTACAGATGTATTTGATTGTATTTTCAGGTTCATCAGTCAAATTTTAGATATGCACGCGGCATTTTCAGAAGAAAACTTTTGGCACTTAGTAGCTAATTGCATTATAGAATATCAAAAAGAACATCCGGAGTTACGTGAAAAATATGAACGATATAATCTTTTTACTTCAGAATTTGACAAGTGTTGTTTAAATAAATTACAGCTATTAAATACAAAGCAAATGCTGGATTTAACAAACCCTATTGAAAGTTTACAATTACAAGGCATGTTAAAAAACCCGATAGCCAAGTATGCCCCGCAAATAAACAAAGTAACTACGGTAACAACAGTATCATGAACATAAATGATTTAAGTACCATAATACGAGAAAGAAAAACCTATTATGCGTTTGATTATACGGAAGAAGACATACCGGATGAGCTTATCAATACTATTATAACCAATGCAATTTGGGCACCTACTCATAAGTTAACTCAACCTTGGAGGTTTATTGTTTTAGCAGGAAAGCATAAAGAAAAAATAGGTGAGTACATGGCAGATTATTACAGAACCATGTATTCAGAAGAAGAATTTTCAGAGGAACGCTATTCAGAAACTAAAAACTATGCCCTTAATGCCACTTTAATAGCCATTGTATTTACACCAAGTAAAAAACTACCGGAATGGGAAGAAATAGCCGCTATATCTTGTGCTGTACAAAATATGTGGTTAAGCTGTACAGCACTTAATATAGGTGGTTACTGGGATACAGGACGTGCAACAATAGAGTATGTAAACAATACTATAGCATTGGCTACAGAAGAAAAATGTTTAGGCATTTTTTACATGGGTTTTTTAAAAAAGAACCTTCAGCAAAGAAGCAGAAGAAGAAAACCCTTAGCTAAAAAACTAAGTAAGCATATACTATGAGTACACGATTATTGAACAGAGTAGAAGCTATTGATATTGCCAGAGGAATAGCGGTATTCTTTATTCCGATGGCTCATGTACTATTACTATATGGTAGTACATCAACACAAGAAGAAAGCTGGCTAGGAATTATAGGTCATTTTTTTGGTAAATGGGCAGGAGTATTTTTAATAGCTATGGGGTTTTCATATACACTATCTAAAAGAAATACAATAACATCATCTATACAAAGAGGAGCGTATATTTTATTGATAGGATATGTAATGAATTTCTTAAAATTTGTACCGCTGACTGTTTTAGGATTGCTACCGGAAAATTTTGTAAAAGCTTATGGATGGAGTCTGCCATTAAATACTAACCATATCCTATATATGGTATTAACCGGTGATATTTTACAACTAACAGGGCTGTGTTTATGCTTTATGGGAGTTATTCATGCCTATGCAAAGAAACGTAAAGAATTTACCTTATTACTAGCTGTATGCATGCTAGTACTTACTAACTATGTAAGAGGATATCACACAGGCGTGGGCGGAGTAGATTATTTATTGGATATACTTTGGGGAAAAGATTGGAATGTATACTTCCCGGTTTTTCCTTGGTTCGGATTTATTTTAACCGGAATGTTTTTTGGTTATGTATATAATGAGCATGACAAGAATATAAAAGAAACGTTTCATAAAATAATACGATATGGGAGTATCGTAGCTTTGATAGGAGGATGGCTTTGTTATGACAATTATGAATTGCACATGAACGATTATTTTCACTTAGGAGTTGGTGGCTTTCTATTTCTTTTAGGAATCAATTTAGTATTTTTTTGGCTAGCCCAACAACTATACGAAAACGTAAAATTAGGCAAAGTAATGGCAGTATTACAATACTGTAGCCGTAACATAACTTCAATGTATGTTATACAATGGGTACTAATTTGCTGGGGAATGGCCGTTTTAGGATATAAGAATAAAACACCCTATGAAGTACTAATATGGGGAATTGTATTTACAGGAGCAACCCTGGGAGTACAAAAATTAATAGAGACTATTCAGTTTAAAAAAAGAATAAGGCAACTTTTTGGAATTATAACGGTAACCTATAAAAAAATGCTTACTAAAGTAAATGAAAGAAAATCAAGAAGTACCATCGGGTTTTAAGAGCCAAACTTCAGAAGAATAACAGTCATTTCTATTAAAAAAACGTTCGTTTTACAGGGTAAAAAAGAAGGAGTTTTTATGGTTTTGTAATCACTTAAAATACAGTAGGTTATAGAGGTTTAAAAAAGATGCTTATCTTTTTATAAAAAGGTAAGCATCTTTTGCTCAAAACATAAGCATCTTTTCAGTAAAAGGTAAGCATCTTTTTTTAAAAATATCATAAGGAGTTAAAAATGTATATAAAAAAAGGTTCAAATATGCCCCTAAACTTTATGACGTATAACAAATACAATAAAATAAAAATGACCGTTTAACACGACGGATCAACTGTATTCCTAAACTGTTTAGGAGTTAAATTTTCTTGTTTTTTAAAGGCAGCAGAAAAATGAGTTGGATTTTTATAGCCTACCAAATCAGAAATTTCATAAATAGGTTTGCTGGTAAGTGATAACAACTCCTTAGCCTTTTTCATTCTTACCTGCAATGAATATTCAGAAATAGAAGTATTAAAAATACGCTTATACTCCTTTTTTAATACCGTATCATTTAACAAGACTTTTCTGGCTAATTGCTTTGTAGAAAATTGTTCGTTTAGGTTAGCACAAATTATTTTTTGCACAGTGTATAATTTTTTTACCACACTTTCTGAGGTAGCACTTTTTTGTTCAGACTGATGGAGTAGTGAAACCAACTCTAAGGTTTTAGCTTCTAAAAATAAACGCTTTAAAAAGCCTGTTCGATTATCAGAAAGAATTTCACTAATTACACACTGTGTTTTATGGCAAAAAGCTGCCGAAGAAAAAATACACTGCTGAGAATGATGGTTGCCTCTTTGCAACAAAGTAACCAAGGTGCTTAATTGATGTTTTTTAATAAATTCATAAAACATCTTAAACCGTATTTCTTTTACAACCACTTCTTTAAAATAGGTAGTTTTAGTACTGTTACCGTTTGAAAAAAATAAAAGCGCTTCTTGCTCTTGCTGTATAAACTCTTCATTAGTATCTGTACAACAAACCGTTTTTTCACCACTTAATAAATACGACAATTCAAGAGTATGTACGTTACAACTATCAGAAAAAACATAATTATTATAAAGAGTTGCCTGAAAGTATTCAACATAAAGCCCGTCAAAACTATAGCTAATTAAAGAACCATTACCATAAGTAGGATCTAATTGATAATTTTTAATAACAATACCACAATTATTTATGGAACTAATTTCGTGAATAACCGTATGAAATAATAAATTTATCTTTTTTTTCATCATAACTATAAAGTACAAGTGCAAATGTAATATTTAATTAGTCTAAATAATAAATGTGGAGTCCATTTTATAAAACCCAATTTCACACATGAAAACAACTGTAAGAAATACAATAACTTTATTTATGGTCTTGGTTAGTAGCCAAGCGTTATTTTCACAAAAAAAAGAAATAGAAATAAAAACTCATAAAGTAGCAGATAACCTATATATGTTAGAAGGCATGGGAGGAAATATAGGCATATTTGTATCAGATGATGAGGTGTTTATGATTGACAGCCAGTTTAAACAAGTATCAGAAAAAATAACAGAAGCTATTAGAAAAATAACAGATAAGCCTATAAAACTATTGGTAAACACTCATTGGCACGGAGATCATACCGGAGGAAATGGTAATTTTAAAAATAACGGAGCTACTATTTTTTCACACGAAAATGTACGCAAACGTATGCAACACGATCAAACTGCCAGAGGAGGAAGAAAAGTACCAAAATCTCCTGAAGAACAATTACCGGTAATTACCTTTTCAAAAGATATGATGTTTCATTTAAACGGTGAAGACATTTTGGTATCACATACCCACAACGCACATACAGATGGTGATAGCCATGTTTACTTTATGACAAGTAACGTAATTCATATGGGCGATACCTATTTTCAAGGGAAGTTTCCGTTTATTGACCTTAACAACGGAGGAAGTATTAATGGTTATATAGAATCGGCAAAAAAAGTGTTACTATTAATTAATAATGATACTGTAATTATTCCGGGACACAGAAATTTATCGAATAAACAAGAGTTAAAAACTTACTTAAAAATGCTTGAAACATTAAGAGAAAGAGTAAGTAAAGCTATAAAAGAACAAAAAACGCTGGAAGAAGTTTCTAATGATGAAAGTATTACTCAAGAGTATAAAGAAGAATACGGAGGCTGGTTTATTTCAGCAAAAGAAATAAGAGAAACCATTTACAAAAGCTTAAAAAATGAAAGGTAATCTAATAAAGAGTAAGTAGTTAATATTACCTAGAATTAAAAAAGTAAATTATTTAAAAAACTATTATTTTTAGGTATATCAACGTAATTTTTTAAATAGGTTAATAACCAGGATGATTTACAAATTATCCTGGTTATTTTATATATAGAAATATACCTTTTTAGCATTTTTTACTAACTCAATTAAAAAATTAATCAACAAGTATATATCAGTTAATTAGTTTACTTTTCTATTAAATCTTTTGACTGAGATTTGTTAGGTAACAATTTATTGTTTTCAGTAGCAAGTAGTTGATTTTTTTCATTGAAAACTTTGGTAGGTACAGAAGTTTTATCAGATGAAGGAGAAATACAATTAGTAGTTTCTGTTTTTTTAAAGAAATTAATATTCATCTGAAAAATAGCAGTATTGGTAATCTTTTTATCAGGATATATTTTTCTGCATTCAAAACATGTAATTACATTATAAGGATGGTAAAAATAAATAATCAAAAAAACAATAAAAGCAAAAAGCCATGTTAATGATTTTTTTTTTGGAGTTTTCAATAAGAGGGGTATTGGTTCTGGATTTTTGTTCCATTTGATAACAAAAGTCCAAATAACTCTTATAGCCTAAATATTCAGCTATTAAATTTTTTAAATCACTACAAGGTTCGTTAGACTTGTTATTTCTACCTTCTACGTGTTTTTCATAATAATTCTTCATGGTTTTAGAGGTAACACTTACGTTTTTGTACTTGTTATACCGTTGTTCCGATAAAACTTTTTCTTCAAAAAAGTCAAAACAACCGGTTTTGTTTTTTCTGTCATTTTCAGTTTCATTTTTAAGTTTTGAATAAAGTTGTTCTAGTAATTCTTTTGTCATGAGAGTAGGTTTTACTTATTGATTTGGCCAAAAGTAAATAGGGGGTAAAGAGCAACTTAAGGGATATCCGTAAAATGGAAAATCTTTTCCAATTCTTTTCTATGAATTTTCCATAAAGTGCTTGTTACCAGTAATATGTTTGTGGTAGAATTAATCGAAAACAAAACAAAAAACTCGGTTTATTCAAACACAAAAGATTTTAATTCAGCATTTTTTTTAGAAAGGGAAGCTATTAAAAATTGCTGAATTTAAGTCTTCACTTCCCATAAAAGAGAAGCGCGCCTCTTTTAAAATTTTAAGCTTTTCAAGCATTGAAAAACTGAGCAAAAATGCTTGGAAAGGAATGTTAATGCTCAAAATTTTAAATGAAGGAAAATGAAAAAAATAGTTTTTTTAGCCTTGTTGTTTGTTACCGGGCTTATAACTTCTTGCACTGATTTATCAGAAGATACGAATCAACAAGAGCAACCACAGGCACAACAAGAAATCTTGAGTACAGATGGAGATACTACGGGAGGTTCTAATGGCGGAGGAAACGACCATGACCCGGATCCGGAGCCTGAAGACGATGTAACTACCTCAGGAGGAAATTGATTTTTTATTACCTGTAGAATTTAATATTTTAGGAGGATGAAAACATTAAAAGTAATCCTCCTATTGTTTTTTTTATCACAGTATACTTTTACCTGTGCACAAGATGAAAAAACTATTGAATATTTAAAAGAAATAGAACTTATAAAAGATGAAATTAAAACAATAAAAGACAAACGGAAACTAGCAAAAGAATATTATTTAATTGGGTATAAGTATAATGATATAAGTCAGTTAGATAGCGCATATAAATACATATCCAGATCAAAGGACTTATCCTTACAACTTAAAGATACATTGAAAGTTGTAAAAAGAATGTATAGTTTAGGAAAATTAGAATCTGAAAATGAGTTGTATTATAGGAGTGATTCAACAATTGTTCAAGCATTAAGACTTTTAGGAAGTAATAAAGATAAATTTGATATAGCTGTATCCATGTATAATACATTGGGGATTAATGCTAACTTAGAAAAGAATTATAAAGAGGCTGTACGTTGGTTTAACCTAGCACTAAAAAATGTTAAAGACCCTGTAAAAATAATTCGTTATAAAAATAACATAGCCAATAATTTAATATCGAGTGAAAGTTATAGTAAAGCTATACAGATATATGACAGTATAAAACTAGACTCATATTTTGATAGTATACCTAAGGGATTAAAAGGAAAGGTTCTAGACAATTATGCGTATGCAAAATTATTAAAAGGAGAGCAAGTTACTGAGGCAGATTTTTTAGAAGGGCAGAAACTTAAAAAAGAAGAAAAAGACATTCCGGGATTGTTTACAAATTATTCTTATCTAAACTATTTTTATGAGGAAAAAGGAAATAAACAAAAAGCCAAACATTATGCATATTTAATGTATGACTTGGCTGTTAAATATAGCAGACCCAATGATAAAATATTTGCCATAGACAAAATTTTGGCCTTAGAACCCTCATCCAATCTAAAAAAGTTAAGCTTAGAAAGAAGTTTTTTAAGAGATAGTGTGTTTGATAATTCTGATAAAAAAAGGAATCAGTTTGCTACTACTATATACAGTAATGAAGAAGAGGCGAAAAAAAGACTTTTAGTTGAAAATGCTTTAGCGGCAGTAAAAATAGAGTTAGCTAGAAAAAAGTTATTATTAGAACAGCAGAAGAGACAACAACAACAGTTGATTTTTTTGGTAGGAATTTCTTTTGTAAGTTTTCTAATTTATTTTTTCTATAAGAGAGAGAAAACAAAGAAAGAAAAAATGGTAGAAGTGTATAAAACAGAAACCCGTTTGGCAAAAAAAATACATGACGAACTTGCAAACGATGTTTATTTAGCTATGAATAAAGTACAACAAAATGAAAGTATTGATGACTCACTTTTAAAAAGCTTAGAAAAAATTTATTTACAAACACGTAATATCTCTCATGAAAATAGTCCGGTGCTTACCGGATTAGAGTTTGAAAGTTTCTTTAAACAATTATTAGCCGATTTTTCTACAGATGAATGTAGGATTATGAGTAAAGGAATTTCTGAAATAGATTTGAATAAATTTTCAAGAGATAAGCAAATAGTAATATACAGAGTATTTCAAGAGCTATTAATAAATATGAAAAAGTACAGTAATGCCAGTTTAGTGGTTATTTCTTTTTCAATAGAAAAAGGAACTGTACACGTCACCTATAAAGATAACGGGATAGGAATTAACACACTAAAATTAAAAAACGGATTGCAAAATATGGAAACCCGTATAAAATCGATTGGAGGTTCTGTTACTTTTGATTCAGAAGCTCAAAAAGGGTTTCAAGTTATGTTTCAATTTAAAAAGTAATTATGTTTAAAAAAGTGTTAATAGCGGAAGATACAGATTATATGTCAAGCGGAATAAAAATAGCGTTAGAAGGCTTGCAAATTCCGGTAATAGAATATGCTCAATATTGTGATGAAGCTTTTTTAAAATTAAAAAAAGCTTGGTTAAATAATGAACCTTTTGACTTATTAATTAGTGATTTATCTTTTGTTGAAAACCCCAATCCTCAACGATTGCATTCAGGAGAAGAATTAATTAAAGAAGCAAAAGAACTTCAACCTTCTTTAAAAACAATTGTTTTTTCTATAGAAGATAAACCATATAGGATACAGCATTTATGTAAAATACTTAAGGTAAATGCGTATGTATGGAAATCAATTCATGGACAAAAAGAACTGAAAAAAGCAATTTCATTAGTGTATAACGGAAGTTTTTTTATTACTTCAAAGTTAGCACATACATTGCGCACAAAAGAAACTTTTGAAATTACAGATTATGATGTTTCGCTATTAAAATACTTAGCCAACGGTTTAGATCAGAGAGAAATAAGTAAAGAATTTAAAGAGCAAAAAGTAAAACCCTGTAGTATTAGTTCTGTAGAAAAAAGATTAAAAATTTTAAAAGAAAACTTTAATGCTAACAACCCAACACAATTAGTAGCAATAACCAAAGATTTTGGATTGATTTAAAAAAAGTTTTTTACTAATAAACAAACGGACTTTCATTAAATTTAGGTTAAAAAAAACGAAAATTCATAAACCTTTTTATAACATAATTATAAACATACATTAAGAATAACTAAGTAAAAAAGGGAGAGATTTACGGTAGTTTAACCAAAAATAAAACAAATGAAAAAAACTACCCAAACGTTACTTGTATTAGCCATGACAGTATTTTCAAGCTTTCAAGTAGCAGCTCAACAAACAACAGAAACAGCATTAGACAATGTTATTTCTTCTGCAGAAACAATAAAAAATACAGCAGAACAAGCTAAAACTACGGTAAAAACATTAGTAGTAGATTATTTAGTAATGAATGATCCAACACCTAATACAGAAGCTTTTTTGCTTCAAATAAAACAAGAGCTACAAACAATTGAAGAGTATACTAATAAAGCTTATAGTGCAGTATACGAAGCAGAATCGTTAAACCCAAGTATTGATGTAGCCAATGTTGAAGACTTAGGTCAGGAAATTCAAAGTGCGAGTTATCAAATTAATAACAATTCGCAAGCACTTGTTACTGCAATTAATAGCCAAAACAATGAAGAGGTAACAAGGTTAAATACTTTATTAAGAAATAGCTTAAATGCTATAATAGGCTTTACAGAAGATATGCAAATTGAAGCAACAAATTTAAAAGCTGTTCCTGAAATTTTTAAAGTAAGAATTCAACTTGTTGATGAAAGAACAGGAGCCCCTGTTTCTGCAGATACAATTCATGGTTATGCAGCTACAAATGTAGCAACAAATCAGCATTACTATACTCAAGAAAGACAAGGAGATCCTATTAATGAGTTTTTAGCGTTGCCGGAAGCAACCTATCGTTTTGATGGATTTGACGGGTACTTTGATGGTACCGGTAGTAAAGTAGTAACCTTGTCGTCAGATTTAGTGCAACAAGACGGTTATATTATTGTAACCTTAAGCTATTGGTCAGAATAAGGTAAAATATTGCTATACAAATTTTTAAGTTAAAAGTAGCAAGCGTCAATGTGTTCTTAACAACATTGACGCTTGTTTGTTAATTACTTTATGCCTTTGAATTCGTTAAAAAATAAACGTATATATTATATTAGCGGTTCATTCAAGAATTTCAATATTTTTTATGGCTCAGGAAACACAATATACCGAAGATAATATACGATCGCTCGACTGGAAAGAACATATTAGGATGCGTCCGGGGATGTATATAGGAAAATTGGGAGATGGTTCATCACCTGATGATGGTATATATATACTTGTAAAAGAAGTATTAGACAACTCAATAGATGAGTTTGTCATGGGAGGAGGAAAAACTATTGAAGTTTCTGTACAAGGAAATAAAGTTAGCGTTCGTGATTTTGGGCGTGGAATTCCTTTAGGGAAAGTGGTTGACGTAGTGTCTAAAATGAATACCGGAGGAAAATATGATTCTAAAGCCTTTAAAAAATCGGTAGGATTAAACGGAGTAGGTACTAAAGCCGTAAACGCTTTATCTACCTATTTTAAAGTAGAATCAACACGTGACGGTAAATCAGCATCGGCTGAATTTGAAAAAGGAGAGTTAATAGGGCAAGATTTTTTAGAAGAAACTTCGAGAAGAAAAGGAACTAAAGTTTCGTTTATTGCTGATGAAAGTATTTTTAAAAACTATAAATACCGTCCGGAATACATAATTAAGTTACTTAAAAACTATGTGTACTTAAATCCTGGGTTAACCATAGTTTTTAACGGAGAAAAATTTTATTCAGAAAACGGCTTAAAAGATTTATTAGAGGATAACAACAACTTAGATGATATGTTGTATCCGATAATCCACTTACGAGGAGACGATATTGAAATAGCTATGACACATAGTAAAACTCAATATTCTGAAGAATATTACTCGTTTGTAAACGGGCAAAATACTACGCAAGGAGGTACTCACTTAGCTGCATTTAGAGAAGCGGTGGTAAAAACAGTCAGAGAATTTTACAATAAAAATTTTGAAGCCTCTGATGTAAGAAAATCTATCATAGGAGCTATTTCTGTAAAAGTAATGGAACCGGTTTTTGAAAGTCAAACAAAAACTAAATTAGGTTCTACAGAAATGGGAGGAGAATTACCTACCGTAAGAACATATATTAATGATTTTGTAAAAAATAAATTAGATAATTATCTGCACAAAAATACGGTAGTAGCAGACCAATTACTCAGAAAAATATTACAAGCTGAAAAAGAACGAAAAGAACTTTCCGGAATTAGAAAATTAGCAAGAGAAAGAGCTAAAAAAGCCAGTGTACATAACAAAAAATTACGTGATTGCCGTATTCATTTTGATGAGACTAAAAAAGAAGGATATTTAGATACTACTTTATTTATAACGGAGGGAGACTCTGCAAGTGGTTCTATAACAAAGTCTAGAAATGTAAATACACAAGCAGTATTCAGTTTAAAAGGAAAACCTTTAAACTCCTACGGACTGTCTAAAAAGATAGTATATGAAAATGAAGAGTTTAACTTATTACAAGCAGCTTTAAACATAGAAGACGGTATGGAAGGATTACGTTACAATAATATTGTAATAGCTACCGATGCCGATGTTGACGGAATGCATATTCGCTTGTTATTAATCACGTTCTTTTTACAGTTTTTTCCTGAAATTATAAAAGAAGGACATTTATATATTTTAGAAACGCCATTATTTAGAGTTCGTAATAAAAAAGAAACCATATACTGTTATTCAGAAGAAGAAAAACAACAAGCGATACATAAACTAAAAGGAAAACCGGAAATAACCCGATTTAAAGGATTAGGAGAAATTTCTCCTAACGAGTTTGTACATTTTATAGGAGATGATATTCGTTTAGATCCTGTAATGTTAGATAAAGAAATGTCTATAGAACAAATGTTAGAGTTTTATATGGGAAAAAATACACCGGACAGACAAAAGTTTATTATCGGTAACTTAAAGGTTGAGTTAGATTTATTGGAAGAGAAACCATAAAAAATTGAGCATTTAATGACATTTGAAGAGGAGAATCTTTGGAAGAATATAGATGATTTTGAGTTTGAAAGCCATGATGAAGAGTATGGATTTCTTGTAAAATTATCATATGAAAATAATTGGTCTGAACAATTTACTAACGATGCTGTTGAGGAATATAAAAAGTTCATGTTTTTGGCAACCGTATGTGATCAAATGGTTTCTCCTTCTCATATTATTGATATAGTATGGCATTTACATTTAACGTTTTCAGAATCGTATTCTAAATTTTGTAATGTTTTAGGCAAAAATATTAAGCACATACCATCTACAGGAAAAAAAGAACAAAAAGAATTGTTGTTGGTAGCTGTAGATTATACGAAAGAAAAGTATAAAGAATATTTTGGAGATAAGAACGAAATAATTTGGACAGTAAAGTCTTTTGAGCAATCAATCAATATAGAATCAGAGAAAAAAAAATATTTTGACTTAGATTTTTCAAAGTTTTTTTCTCTTGGTATTATCTTATGTATTCCGATGTTTTTTATATGGAGACCTATATTGCTAAAAATTGGAAATCCGTTATTTTTCTATATAGCTTTTGCATTTTTAGTAGTGTCTTTATTAGTGATTGAATTTTTTACAAATTCAATGTTTAAACAACTTAAAAAGAGAATTTCTAAGGAGTCATATTATCAGAAGTTTACTAATGAGGAAATGATAGTAATATCAGAGAGAAATATAAAGAGTTTGATTTTTTATAAGCTCGATAAGTACTTCAAAAATGCTGTAATAGATGTTTCTGAAAGTAATAAAAATGAGTTGAAAGTATTGGATGAACAGTTTACAAGTACTAATATAATTGATAGAGTAATAGTAAACTCTTTAAAAGATAATAACACAGCAGATATTACAGAATTTATATCGACTTTAATTACCAAACCTCTGTTTGTAAAACTTGAAAGATTAAGCGAACTTGTAAATGCCAAAATCGAAAAAACAAATGAGTTTGTTAAAAGTAATTTAGTTGTTGGAGGAGCACTCTTTTTGTTTTATTCATTTATCATATCAAGGTTAGTTCTTGGATCAATGAGAAACAAACCAACCGGTAATTTGATGATTTTTGTTATTGTATCTACTATATTAGTTGGAGTATATCTTTATAACGTTTATTTTAAGAAGAGAAAGAACATCTTTAAAAATTACATAAAAGAGAATAACAATATTATAAAAGACAGCTATTTAGATAATGTTGTCAATAATGAAAATATTATTTTATATGCAGGGTTAATTACCTTGTTAACAAGCAATAGTTTACTTGAAAAAAAAGACTCTTTTTTTAGTAACAATTTCGGTTCATCTGACGGTTGCAGTTCATGTAGCTCTTGCAGCTCATGTAGTTCATGTAGTAGCTGTGGCGGATGTGGAGGAGATTAATCCCTTAAAATATACCTAACCTTAAATTATGAGCGAAGAAAATAATAATTACGAACACGACGAAGAATTAAATCCTTCTACAGAAAATACAGAAACCATTACCAAGGTTACAGGTATGTACAAAGAATGGTTTTTGGATTATGCTTCTTATGTAATATTAGAACGTGCTGTGCCGTCTATTGAAGATGGTTTTAAACCGGTACAAAGGCGTATTATGCATTCTATGAAAGATTTAGATGATGGACGTTATAATAAGGTAGCTAATATTGTAGGGCATACCATGCAGTATCACCCGCATGGAGATGCTTCTATTGCAGATGCTATGGTACAAATGGGGCAAAAAGAATTGCTGATTGATATGCAAGGAAACTGGGGGAATATTTTTACCGGAGACCGAGCAGCAGCATCGCGTTATATTGAAGCACGTTTGTCAAAATTTGCCTTAGATGTTGTTTTCAATCCTAAAACTACGGAATGGCAATTATCATATGACGGTAGAAAAAAAGAACCGATTAATTTACCGGTAAAGTTTCCATTGTTACTTGCGCAAGGAGCAGAAGGGATTGCAGTAGGATTGTCAACTAAAATATTACCTCATAATTTTAATGAACTTATAGATGCTTCTATAAAATATTTAAGAGGAAAAAGCTTTACTATTTTACCCGATTTTTTAACAGGAGGAATAGCTGATTTTACAGGATATAATGATGGAAAAAGAGGAGGAAGAGTTAGAGTAAGAGCTAAAATTTCTCAATTTGATAAAAAAACGTTGGTAATTACAGAAATTCCTTTTGGAACTACCACTACTACTTTAATTGAAAGTATTTTAAAAGCAAACGAAAAAGGAACTATTAAAATAAAACGTATTGAAGATAATACTGCTGCTGAAGTAGAAATAGTAATACACCTACCACCTAATGTTTCTCCTGATAAAACCATAGATGCATTATACGCATTTACCAGTTGTGAAAATTCAATTTCACCATTAGGATGTATTATTGAAAATAATAAACCTGTTTTTTTGGGAGTAACGGAAGTGCTTAAGAAATCAACAGAATTTACGGTTGATTTGTTAAAAAAAGAACTGGAAATACAGTTACATGAACTAGAAGAACAATGGCATTTTGCTTCTTTAGAACGAATTTTTATTGAAAACAGAATTTACCGTGATATTGAAGAACAAGAAACATGGGAAGGTGTTATAGAAGCCATTGACAAAGGGTTAAAACCACATACAGAGCATTTAAGAAGAGAAGTTACTGAAGAAGATATTGTTAGACTGACAGAAATCAGAATTAAAAGAATTTCTAAGTTTGATATAGATAAAGCTAAATTATTTATTGAAAGTTTAGAAGAAAAAATAACAGAAGTAAAACATCATTTAGATCATTTAATTGATTTTGCTATTGATTATTTTAAAGAGTTAAAAGAAAAATACGGTAAAGGAAAAGAAAGAAAAACAGAAATCAGAATTTTTGATGATATAGTTGCCACTAAAGTTGTAATGCGTAATGCCAAGCTCTATGTAAATAGAGAAGAAGGTTTTATAGGAACCTCGCTAAAAAAAGATGAGTATATCTCTGATTGTGCAGATATTGATGATGTTATTGTTTTTAAAGAAGATGGTAGCATGTTGGTAACTAAAGTAGCAGCTAAAACCTTTGTGGGTAAGGGCGTTATTCATGTAGCCGTGTTTAAGAAAAAAGATAAACGCACTGTATATAATATGATATACAGAGATGGTGCTAAAGGAGCCAGCTATATGAAGCGTTTTACCGTAACCGGTACTACAAGAGACAAAGAATATGACTTAACTAATGGTAGTAAAGGATCAAAAATATTATACTTTTCAGCAAACCCTAATGGAGAAGCAGAAGTAGTAACTATATTGTTACGCGCTGTTGGAAGTATAAAAAAATTAAAATGGGATATAGATTTTGCAGATTTAGCTATAAAAAGCAGAACAGCCAGAGGAAATCAGGTTACAAAATATGCTATTAAAAAAATAGAGTTTAAATCAGCAGGTGTTTCAACCTTAAAACCTCGTAAAATTTGGTTTGATGATACTGTTCAGCGTTTAAATGTTGATGAAAGAGGAGAGTTATTGGGAGAATTTAAAGCAGAAGATAAAATCCTTATAGCAACTCAAAACGGAAAAATAAAGGCGGTAACTCCTGATTTAGCAATGCACTTTGATGATGATATGATTGTTTTGGAAAAATGGAAGCCTAAAAAACCTATTTCAGCAATCTATTTTGACGGAAATAAAGAACGTTACTTTGTAAAGCGTTTCTTAATAGAATCTCCTGACAAAGAGGAACTATTTATATCTGAGCATGAAAAATCAAAATTAGAAATCATAACTACTGATTATCGTCCTATGGCAGAAGTAGTGTTTTCTAAACGATCTTTAGAAAGTATTGAGGTAAATTTTGAAGAATTTATAGCAGTAAAAGGAATCAAAGCTTTAGGAAATCAGTTAACAACAGAAAAAATAAGAACCGTTAACTTACTAGATTCGTTGCCATATGAAGAACCTGAAGAAGAAAAAGTTGAAGATATAGAGGTAAATGAAGAAGAAGAAATAGCGGAAGATATTTTACCTTTAGAAGTAGAAGAATCAAGTACTAAAGAATTTGAAGAAACTAAAGAAGATAAAGCTAAAAAAGCCTTAGAAAGAGCACTACAAAAGAAAAAGAAAAGTGCTGAGGATGATGATACGCAAACATCATTATTTTAAATGATTACATCTGATAGTTATAAAAATAATAAAAAGAACAGATGAAAGTAATAGGATTAATAGGAGGTATGTCGCCCGAGTCGACAATTATGTATTACCAAGTTTTAAACAACCTGGCGAAAGAAACATACGGAGACAAACATTCTGCCAGAGTTTTAATAAACTCAGTTGATTTTGGAGAAATTTCTAATCTGCAAGTACAAGATAAATGGGAAGATCTAAATCAAATAATGGGAAATGCTGCTAAAAACCTCGAAAACGGAGGCGCTTCATGTGTATTAATTTGTGCAAATACGATGCATTTAACTATTGAGGCAGTAAAAAAACAGGTTACTATTCCTATAATTCATATTGCTGAAGCTACAGCAGAGGCCATTGTAGCACAAAACTTGAAAAAAGTAGCTTTATTAGGAACCAAATATACCATGGAAAAACCATTTTATGCAAATATTTTGACAAACTATGGTATAGAAACTATGATTCCTGAGCAACAAGACAGAGAAATTATTCATACTATAATTTATGAAGAATTAGCAAAAGGAATTTTATATGAAAGTTCTAAACAGAAATATATTGATATAATCAATACATTAAAAACTAAAGGAGCAGAAGGCATAATTTTAGGATGTACTGAAATACCATTACTGATAAAACAACATGATGTGTCTATTCCGGTGTTTGATACAACAACAATTCATGCAACAAAGGCGTTTAACCTTTCAAAATAATGAAAGATTTACTCACAAAATATAAATTTGATTTAACTACTTTTTTTGGTGTTTTAGGCTACATTTTAGTAGTTATATTTGTTTGTTGGGTTATTTCCAGAATTATTAGATATGTTATTTTATTACTGATTAAGCACCGTAAAAAAGATAGATTTGGAGGAACGAGCATTCAGTTTTTTAGAAATTCTGTCAAATTTTTTATAGGAATTATCGGTTTCATTTACATCATTTTAACTGTACCATTATTTAGAAATAAAGCAACATTTATATTCTCCGGAGCAGGTATAATAGCAGCAATTATAGGTTTTGCTGCACAAGCAGCGCTATCTAATTTAATAGCCGGAGTATTTATTGTCGTTTTTAAACCATTTAGAGTAGGTGATTATATTAAACTAGATGAAACACGTGTAGGAATTGTTGAAGATATTACACTACGCCATACAGTAATTAATAATTTTGAAAACAAGCGATTAATAATTCCAAACTCCGTAATTAGTACCGACTCTATCTTAAATCATACAATAGAAGATTCTCATGTACTAAGTTTCAATAATTTTAAAATAGGTTTAAAAGCTGATATTGATTTAGCTAGAAGAATAATTCAAGAAGAAGCAGTTAAATTACCTAAGGTAATTGACAATAGAACACCTGAAGATGTTTTAGCAGGTATCAATCCGGTAGATGTGAGAGTAATTGATGTGTTTACAGATCACATTCATATTAGAGCCTACGTTTGGTTAAGTGAACCGTTTTTAGAATTTAAAACAAAATGTGCCTTAAAAGAAGCTGTACATAAACGTTTTATTGCAGAAGGAGTAGATTTACCAATACCAATCTATGAACTAACAAAGACAGAAAATAAATTATAAATACTATTTTTTAAATAGAAAACCTAAACCAAGTCTGCTTAAAAATTTCTTTTCAAACTCCCAAAAAAACTTAAACTGACCAAATATCCAACCAAGCAAAGGTAAGGTAGTTTGGTAAATAGGAAAGATTAACAAAATACGAAGAGGCCAATATACCCATGGAGAAACTGCATCAGAAGTTAATCCTAAAAAAGAGGTAACCGGCTTAGCTACCCATGCAGCAAAAGAACCGTTTATAGCAAAAACAATAAAGATAGCTATAACATCCCAATTACTATCTATACCCCAACGTTGTTTTAATTTTTCCATGGCGCAAAAGTATATAAATAAAAATGTATACTAAAATAAGTGTACTTTAAAAAATATGTGCTCAAAATTATTTCTAACTAAAAAATCTGATTATGATTTTTATCATATTTTTTAGAGATGTTTATATAGAGATTTGTTGAAAAATGTTAAAAACGCAGATAGGTATGAAAACAACTAAAATTTTAAGTTTACTATTAGTTCTGGCATCAACTTTAACATATGCTCAATTAAAAATAGATGCAGAAATAAGACCGAGAGCTGAATATAGACACGGATTTAAAACATTAATTGCTGATAATGAAAATGCAGCCATGTTTGTGTCTCAAAGAACACGATTAAATACCACGTATTCTATTGAAAAGTTAAATTTTTATTTAAGTATTCAAGACGTAAGAGTTTGGGGTGATGTACCTCAACTTAATATTGCTGATGCTAATGGATTAGGAATACATGAAGCTTGGGCAGAAATATTTTTAGACCCTAAGTTTTCACTAAAATTAGGTCGTCAAGAAGTAGTGTATGATGATAGCAGAATATTTGGAAATGTAGGGTGGGCACAACAAGCCCGTAGCCATGATATGGCCTTATTGAAATACATGAATGATGGATATAGAGTAGATTTAGGATTAGCTTTTAATCAATCAAAAGAAGGATTAACAGGTACAACTTTAACAACGCCTTCTACTTATAAAGCAATGCAATACGTATGGTTTCATAAAGATTGGAGTGATTTTTCAGGGAGTTTCTTATTCTTAAATAACGGATTACAATCTGCAAGCGGGCTTAAATACAGTCAGACTTTAGGAACTCATTTAAAAGCCAAAAAAGATAAACTAAATTTTATAGCTAATTTATATTATCAATTTGGAAAAGATGTAGCTAATAATTCTTTAAACGCTTATTTATTAGGATTAGAAGGTAACTATAAATTATCAGCAATAACCAATATTGGTTTAGGAGTTGAGTTACAAAGTGGAAATAGTTATAATACAGCTCCGGGTGATAATAATGCATTTAATCCTTTTTATGGAACCAACCATAAGTTTAACGGTTTGATGGATTATTTCTACGTAGGTAACCATTTAAATAGTGTTGGTTTGTTAGATATTTATGCTAAAGCAGGTTTTAAATTAAATCCAAAATCAAATCTTTCAGCTACTCTTCATAATTTCTCAGCAGCTGCAGATATTAATGATACTGTTTCAAAACAATTAGGAACAGAACTAGATATAGTTTACGGGTATAAATTTACCAAAGAAATAGGAGTAAAGGCAGGATATTCTCACATGTTCCCATCTGAAGGAATGAAAATTTTAAAGGGAAATAATGATAATAACACCAACAATTGGGGATGGGTAATGGTAACAATTAAACCAACATTATTTACTTCAAACCAATAAGCTATGTTAGTTTCAAGAGAAAAAACTGTCGCCAGTTATGTAACAGAAAATATTAAAACCGCACATGTTTTTAAAAAATACGGTATTGATTTTTGTTGTGGAGGTAATATTTCAGTTGAAAAAGCATGTAAGAAGCACAATGTGAATTACCTGACTCTTGAAAATGAACTATCAAGTGTTGATGTAATTAAAGATGTTATTGAAGATTATAACAAATGGGAACTTGATTTTTTAATGATATATATTGAAAATGTTCATCATTTATATATAAAAGAAAATCTACCTCTTATATCACAATATGCAAATAAAGTAGCCAAAGTACACGGAGATAAGCATCCGGAAATTGTTGAAGTAAACAAATTGTTTCATGAAATAGCTAATGAGCTTATAAGTCATTTACAAAAAGAAGAGCAAATATTATTTCCATTTATAAAACAGTTGGTGTTAGCAAAAAAAGAAAAAACGAAAAAAGTAACACCTCCGTTTCAAACCATTAATAACCCAATATTAATGATGGAACATGAACACGATTATGTAGGAAATGTTATGAAGCAAATAGCTAAGTTAACCAATAGCTATTCTCCACCGGAAGGTGCTTGTAATACTTTTAAAGCGTTGTATGCAAAATTGGAAGAATTTGAACAAGATTTACATAAGCATGTACATTTAGAAAATAACATTTTACATCCTAAAGCTATTGCTTTGGAAAAACAAATAATGCTTAACACATAAAACAAACTAACAACTTGAATTTAAAGCGTAAAATACTACCGAGTAAAAGGTCGAGATGGAGACAAGTTGCTGTAATATCTATAGGAATAGTAACAGGATTGGCCTTTTTTATGGCTAAAGAAGCTTCGTTAGTTTCTTATATGTCTGATGATCCTTTAGCATGTGTAAACTGTCATGTAATGACTCCTATGTATAATAGTTGGATGCATAGCTCACATAGAGAATGGGCTTCTTGTAACGACTGCCATGTACCACATGATAATGTAGTAAATAAGTATTTTTTTAAAGCCAAAGACGGATTGTTTCATGCATCGGTTTTTACGGCAAGAGCAGAGCCGGAAGTAATGTTTATGAGAGAAGCCTCGCAAGAAGTAGTACAAAACAATTGTATTCGTTGTCATGTTCAGCAAATCACTCAAATAAAATATGATGGTTGGTTAGAAAACCATAAAGAAAACAGAACAGAAAGAAAGTGCTGGTCATGTCACCAAGAATTACCTCATGGTACTGTTCATGGTATTTCAACTATTAGAAATAACATAGCACCCATACCTACAGATACCACTGAAACGGTAATTCCGCAATGGCTAAGTAAACAAGTACAAAATACAAACTAACAAAAACTAATAAAAAGAAAAAGGTTAAAGCACACAAAACGTTTTAACCGGTATGTTTAAATAACAAATATATTATGAAAAACAAGGTATTATTTTTAGTAACAGTAGTAGTCGTTTTTCTACTAGGGTTATTGGCTTCTAGCATAGTAAACAGGAAAAATGAAGCAAAATATAAATATGTACCTCAGGTAGAAATTAATGAAAATGAGCCAAGAAATGTAGAATGGGGTAAAAACTTTCCGGCTGAATACCAATCATTTTTACAAACTGAAAAAGGAGATTTTGAATCTTTTCAAGGTGGATCTAAAATGAGAGATATGCTAAAAGAAGATTCTCGTTTGGTAATACTTTGGGCTGGATATGGGTTTTCAAAAGATTATAATCAGGGAAGAGGGCACCAGTATGCAGTTGAAGATATCCATAATACTTTAAGAACCGGAGGTCCTAAAGGAAAAGGAGACGGACCTATGCCGGCTACTTGTTGGACTTGTAAAAGTCCTGATGTACCAAGGTTGATGAATGAAATTGGCATTGCTGAATTTTATAAAGGAAAGTGGGCAGATAAAGGAGAAGAAGTAGTAAATCCTATTGGTTGTGCCGATTGTCATGATGCAAAAACTATGAAATTAACCATTACTCGTCCAGCTTTAATTGAAGTTTTTGAAGCCATGGGGAAAGATATAAACAAAGCTACACATCAAGAAATGCGTTCATTAGTGTGTGCACAATGCCACGTAGAATACTATTTTGATAAAAATAAAAAAGGAGCTGAAGGAGTACCGTATTTAACTTTCCCATGGAAAAATGGTATGTCTGTAGAGGCAATGGAAAAGTATTATGATGAAATGAATTTTAAAGATTGGACACATAAGCTAAGTAAGGCGCCTATGTTAAAAGCACAACACCCCGGATATGAGACGTATTTAACGGGCGTGCATGCAGATAGAGGCGTTTCTTGTGCCGATTGTCATATGCCGTATAAGAGTGAAGGTGGGCAAAAGTTTACAGATCATCATATTCAATCACCTATGAATAATGTAGCAAATTCATGCCAAGTTTGTCACCGTGAAGAAGCCGATAAGTTAAAAGCTAATGTGTATGAGCGTCAGCAAAAATCAACAGAAAGCAGATTAAAATTAGAAGATGCTTTAGTAAGAATGCATATTGAAGCTAAAAAGTGCTGGGACTTAGGAGCTACGGAAGAACAAATGAAAGATATTTTAACAGATATACGTCATGCTCAGTGGCGTTGGGATTATGCCGCTGCATCACATGGTGCTTCCTTTCATTCTCCCGTAGAAATAGGAAGAGTTATAAGTAGCGGTTTAGATAAAGCGACGGAAGGTAGAGTAAAAATAGCACGCTTACTGGCTGAATTAGGGCATAATAAACCGGTTGAAATACCTGACATTTCTACCAAAGAAAAAGCACAAAAATACATTGGTTTAGATATGGATAAATTGATAGAAGAAAAAGAAACATTTAAAGAAAATGTATTACCCCAATGGCTTGAAGCAGCCAAAAAGCGTGAAGAAAATTACAATTCTAAAAGTGTTTCTTTAAATTAAATAGAAGGTAAAAGTGTTTAGAGTAAGCTAATTTTTGGGGGAATATTTCCTTGAGAATTAGCTTTTTTAAAGTGGTTGTGTATGCAAAAAATATATAAAATTCTATCTTCTTCCTCATTAGCTTTGTTGTTTTTATTGGCTTTTGCACTAGCAATGGCAGTAGCAACTTTTATTGAAAATGATTATGGTACAGCTGTGGCTTGGGCTACCATTTACGATGCTTGGTGGTTTGAGCTAATAATGGCAGGATTAACTGTAAGCTTCTTGTTTAATATTTATAAATACAACTTAGTATCAAAGAAAAAGTGGGCAGTATTACTTTTTCATGTAGCTTTCATTATCATTATTATAGGAGCAGCCATAACCCGATATACCTCTTATAGTGGCATTATGAGAATTCGTGAAGGTGAGGCTTCAAATATTATTATTTCAGATACAAAACTGCTAACACTAACTCTTATTAAAGAAAATGAAAGAAAAACAATTCAAGAAAAAATAGCGATAACTCCTTTAAAAGAAAACAAATTCAACCTAACTACAGTTTTTGATAATCAACCGATTCAGGTTTTATTTAAAGATTATATAACAGACGCTTCTCCCGAAGTAGTAACAGATACTGTTCATGGAACTCCTTTGCTAAAAATGGTGGTAGCAGATGAGCAGGGAAGAAATACTATTTATCTAAAAAAAGGAGAAATAGAAAAAATAGGAAATCATCATCATGAGATAGGCTTTGAATCAGGAAAAGACGGAATTATTAATCTGTATGAAGAAGACGGACAATTTAAAATAGAGGCACCTCATGGCTTGGATTTTTTTATGATGTCTAGTCAACAAGCCGGGAAAATAAAGAAAGATACACTACAAAGTTTTTCACTTAAAACGCTTTTCAGAGCCGGAGATTTTTCATTTGTACCTACTGCATACAACTCAAAAGGAAAATTTACATTAATAAGTTCAGCTAAAAATAACATAGATAATGATGCGAATTTAGATGATGCACTTATGGTAAAGGTTACTGTTGGTAAAGAAGAGCAAGAGGTAAATTTACTATATAGAGAAGGATTTCTTCCTCTAAAACATCAGGTAGATTTTAAAAATGGAATACAAGCTGTTTTGTCATACGGAGCCGGTGCCATACAACTTCCTTATAGTATTAAATTAAACGATTTCCAATTAGAAAGATATCCGGGTTCATCCAGTCCTTCATCGTATGCCAGTGAAATAACCGTATTAGACAACTCAGAGCAATTCGATTATAAAATTTTTATGAATAATGTTTTAGATCATAAAGGGTTTCGTTTTTTTCAAGCGAGTTATGATACTGATGAAAAGGGAACGGTTCTTTCTGTAAATCATGATTTTTTAGGAACATGGATTACCTATTTAGGATATGTATTAATGGGACTCGGAATGTTTTTTACTTTTTTTGGTAAAGGTACCCGTTATCAAACGATTGCAAGAAAATTAAAAAAAGTAAGTGCAAAAGCTACCGTGTTAGTATGCCTGTTATTTGGAATAAGCCTAGAATCTTACAGTATAACTCAAAAAGATAGCATTCCTAAGTTTTCAATTGAAAAGCTTATCATTTCACAAAATATAGACAAGCAACAGTCGGATTTATTCGGAAGATTGTTAGTTCAGGATTTAGATGGAAGAATAAAGCCGATAAATACGTTAGCTTCAGAATGTATTCGTAAAATATCAAGAAAAACTAATTTTAAATATCCTATTAAAGGAAAAACCATTCAACTTGATGTAAATCAGGTGTTTTTAGGAATGCATAGAACTCCTAAATTATGGCAACAACTCCCTATAATTAAGATTGATATTGATAAAGTGCAACAGTTGCTTGCTACTGTAAAAAAAGGAGAAAACGGTTTATATTCATTTAGTAGTTTATTAGATGTTAACGGAAACTATATACTTTCGGAAGCTGTTGAAACGGCTAATAAAAAGAAACCATCAGAACGAAATGAGTTTGATAAAGAAGTTTTGGATATAGACGAACGTTTTAACATTCTTTACAATGTTTTTTCGGGGAACTATATGCGAATTTTTCCTAATAAAAATGATAAAAACAATACATGGTTTAGTTACACACATCATTTTAATGATTTTACTGAAGAAGATGCTCGTTTTGCCCAAAGTATTCTACCCGGTTACTTTAACGATTTAAACCAGCATAAAAATAGTGAAGCTTATCAAAAGTTAATATACATTAAAAAATACCAAGAAATATTAGGAGCTTCCGTAAACCCATCACCTGAAAGGATAGAAGCTGAAATTTGGTACAACAAAGCCAATATAAATTTTTGGTTATTTCAAGTCTTTTTCTCTTTGGGCTTTGTCTTATTAGTATTGGCTGTTTTAAAAATGTTTAGTAACAAAAAATGGATACATATGTTATGGAACATAGGCGTGTTATTAACGTTGATTTCATTCTTGCTATTTACATTTAATATGGCGTTACGATGGTATATTTCACAACATGCACCATGGAGCAATGGTTATGAAATGTTATTATTCGTAGCTTGGTGTTTACTTTTAAGCGGATTAATTAGTTTTCGTAAGTCAGATTTTGCATTGCCTTTGGCAACATTATTTTCAGGAGCTTTGTTATTTGTCAGTTACTTAGATTGGCTAAATCCGGAAATAACCAATTTAATGCCGGTTTTAAAATCATATTGGTTAAAAATTCATGTGGCAACCATTGTAAGTAGTTACGCACCGTTGGCTTTATCTGCTGTTTTAGGAGTTATGGCATTGCTTTTAATGTTATTTAAAACCACTAAGACAAAAGAAATTATTCAATTAAAAATTAAAGAATTAAGTTACATTAATGAACTTTCCATGATCATAGGTGTGTTTACACTTTCGGTAGGAACGTTTTTAGGAGGTGTTTGGGCTAATGAAAGTTGGGGACGTTATTGGGCATGGGATCCAAAAGAAACATGGGCACTTATTAGTATTATAGTGTATGCTATTGTATTACATTTAAGATTTATTCCTAAACTCAATAATTTTTTAACCTTAAACATAGCCAGTATGTTTGCTTTTTGGTCTATCATTATGACTTCTTTTGGGGTAAATTATTATTTGTCAGGATTACATAGTTATGCAGCAGGAGATTCAATTCCGGTACCTAAATTTATCTATGTTATTTTTTTAAGTATGATTTTACTAACTATCTTAGTTTTGGTAAAGCAAAAAACATTAAAAATTAAAAAATGAAACTATTAGAAAAGCAAAGTAGTATAGCCCTAAGTTATTTTTTTATGATTGCTGTTTTGGGGGTATTGTTGCGTAGCTTTTCTGTAATTGTGATTCCTTTTAATTATCGTTATTTAGTACATACACACTCGCATATTGCTTTATTAGGATGGGTATATACAAGTTTAATGGTATTAGGGTATACAATGTTTTTATCTGAGGTGAAAATAAAACGGAACTATATAGCTGTTTTTTGGAGCACGCAAATTACTATTATAGGTATGCTGGTTACGTTTCCATTAACAGGATACGCTTTATTTTCTATATTTTTCTCTACCGCATTTTTAATAGCTTCGTATGTATTTAGTTTCTTGATTTTTAAACATACGCCCGTAGCAATTAAAAAAACGAATGCGTATCAATGTTATCGAATAGCCTTGGTGTATATGATCTTATCGAGTTTAGGTCCTTGGTCATTAGGAATCATTATGAATACCCTAGGAGAAAACTCAGGATGGTATCGAAATGCCATTTATTTTTATTTGCATTTTCAGTATAACGGATGGTTTATTTTGGCCTTATTTAGCGTGTTGTTTTATACATTAGAACAACAAAAGATTTATATAAGCAATGTTATATTTAATTCCTTTTTCAAGTTATTAAATATAGGAGTAGTATTAACATTTGCAATTTCTTTATTGTGGATGAAAATAGGGCTCAGCATGAATATTATAGCAGGAATAGGAGCAGTATTACAACTTTTAGCTTTTGTAATTTTATTAAAAGAGTTACAAAGGTATTATGAGAAGCTTAAAGGTTATTTAGGAGCTTTACACGTATTTTTTGTATTACTCACTTTTTTTTACAGCATAAAATTAATTCTTCAAGGAGTAGGAGTATTTCCTTATTTTTCAGACACAATTTCCGGTAATATAAGCTTCATTATAGGGTATTTGCACTGGATTTTTTTAGGAGTTGTTAGTTTAGGAATCTTTATTTTTTTAAAATTATTTGAACTTATAAAACTTCCTAAAATAGGTATATGGATGTTTATTATTGGTTTTATAATATCTGAAGGACTTTTATTTTATAAAGGATTTATGACTATGAAAAATGAACCACTAACAAATAACTTTAATTATTTTTTGCTAGTGGCTAGTTTTTTATTGCTTATTTCAGTAGGATATATACTAGGAATAACTGTTTATAAAAAGAAACATATTTAATGTATATTATCAATATTAAAATAACCTCCTTTATTTTCTTTACGGTCAATAGATTGATTAATAATTAAATGAGCTACATTAATCATGTTACGTAATTCACATAAAGAGGTATTTAATTTAGAGGTTTTGTACAATTCTTCAACCTCAGTATAAATAACATCTAATTTTATATTAGCTTTTTTTAATCGACTGTTACTTCTTACAATTCCAACATAGTTTCGCATTAAAGCTTGTACTTCTTTTAAGTTATGCTGAATTAATACATGTTCTTCGGTTATGGTGGTTCCTTTATCATCCCAATCAGGAATTTCAATAGGAGAAAAATCTGTGTTATTTTTAGATAGATGCTTATAAATATTATGAGCATATACTAAAGCCTCTAATAAAGAGTTTGAAGCAAGTCTGTTAGCACCATGAAGCCCTGTTCTGGAAGTTTCTCCACAAGAAAACAAATTGTTAATTGTTGTTTTTCCTTGTTGATCTACAACAATACCTCCGCAAAGGTAATGACAAGCAGGTACAACAGGAATCCAATCCTTTGAAATATCTATATGTAAACTTTTACATTTATCATATATGGTAGGAAAGTGCTTTATAAACTCTGCTATATTTAGATGTGTACAATCTAAAAAAACATGCGTATCACCAGATTTCTTTAATTCTTTATCAATACACTGTGATACAATATCTCTGGAAGCTAATTCAGCTCTTTCATCATAATCAAGCATAAAACGATGCCCTTTCTTATCACGTAAATAGGCACCGAAGCCTCTCACTGCTTCAGAAATTAAAAAAGTACTACTTCCTTCAGAGCTATATAATGCTGTTGGATGAAACTGGATAAATTCCATATCTTTAATAGCAGCTTTTGCTCTGTAAGCCATGGCAATACCATCACCGGTAGCAATTACAGGATTAGTTGTATGTCCGTAAACTCTACCAATACCGCCAGAAGCAAGTAAGGTATTTTCAGCATTTATGGTTAAAATAGTCCCGTTTTTTTCATTTAATACATAAGCACCATAACAAGTTACCTGTTCTTTAGGTTGTATTTTTAATTGATGCTCTGTTATTAAATCAACTGCAAAATGATGGGTAAGTAATGTTATATTTTCTAATTGATGTATACGTTGTAGCAGCGCCCTTTCAATTTCATATCCCGTAATATCTTTATGATGTACAACTCTGTATTCAGAATGGCCACCTTCTTTTCCCAAATCAAAATTACCTGAGGCATCAACATCAAAGTTGGCTCCCCATTCAATTAACTCTCTAAATCTTTTAGGGCCTTCAGTAATTACCATTTCTACTACTGAAAAATCACATAAACCATCACCGGCAATTAAGGTATCTTGAATATGCTTTTCAAAAGAATCTTCTTTGGTATCTAATACTACGGCAACACCACCTTGAGCGTATTTAGTATTCGATTCATTTTCGTCACTTTTTGTAACGATGGTAACCGTTTTAGAAGGAAACTTTTCAGCTATTTTTACAGCAAAAGTAAGACCTGCAATTCCGGATCCAATTACTAAATAATTAGTATGTATCATTTATTTTGAAAGTTCAAGCATGCGCTCAATTGGAACTAAAGCTCTTTTACGAATGTCTTCAGGAACTTCTACATAAGGCGCTTCATTAGCTAAGCAATCATATAGTTTTTGTAGCGTATTCACTTTCATATAAGCACACTCACTACAAGCACACGTATTGTCTTCTTTAGCCGGAGCAGGAATTAATTCGGTATTAGGAACTTCCTGTTGCATTTTATATAAAATACCTGCCTCAGTAGCCACAATAAACTTTTCATTGGCATGTTCTTTTACATAATTGATCATACCTGAAGTTGAACCAATATAGGTAGCGGTTTTTAATATATGTTCTTCCGATTCCGGATGGGCAATAATTTTATGATCTGGATATTGTTTATGCAATTCTAACAGCTTTTCTATAGAAAAAGCTTCATGTACTACACAACTACCATCCCATAATAACATATCTCTTCCGGTTTCTTTTATAATGTATTTTCCTAAGTTTCTGTCAGGAGCAAATATAATCGGGGTTTCTTCCGGGATAGATTCTATAATTTTAAGAGCATTAGAAGAAGTACATACTATATCTGTTAACGCTTTTACTTCAGCACTACAATTCACATAGGTTACTACTGTATGATCCGGATGTGCTTTAATAAATTTCTCAAACTCATCCGGCGGACAAGATTCAGCTAAGGAGCAACCCGCATTTAAATCGGGTAGAAGTACCTTTTTTGTCGGGTTTAAAATTTTTGCTGTTTCAGCCATAAAATGAACACCGGCAAACACAATTATTGAAGCATCGGTTTCAGCTGCTTTTTGTGATAAGCCTAAACTATCTCCAACATAATCAGCTATTTCTTGAATGGCATCTTCTTGATAATAGTGAGCCAAGATAACAGCGTTTTTTTCTTTTTTTAGTTTATATATTTCTTCTTTAAGATTCATTCTTATCCAACTTTTAAACGAAAAACAAAAATAACATTATATTAATAATTAGAATATGATAATCGTCATAATTACTACTTAGAATATGTACAATTGTGTTTTATAAAATATAAAAAGATATTTTTATCCTTTATTTGAGGTCAAAAAAATACTTAGTTGTTTATCTAAAAATTGCCAACATTTCTTATTAAGAGTATCATATTTACTAATAAGTTCTTCACCATAAGCAGTTACAACAGTACCACCTCCGTTAGCACCTCCAGAAACACTTATTACAACAGGTTTTTCAGCATTTTTATTAATAGAATTAAGTAATTTCCAAGCTTTTTTATAAGACATTCCCATTTTTTTTGCTGATTTAGATAACGATTTGGTTTCTTGAATAGTTTTAAGTAACTGTATTCTGCCTTCTCCTAAAAACATTTTATTGTTTACCTCTATCCACACTCTACTTTTAATAGTATAAGTCATAATTATACGGTTTAATACTTCAAAAATAAGATTCAAAACTTTCTTTAGGTATGATATTTATCATGTAAAGTAGTCTTATTTTAATTGATTATAAATAACATAGTGGTGTTTTAAAAAATGATGATTTTAGGTGTTAGATATACTTCTGAAAAATAAATATATAGTTAAAAATCGTTATTTCTTAAGAGATACAACGGGTTGATTTAATGTGTTTTATGATAAAAGTCATGTTTATTAAGTTTATATTTTTAGTAATTTGCTAAAGAATCAAATTAACTATTTTCCAAATGCCTATAAAAAGTTATTTAGCACATCCACATGAAGGAAAGAAAGAAGAATTATTACGTGCTATTTCAGAGTTGCATGAATGCGAAGTGCTTCCTGCAGAAAATAAAGAAGTTTTAATACTTGTTACTGAAACGGAAAATAAAGAAGACGAAGAAATTTTACAACAAAAATTAGAGGCCATTAGCAGCTTAAAGTTACTAGCAATGGTGTCTGGATTTAATACTCCTAAAAAGCACTAAATTATGTATACTTCAACAACAAACAGACGAAGCTTTATCAAAAAAATGGCAATGCTTTCTGCAATGACAGCAGCAGCAACCATGTTTCCGGGTATTATGTTTGCCGGTGAACAAGAAGAAAAACTACCAAAAGGAGGGAATTTAGATTGGAAAAAAGCACCTTGTAGATTTTGTGGAGTAGGGTGTGGTGTATTGGTAGGTATTGAAAATGGTAAAGCCGTAGCGGTTAAAGGAGACCCTAAATCGCCTGTAAACAAAGGCTTGTGTTGTGTAAAAGGATACCATTCGGTAATGGCTATGTATGGTAAAGATCGTTTGACAAAGCCTTTAGTGAAGAAAAACGGGAAGTATGTAGAAACCACGATGAAAGAAGCGTTGGATTTGATTGCTTCTAAAATGAAAGAAACCATCAAAGAACATGGAAAAGATGCCGTTTCAATTTACGGATCGGGGCAATGGACAATTCCGGATGGTTATGTAGCGTCAAAACTATTTAAAGGCTGTATAGGTACGAATAATGTAGAGGCTAATGCACGCTTATGCATGGCGAGTGCTGTAACCGGTTTTATGACCTCTTTTGGTATTGATGAGCCTATGGGGTGTTATGAAGATATTGATCATGCCGACGTTTTTGTCTTATGGGGTAATAATATGGCAGAAATGCATCCGGTATTATTCTCAAGATTATTAGATCAACGTTTAAAGAGAGGCGTAAAAATTATTGATTTTGCTACGCGCACCACACGTACAAGTATGGCAGCAGATAAATCAATTTTATTTTTACCTCAAACAGATTTGGCAGTAGCCAATGCAATTTGCTATGAAATTATACAGAACGGTTGGGTAAATACCGCTTTTGTGGAAAAGCACTGTAACTTTAGTAAAGGCTTGACCAATATGGGGTACGGTTTGGAAGATAATTATAAGTTTACGGATAAACCGGAAAAAATAAGTTTTGAAGAGTATAAAAAGTTCTTAGAAGACTATACCCCTGAAAAAGTGGAGAAAATATCAGGAGTTTCTGCTAAAGATATTAAATACATGGCTGCTTATTATGGAGATCCTAATAAGAAAGTAATGTCGCTTTGGTGTATGGGAATGAACCAACATACCCGAGGAACATGGATTAATAACCTAGTGTATAATATTCACCTGCTAACCGGTAAAATCTCCTCTCCGGGAAATAGTCCGTTCTCTTTAACCGGTCAACCTTCAGCTTGTGGTACCGTTAGAGAAGTAGGTACGTTAACACATAAATTACCGCACGGCGTGGTGATGAATAAAGAACATCGCGAATTTGCTGCTAAAATATGGAATGTTCCTGTTGAAAATATAGACCCTAAACCTACCTATCATACCGTAGAAATGTTTAGAGCTTTGGACAGAGGAGACATTCGTTTTATGTGGATTCAAGTAACGAATCCGATGGTAACCATGCCTAAATTAAAGCGTTATAGAGATGGTGCTAAAAAAGAAGGACGATTTATTGTAGTTTCAGACATTTATCCGACGCCAACAACAGACATTGCAGATGTAATTCTACCTTCTGCTATGTGGATTGAACGCGAGGGAATGTACGGAAATTCTGAGCGTAGAACACAGTATTTTGAGCAAATGGTACAGCCACCCGGGGAAGCGATGAGTGATACCTGGCAGTTGGTAGAAGTAGCTAAGCGATTAGGATATGAAAAACAATTCTATTATGATGAAGCCACTCATATAGAAGAGATTTATGCTGAATATCGTAAACATCACGATAATAAAAAGCATAATATGGCACCTTTAGAAGTATTAAAGGAAAATCCGGGAATGATGTGGCCTTATGTGGAAGGAAAATCAACACAATGGCGTTTTAATGCCAAATATGACCCGGCATGTAGTAATGGAGAAGACTTTCATTTTTACGGAAAACCAGACGGAAAGGCTGTAATTTGGCAACGTCCTTATGAACCAGCGGCAGAAGAACCGGATGCTGAATATCCATATTGGTTAAATACGGGTAGGGTAGTTGAACATTGGCATACAGGATCTATGACACGTCGTATTCCTGTATTACACAAAGCCATGCCTCACAGTTATGTAGAGTTGAATCCGGAGGATGCAAAACGAATGCAAATAAAAACAGGAGATAAGGTGAAATTAACTACCAGACGCGGTGAAATAGTATTACCGGCTTCTGTAAATCAAAGAGGTGTTCCGGCCCCAATGCAAGTATTTGTGCCGTTTTTTGATGAAAATATGCTGATTAATGATATTACATTAGATTCATTTTGTCCTATTTCAAAAGAACCGGATTATAAGAAGTGTGCTGTTAAAATAGAAAAAGCATAATAGTATGAGAAAACGTTTAGGCATCATATCGCTCTTTATTATTTTATTTATTGCTTTTATTACTCTATGGAATTATAGTTATTATCAAGGACAGGAAGAAGCATATATTCCTATAGAAAATAACAGACCTATTCCTATAATACCTTCAGAAACAGGAGTGTTTCAGCGATCTGAATTTGCTTTAGAGTATGCAAATATGCCAGTGGATGAAAATCACCAGAGAAGTATAAAAAGTTATTATAATAACAGAGCTTTTTACGGAGCTCCGCCAAGCATTCCGCATGAAGTAGAAAGTGAGCGTAATATGGGAGGGAATAGCTGTTTAAAGTGTCATGAAAATGGTGGATATACAGATAAATTTAAAGCATATGCTCCGGTAACTCCGCATCCGGAAATGGTAAATTGCCGCCAATGCCATGTACCTCAAAACACAGAAACATTATTTAAAGCCACCAATTTTGAAAAAGGAACTATTCCATTGGTAGGTGTTAATAATGCGTTGGCTGGAAGTCCGCCTGTAATACCACATCAATTACAATTAAGAGAAAATTGTTTGGCCTGTCATGCCGGACCTAGTGCTCCTAAAGAAATTAGAGTATCTCATCCTGAGCGAGTGAATTGTCGCCAATGTCACGTTCCTAACAATAAAGTTACAGAAGATATAGGTGTTTTTGTAAGAAAAAATCAAAACTAATATGAACAATCGTTATCATATACATATAGTTATTAGTTACTTAATTATCGGTTTTTTATGGAGTTCTTGTAAGCATAAAGAAGAATATCACAGTATTACTGATAAAATAGAGGCTAAAAGTAAAAATTATCACGGTACCTCAATTTCTTCAGAAAAATATTTAGAAGGAATAGAAACTATAGAGGTTATTGAAAATGGACATACTTTTTTAATTCCTGAAAGAAAAGGAGAACTCAAATCGTTTGCTTGTACAGAATGCCATACCAAGCCTATGCACCAAATGCAGAGCAAGGATTCTACTAAAAAAGCACATTGGAATATTAAATTAAATCATGCTGATTTGGGTACGATGAACTGTGTAACGTGCCATAATGGCGATAATCCTGATGCTTTAAAGAGTTTAACAGGAAATCCTATTGATTTTAATAATAGTTACAAATTATGTAGTCAATGCCATCAAAAACAATATAAAGACTGGACCGGTGGAGCACATGGAAAACGTATTGGTGGATGGGCACCTCCAAGAGCTTCTATGACCTGTGTAAATTGTCATAATCCACATGCTCCGTCATTTGATACGAGATGGCCGGCACGATTTAATACGCAAAAAATAAAAGAACGAAAATAAATAGGCATGAGTAATACGAGTAAAAAATGGTTTTCCTTAAGCCTTAAGAGTAAGAATAAAAACATTTCAGATTCTTGTGGCTGTGGTAAAACTTCAGGAGGGTGTGGCACCCATAAAGAAGAATTGAGCGAAGCTGAATTTTTTGAAAAAGCAGTAGAAGCCTCTATTGGAGAAGAGAAACATAAAGATGGTTTTGATCAGGTTTTTGATGTTACCATGAGCCGAAGATCTGCTTTTAAAAAGTTAACAGCAAGTTTATTAATAGGTGCAGGCGCTGTATCTACTTCTTGTAGTTTAACCAGCGGTGATGATACTAAAGAAAAGGCACAAATTGATTGGGAAGAGCAGTTTAAAGGGAATTATAAATTAATGACCGATGAAGAAAAAAAAGCTACGGTAAATCGTTTAGTGCGTTCATATCAATTGCGTACCGGAAAAACGCTGAATATGTCTTCTAAAAATGCAGAAGAAAGCGTATTGTTTGGTTATGCATTTAATATTTCTAAATGCCAAGGGTATATGGATTGTGTAAGTGCTTGTGTTAAAGAAAATAACCAAGATAGAAACTCGCAAATGCAATACATCCGTATTCATGAAATGAAAGACGGTAAAGGTTTTAATTTTAATGAAGCCGATGATAATTACTATCATGAAGTACCTGCTGAAGGACATTTTTACATGGGAACTCAATGTTTTCATTGTGATAACCCTCCATGTGTAGAAGTATGTCCTGTACAAGCTACTTGGAGAGAAGAAGACGGATTGGTGGTTGTTGATTATGACTGGTGTGTAGGTTGTCGTTACTGCATGGCTGCTTGTCCGTACGACGGAAGACGATTTAATTGGAGCAAACCGGAAGTACCTGAAGAAGAAATTAATCACAATCAACATTACCTAGGTAACAGAATGCGTAAAAAAGGAGTTATGGAAAAATGTACATTTTGTGTACAACGCTCCAGAGCAGGTAAAAATCCGGCTTGTGTTGAAGCATGCCCTACCGGTGCACGTATTTTTGGAAATTTATTAGACCCAAATAGCACCATTCGCTGGGTATTGGAAAACAAAAAAGTATTCAGATTAAAAGAAGATTTAGGTACTGAACCTAAGTTTTGGTACTTCATGGATTAAAAAATAAAATGACACATGAAACAACTTAAAGTTTTTGGTAGCTTAGTAAAAGATAGTGTAGATGTTATTACAAAAGGGTCTAAAACATACCATGTATGGATGGCTTTTTTAACATTGGTAATGTTAATAGGGATGTATTGTTATTCCATACAGTTAGAACACGGATTAAGTGTTACCGGAATGACTGATAGGGTGAGCTGGGGGTTATACATTTCTAATTTTACATTTTTAGTAGGAGTGGCAGCAGCAGCAGTTATGTTGGTAATGCCAACCTATGTCTTAAAAGATATAGACTTTAAACAAGCTGTATTGATAGGTGAGGGCTTAGCGGTAGCAGCACTTATTATGTGTTTGGCTTTTGTAATAGCAGACATGGGAGGGCCTTCTGTTTTATGGCATATGATACCCGGGATAGGCGTTTTCAATTTTCCTAACTCCATGTTAACATGGGATGTAATTGTATTAAATGGGTATTTATTTTTAAATATTACCATTCCGTTTTACATTCTGTTCAGACATTACCAAGGAAAAGAAGCAAAAGCTAATGTGTATGTACCGGGAGTTATATTGTCTGTTTTTTGGGCGGTAGGAATTCACTTAGTTACAGCATTTCTTTATCAAGGTTTACAAGCACGTCCTTTTTGGAACAATGCTTTATTAGGACCAAGATTTTTAGCCTCTGCATTTGCAGCTGGTCCAGCTTTAATTATTTTAGTTTTAGCAATCATTAGAACCTTTACAGCATTTAAAATTGAAGATAAGACTATCAAGAAAATAGCGATGGTAGTTACTGTCGCTGCTCAAATAAATATTATAATGTTAGTTTCTGAATTGTTTAAAGAATTTTACGCTCCAACACACCATAGTGAGAGTGCTTATTATTTATTTTTCGGTTTAGATGGAAAAACAGCGTTGTTACCATGGATTTGGACGGCTATTTCATTAAATGTTTTAGCTACGGTATTGCTCACTTTTCATAAGCTTCGTAATAATTTTAAGGTGCTATTTTTTGCTTGTAGTATTTTGTTTATTGCTATTTGGATAGAAAAAGGTTTCGGCTTAATTGTTCCGGGATTTATTCCGGGGCCTTACGGGAAAATTGCGGAATATACGCCAACAGGTATTGAAATAGGTGTTACCTTGGGTATTTGGGCCTTAGGTGCACTTATTTTTACAATGCTAGCTAAAACAGCCATAAGCATTGAAACAGGAAAACTACGATATAAAAAGTAACAAAAAGCCGGAAACTTTATAAAGTTTCCGGCTTTTTTAAACTAAACATACAAATGACAGTCGTCACAATTTTTAATTTCTCCATAATAGGTTTCTCTATATTTATGGAGTGTTTTTAAGGGAAGGCCCAGAAAGTATTTTTTTATATAGGTGACTTTCGTTATAAGCCTTCCCATCGGGGGTGAAAATCTTTTTTCTGTCCTTGTTTTTCTTTTGATATATAAAAGTTTCATATGTTATCTTATTATTGATACTTCTGTTTGTCGTAACTAACAGAAGATTGAATTCTTATTTAATTTTATTCGCTTTTTAGTGGGATGTATTATGCTTTTTTTAAAGAAATTGGTATGCTATCTTGTGAACCATATAATTTAATTTCCTTAATATCTGCCGGCATATTTAAACCGTTGTCTACAATTGTATTTTTAACGTTTCTAATTACATCACTTTTTACTTCTAAAGCACCTCGTTTATACTCTTTTGTTTTGGTCCAAAACAATACTTTAAGGTTTACAGTACTAACTCCAAGAGAATCAACAGTAACAAAACATTGATGTTCGTCAGTATCAATTACTCCTTTTGTTTTTACAACAGCATCAATAATTACTTTTTTAGCTAGATTTATATCATCTTCATAGTCAATTCCTACAATAAAATCCGATCTGTAAAAGCCGTCTTCTGTATAATTAAAAACTGCTTTTTTAATTATATCACTATTGGGTATATATACATCTCTACCATCAAACGTTTTTAGTTTTGTATATCGAAATTCCATGGTTTTTACTTTTCCAAAAATTTCACCAATCATAACTGTATCATCTACATGAAAAGGTTTATTGAATGATAGTATAACACCCGATATAAAATTTTCTCCAACATCTTTAAAAGCAAAACCTATAATAACTGCAGAAGCACCTGCCGCTGTTAATAATCCTGTAGCTATGCCTCCTAATCCTGCCATTTTTAAGGCAAACATTATAACAATTACTACCAATCCTAATTTTATAGATTTAGTTAAAAAATTAGTCATTAAAGGATCTTGAGTTCTGGCAGAAATGGTTTTTCTAAAAAATCTGGCAATGAAATCTGATAATAAAAAGCCTATAGCAACAATTAGTATTGCTACTAATATTCTAGGAGTTTGCTCTATTAGTTCATTCCAATGAGTTTGCAATGATTCTTTTAATTTTTGTAAGGTGTCTTGAAAATTCATTTATTTATATTTTAATGAGAAATCATTTGTGATTTTCGCCTTTCGAGCTGATCTTTCAAATCGTTAATTGTTTCTCTAATAGCTTCTTCAAAACTTGTTTCATTAGAAGAAGCGTATATTCTTGGACCTTTTAAACTCAATCTAATACCACAGTGATTTCTTTTCTGCTCGTCATTATCCAACTTCAGAAAAACATCACTTCTTATAATAAACGGGTATTGTTTTTCTAATTTATCTAAGAGTTCCTTTAGCAGACTTTCTAAACGATCACTTTGGCTTACGTTTACGTATTCATATACAATATTCATAGCTCACTATTTTATGATAATATAAGCTCGTCATTAAGCTGCTCAACTGTACTTTTAGACCATGCATTTAGCATCCAACTTACTTTCTCTAATTGTTTTACGTATCCACCAATCATATCAATGGTACCTTCATCTTCCGCCTCTTCCGCTTTTTTAATAACATTTTTCATTTGTGATAAAAGTATTTTATGGTCATTTAATAAAATATATACCATATCTGTATCTGTTTGAAAAGGCGTTTCTTCAGAAATAGAAGCCATTTTTAAATACTTACTATATCTACTAATTGGGTGATATTGTAAGGTTAAAATACGCTCTGCAATTTCATCTATTTTAACTCTGGCATCTATATACATTTCTTCAAACTTTCCGTGTAATTCAAAGAAGTTTTTACCAACTATATTCCAATGGAAATTTCTAAGTTTTTGGTAGTATATATGGTAATCTGCTAATAATTGATTTAACTCTTTAGCAACGGGTAAAGTATGTTCTTTAGATATATTCAAATAATTCATAATTATATTGTTTTAAAGGTTACTAATCTATTTACACTACAAAGGTACATTGGCTATTAAGGGGTTTTTAGCTCATTTGATTTGGATCTTTGCTCATTTCAAATTTGTAAAAGTTTGGGCATAAAAAAACTCTGACAGATTCAGAGTTTTTTTATGATAATGGAAGTTATAAGTTTCTATACTCTTCTTCTTCCTGTTAGTAATGATATAACGAATAGAATTAGAAATATGAAAAATAAAATTTTTGCAAATCCGGCAGCTGCCCCGGCAATTCCCGAAAATCCTAAAAAAGCAGCTATAATAGCTATAATAACAAAAGTGATTGTCCAACGTAACATATTTTAAAGTTTTTAAGTTAATATTAATTTGTAGTATGCTTTGCAGCACATTACAAAGGTAGTGTACGGTTGCACTGTGGTTTAGCTCATATAGTTTTGATATTAGCTCATTTAAAAAGCTACGAAAAATATGAAATGGGTTAACATGAAAATGTATTGAATTAAATTTATTGGTTATAGATGTATAATTTTGATTATGAGAATAATAAAATTATAATCCCATGAAATATAAATTATCAAATGTAGCCAGTAGAACCCGAATAGAAGAGCTAACAAAATTACCTTTTAAATATGCTAATATTTACAAGCCTAAGCGTAAAATAGATGGTACTAAAGAACAAAACGTTAGTATTATTACTATGGAAAATCCTGGTGAAATAATACAAGGTATTTGGGGAATGCTTCCTCAAAACTATGAAGATCATTGGAATAAATTTCAGCAAATTAAAAGTACACTTCATACGTGTATTAACGATATTTACAACAATGTTTTATACAAAGAAGCCTTATTTAAACGCAGATGCTTACTTATTGTTACCGGATTTTATGCTCATAAGCTTTTAGGAAACAAAGTTGAAAACTATTTAGTTGAAAAAGAGAATAGAGAGCCTTTTTATTTAGCAGGAATTTATAATACTACAGAAGATGGTTTTTATACATGTACAGTTATTAATACGAATGCTACAGAAGAGTTGAATAGCATAAATAATTTATATGAAACTATGCCTTTACAAATTCCGCAGATGTTTAAGAACAAATGGTTAGATAAAAATACTACAAGAGAAGAACTAGCGCATTTAGTATCTAAACCGTATCATATTAACTTTTGTGTTCAAAAAATAATATCTTAATATACTAGGCTAAAACTTCATCAATATAGTTTTTTGCTTTGTTGTATATTTTTTCAACTTCTTTAATATCAAAGCCACTAAACTCACCTAACGGATAGCATATGGTGGCATAAGTGTTAAAAAACTTATATTCTTCAGAAGAGAGCATTAATAATTTAGCTGTATGAATTAACACTTTTAAGGTGGTATTTAATTCACTGTTACTTTTTTCAGTAGGGTAGGTAACGTAGCTTCCTATAATAGGATAGTCAGATGATTGAAAAGGATCTATTGGAAAATTATCAAGAATACCTCCGTCAGAATATAAAGAGTTGCCTATTTTAACAGGGTTAAACAATCCGGGAATAGCACAAGATGCCAAAACAGGTTTCAATAAATCTCCTTCATAAAAATATTGAGTAGCCCCTTTATTCAAATTGGTGGTTGATAGCGTTAAGGGAATAGAAAGTTCTTCAAAGGTTGCTTTTATTTTCCCTTTTAATAGCCTAGCATAATTACCGGAATTAAATATTCCGGGTTTTGCAAAAGTTATCCAAGAATATTGAAATAGTTCTGTGGTTTTAAAAAAAGACAAAATTTCCTGAGGTTTCATTCCGGACGCATACATTGAACCTACTAATGAACCGGCGCTACAGGCAGAAATAGCATTAACTTTAAATTGTAACTCTTCTAGTTTTTCTAACAAAGCAATATGAGCCACTCCTTTTTCACCGCCGCCACTTAAAACCAAATTAACAGGGGTTTTATTGTCTAAGCTCTTTAATTTATGCAGGGTGCAGGTATAGGTGTCTTTAATCATAGTTTTTAAGTTCGGTTAGGTTGAGAAATTTTTATAGATGCTTCTTGTTTGTTTTTCAAAAACTTACTAGGGCTTATTCCGTATTTTCGTTTAAAAATTTTAGAAAAATAACTTCTGCTGCTAAACCCAATAGAATACACAATTTGAGAAATATTATAATCTGTATTATTTAACATATTTCTGGCTTCTTCTAAACGTACATGTCTAATATATTCTATAACGGTTCTTGAAAACAACAATTTAAATCCCTCTTGTAGTTTGGCTTGGGTAATTCCTAGGCCATTTGCCATTTCTTCAACGTTGTATTCTTCAGAAATGTTTTTAGATATTTTTTGAGCTGTTTTTCTAATTAGTCGAAGCTCTTTTTTAGTTAAAGAAGTATCCGGTTTACGTTTACGAACAATATCTTTATCATGCTGTAGCATATGTTCTGATAAAATTTGGTAAATAATACCTTCTTTCATCAAAATTCGGATAATGCCTTTTTGCTTTACAGAGTTTAACTGTTTAATTAAGTTGGCTAATTTTAAATTATAAGTTCCAAAATAGGCAAAAACATTTTCGTGTTGCTGATCATGAAAAACTTCATACAAGCGTTGGTTTAAAACAGAACCATCATTTAAACGTTTTTTTAAAAACTTAACTCTGTTTACTTGAATGGAGTTGATGTGAAGTTTGTTATTTTTTTCAAAATATACATAATTCTGCCCATCATTTTTACTGGTAATTATAACCGATTGAAATTGCTCTAGTTTTCTTTTATTTTCTTCAAGATTAAAACGATGAAAACTATAGCCTTCAAGTGTGTATATAAAATGAATTGGGTTGTATTCTGAAGTATCCATTTGAAGCACTAGGTCTTCAAAAAAAGTAATGTTATATTCTAATAAACTGCCACCCCATTCAAAGGTGATGAAAGTAATACTACCAAAAGCATGCTCATTATTAACTTGTAAAACATATTCGCCCCAATGTTCACTCAAATTTCCTCCAATAGCTTTTTGAAGTTGTTTTACTGTTTCTTCAGTGTTTTTGGCGGTAATATGTATTGTTTTCATAAACCAATCTTTAGGGAAATTCAAAGATAATTTATTTCACTTTTTCTTTTACATCAAATGAGTTGAAACCTGTTTTTTTGTGAGTTAAAATTAATTCATTTTTTAATGAGAAGTATATAAATGCGTAGGAGTTACTATTTGCCATATACTAAAATAGTATATTTGGTAATTGGTATTATACTTCATTTATGACTAACTTTTATGAAATAGAAAAACCTATTACAGATGTAAATTATCTGACTATAGCAATCAAATATACAGTACTTTTTATACTATTATTTTTAGTTAGTTGGATAGCTATTCCTTTATTAGTTTTAAAAAGAAGCTCATCCGGAGTTCATAAAGTAGCTGAATTTCTTTTTGAAAATGTCGTTCTATCTAGTCTGGTAATTTCAATTGGAATTTTATCTTGGTTTATTTACCGGATAATTAAAAAATATAAGAAAGGAGAGGTGTTTAAAATTGAATTTAACGATGCTGAGCAAAAGTTAGGTATTAAAACAATTAATTTGGTTAATAATCAAGAGCGTGATAATTTGTATGAGTATAAAAATGTGAGATATAATTTTTACGAATCAACAGACCTTTTGTTTGGTAAACAAAGAATAGTTTGTATTATGAATACGAATAAAGTAGTTCATACAATTAATATTGACCGTACAGCATGGTGTAGAAATGAACAGCTGGATGAACTAATTGAAAAAATGATGAACTCATCACTTTGACAAAAATTATATACATTTATTTCTTACAAAAAAACAAAAAATGAAAAAATTACTTTTTCTTATAATCATAGTATCAATCACAAATTTGAAAGCTCAAAATAGCGATAAACTTTCTTCTCCAATAAACTTTTTTAATTCTATTGAAGGAACTTGGGAAGGAATGCCTAAAGACACTTCATTTATTTCTGTTCTTGATTATAAGAAACAAAACAAAGAGCATTTTGTATTTGTAGATAACGACTTACTTTCAAAAAAACGTAAGCTTTTTTCACATTATGAAGGAGTTTACTTTTTTAACCCTAGTCAGAATTGTATTGAGTATAGAACTATTAATAAGTCTGAGATTCATAATGGTTATTGTAAAATAAGTAAAGACACATTATTTCATTATGCAACCGTTAAAAATAAATCAGGAAGCATAAAAGCATACGCATCAGCAATTGTAAAAATAGATGATAAAACATTGGCTTATTACGCTGTTTATGGAATGGATGAAACCATTCCGGAGTTAGTATTTAAAAAACCTTTAATTTATAGAAAAATAGAACAGTAAAAAATAAATAGATGAAAAGAATATTAGGAATAGCAGTTACAATTTTAATTTCTCAAATTGGATTTAGTCAAGATTATGAATTAGAGTTTCAAAAATACTGTGAGACGAATGATACAATTAATCAATTAAAGGTTTTAACAAAGTGGAAGTCTGATAAACCAAACAACCCAGAACTTTTTATGACTTATTTTAAGTATTATTTAATAAAATCTAGGAAAGAAGTTCTTGAGTTATCAACTGATAAACCCAATGGAGAAAGGTTTATTGTAAAAGATAGTTTAAATCAAACGACAGGATATTTAGGAAGTCAAATTTATTATAATCAAAAAGAATTAAAAAAAGGACTGGATAAAATTGATGAAGGAATCAAACTTTATCCAAACCGGCTTGATATGCGATTTGAAAAAGTATATGTATTAGGAGAGGTAGAGGATTGGGAAGGTTTTACTTCAGAAATAATCAAAATAATAAAACATTCAATTACGAATAACAACGACTGGGGCTGGAGATACAATAAAAAATACGATGGAAATGAAAAAGAATTTCTTTTAGATATTCAAAATTTTCAACTACAATTATATAATACAGGAAATGATAATTTGTTAAAAAACATGAGACAAATTGCGAATACGATTTTAAAATATTATCCAAATCATATTGAGAGTTTGTCAAACTTATCAATTACTTATTTGCTAACAGGTGAATATGATAAAGGAATTGAGGCGCTTGTAAGAGCAGAAAAAATTAATCCGAAAGATTATATAATTCTAGGGAATTTGGCACAAGGATATAAATTGAAAGGAAATAAGAAGAAAGCAATTGAATACTATCAAAAAGTTATTGATTATGGTGATGATAAAGCAAAAGAATATGCACAGCAACAAATAATTGAGTTAAAAGAATAAGGTGTAAGTGTATATTAAAGGAAAACACTTTAAGGATTAAGGTTAATTACCTCTCAATAAATTATTTAAAATAAACCAACTTTGGTTTAAGAAGTAATATAATTTTAATCCGAAAAAAATGAAAAATTTAATCAACCTCACAATTTTTGTGTTTGTAACAAACTTATCTTTTGGGCAAAATGTATCTATTGGAAGCTGTAAATCTTGTCAGTCTACTCCAAATTTATTTATTAAAAACTTTAAAATAGCTAACGGAATAACTTCAGCTACGTTAAACACAGGTACAGCTTGGGCTTATCATAATATTTATATGGAAAGCGCTAGTGTTTATAATAATTTTGAATTTAAGAAAGGAACAGAATATTGCATTGAAATAGAGTTCGAATTATCAAAACAAGGGAATAGTAATTTTACTGACCATAAATTTAATATAAGAGCAGCCAATCATCTAGTTCCTAATTCTAACGGTCCAACTCAGTTACCTTCAATTTTAAATACAGAATTAATACATGAAGAACTTTATAGAAATAACAGGTTTAATTTAAGCAGACCTAATTTAGCTAGTATAAATACATTAAAGATTAATTATACTCCGACTTCCGATTTTAAACAAATCTGGTTTTATGTAACTACATCATCCAATGGTCCTACTGCTAGGTTTACTGTTAGAAATGTTGATATTAGGGAGCAAGGAGCCAAGGCTCAAGCTAAATTTGTTAACCCTAAAAGAGTAGAGAAAATTAATAATACTGATGTTAGTGTGCTTTGTTTAGACACTGATTTATTAGTTGATGGCACTGATAGTCAATGTGAAGACAGATATTTTGTTGGGCTAAGTGAATTTAATGTATTTACCTGGTCAGACATCAAAGTTTTACATTCTGATTGGGTAAAACCACTATCTCAAGTACCTAATAATATTAAAATAACAGACTTTTTACCTCAAGGATATCAATTAAGACCCAATAAAATATATAAATTTCGTTTAGCTGTAGGAATACCTTGGAGCTCCGTTGATATCTTTTTTAAAGTTGACTGCTGTACCAGTAATTTTATTTTAAATGAACAAACTCAAGATAAAAAAGATAAAGGAAATTTTAAAATTAAGTAAAGTAATCTTTATAATAATGTATTTAAAAAACCTTTAATTTATAGAAGAAGAGAGCAATAAAAAACAACATAGTTATCGTATTTTTGTGTGTTACTTTTCCTTAAATTTTGAAACTTGTTAGAAAAAAGAGAACAATTACCCCAAGAAAATTATACACCTACAGATTATTTTATATACTGTTTAGAAGCCGTTGATGATATAGAAACGGAAGAGGTTACTTCAACGCAACAAAAGTTGGAGGAGCTAACCATACAATATGGTATAGCGAGTATTTATAAGACATGCGACTCTATTGAAGGTTTAGAGGCAAGTTTAAATACGCTGGTGTTAGACGATCATAATTTTAAAAACTATGAGATTATCTATTTGGTAATGACGGGTGAAGCAAATAGTATTTGCTTAAATGATTATTACTATAGTTTACAGGAAATTGCGGAGATTTTTGAAGGAAGATTGAATGGTAAAATAGTACATTTTTCAAATGCCAAAGTTCTCGATTTAGACGATGAAGAAGCACAGTATTTTTTAGATATTACAGGTGCTAAAGCTATTTCCGGGTATGGTAACAAGTTTAATGGAATAATCAGTGCCAATCTAGATCAAGTATTCTTTAATTTATTTAAAGAAGATGATAATATGCTTGATGTGGTGGAACAATTGTATCAAAAACATTACAAAGTTTGTAAACTGCTTGATTTTAGATTGTATTATTAAGCTGAAATAGATACCGAAAATCTTTTTTTAGTAAAAAACCTTAAAGAAATAGAATAATTGGCAGTAAGCATAATTGTTCTTTTTTAAGACAAGTTTAATACTATAAATACATTTTTCAGTTTAAAATAAAACCTTATTTTTATGCTATGGATATAAAACTGACCGAAGAAGAAAAAATTAAAATATTGAATTCCGATGATATTTTCGGAATTATGCAACGCATTTTAGTAAGAGAAAATAAAATAGACCAAAACCGTGAGCACTTTTGGGTAATTGGTTTAGAAAACAACAACCGTATTTTATTTATAGAACTCATTAGTTTAGGTACAGTAAACCAAACACTGGCAAAACCTATGGAAGTGTTTAGCTTGGCGTTGCAAAAAAGAGCGGTTAAAATAATTTTATGCCATAACCACCCAAGCGGAGAGTTAAAACCTTCTGAAACAGATAAAGATATTACTGACAGACTTATTCAAGTAGGTATTATTGTAGATACTGAGGTTATAGACCATTTAATTATTTCACCAAAAAGCTATTTAAGTTTTGTAGATATTGGCTTGTTTGAAGAGCTAAAAAAGAGCACTAAATATGTACCTACCTTTGAATTATTAAAAGAAGCCAAAAAAGAAGCTTCTGAATTGGCTAAACAAAATGAAAAAATTGAAATAGCTAAAGAACTAAAGCGTAGAGGTACTACTAATGAAGATATAGTTGCCATTACCGGACTTTCTACAGATGAAATTGAAAAATTAAGGGTTAGGAAGAAGTAGGTTAAGTAAGGTCAATAGAACTGGGTTATAATTAATATAAATATTATAACCCAGTTATTTTTATACTTTAAACATTTGGAAGGATAGTGTCCTAAAAATTATTTTTCACTCAATTTAAACATAGCCTTGGCTATACTTAAAGTAGTTTTGTCATATTCTTCATGACCGTATCCATATTTCTCGTTTAATTCATAAAATTCTTTATAAATAACGAATGGGTTTTGTGATTCTCCTACCCATTTTACAATAATATCTAAAATTTCATTCATTATGGGTTGAAAAGTCATTCTCCCATCTGATTTTCTAATCCCATTATTATCAGATTTACGTTTACCTGAATTAAGGAAAATATTTTTCTCATCGTAAATAATATTTCGAACCTCTTTAAATTCTTTTCCCTTAGGTAGATAATCCATTAATAGCTTACGAATACCTTTATAATAAATATTATATTTCTCTTCGGGGTTTTCAAATTCTTTTCCAATTAACTCTCTTAATTCATCAATTTCTTCAATATTACCTTGATCAGAATTGATAGTTAATTGTCTGCCCACTTTTTCATTTGCCATTTGTAATAATTCTAATCTTTCTAAATCTGCTTCTGAAAGTTCCTGCTTTTTCTTTATATTGTTATCTTTTGCCATAAATATTTATTATTTAATTTCTAAAATAGACTTGATTTTCTTGCTTGTTTCTTTTATACTCTGATTATCCCATGATATTGGGTTTAATTTATTTAAAGCTTCTTTATAATTGGGATAATGTTCTTTAAAAGCAGCATGATAATTTTTTCCATACAACTTATCCTGATACCAAGTGAAAAATGAATAAACTATTGATACGTGTATTTCATTTTGTTCAGCAAATTTTGAGACTAGATAAGGATTGTTTATATATTTTTTGATATAGTTGAATTTTTCTTCAGACATAAAAAAATCTCTAGCAAAAGAATCAGCTTTTTCTTCTATTAAAAATAAATCATCATCACCAGTTAAATGAAAACTATTTGTTTCTATTAAATCAAAGTCAAATAAAACATGATGTAATTCGTGTAAAAGAGTGAACCAAATCGTAGGATATTTTTTATTAAAATCAGTAAGAACAATACAAGGTTTTCCTTTTACGATAAATGTCCCACCTCTTACTTGAGTTGTAGATAAATAATCTTGAAAAATAACAGTAATACCTATATTGTAAAGCGCTTTACAAACAGTTAACAAGCCTTCTTTTACATCTTGGGAATAAGGTTTTATTTTAATAATTAATCCTTTTAATTTATTTCTATCATATTCATTAGGATTGTCTATAATTCTAAAACTTTGATAAGCAGATTTTATCCAGAAGTCTTTCATTTTATCAGAAAAACTCCTCTTGGTTCTACTATACAAAGGCTCAATAAGTTCATCTTCGAATTCTTGGATAGAAGAGTATCCAAAAAAAGTAAGAACTCTACTGACTAAGTCATTAGTTTCATAATTTTTATCAAAAAAACCAAGCTTTGTTAATGTTTTTACGTCAAAGTTTTTTAACAAAAAAGTAGCTTTTCGAGCTTTGTCAATCGTGCCAATATTTTCCTTACTTTGATTGTTCAAAACAACTTTAATAAACTTGTCAATATTTATCTCTAAAAATTCCGCTATTTTAACAACATGAATTAGATTAGGCTGTTTAGCTGTACCATTGATTATTTGCTCAAAAACATCTTTGTCAATATTTAAAAGTAATAATGCTTTAGTTTTACTAATATTATAATCAATCAATTTTTGCTCAAATTCGTTTCTAATATCAAAATTTTCATCATCTGAAAAAATTGATTTTAATAAATTATCTATGTTGCTTTCTTTCATTAAAAGAGTATTTACCCTGCAAATATAGTTATTTTTTTTGTTTTTATATTTAATTAAGGGGAATTACCCTTGGAAATATCTGAAACAATAAGATGTTAAATATAAATATAGAACCCTATTAAACAAACTCCTAAATACCTTTGTAAAAAAGATGCTTACCTTTTCTAAAAAACATCAAGACGTTTTGTGTAAAACATCAAGGTCTTTTGTTTAAAACGTCTTGATGTTTTTTAGCACTTATTAATATGTTGTTTTACAATGAGTTGTAAAAATCAAAAAATCCCTACTTTTTAAGGTAAAAACAGGAACTTGTTTTGAGATAAAATCAACAATTACATCTACAAGCGTACTTCCAATTTCTTTTCAGGTTATTACGAAGGATTGATAGCTACTAAAGCAATCCGTCGATAAAAAAAGACTGCCACAGCAAAAGTGTTTCCTTTGCAATGGCAGTCTTATTTTTTAAAACGGGAATTAGTCGTATATCCCTATCTAGCTATTAAAACAAGTTTTCTAAAAGCGTTTCATCTACCAAATTAGGTAATGTTACTTTTAAACTTGGTGTACGGTCCATTTCGCGTTGAATGGCAAATAAGGCTTCTTTATTTCTTGCCCAGCTTCTTCTGGCAATACCGTTATTTACATCGTAAAATAACATTTTCTTTAGGCGAGCATCTGCTTCCGTAGTTCCGTCTAATAACATACCAAAACCACCGTTAATTACTTCACCCCAGCCAACACCACCACCGTTGTGGATAGATACCCAGGTAGCACCTCTAAAACTATCGCCAATAACATTATGAATAGCCATATCTGCCGTAAACTTACTTCCGTCATATATATTAGAAGTTTCTCTATACGGAGAGTCGGTACCACTTACATCATGATGATCTCTTCCTAAAACTACCGGACCAATTTTTCCTTCACCAATAGCTTTGTTAAAAGCTTCGGCAATTTTAGCACGTCCTTCAGCATCTGCATATAAAATACGTGCTTGTGAGCCTACCACCATGTTGTTTTGCTTTGCATTGGTAATCCAAGTAATATTATCTTGCATTTGCAATTGTATTTCTTCAGGAGAGTTTTCCATAATTTCCTGCAATACGGTAGCTGCAATAGCATCAGTAGCATCTAAATCTTCAGGCTTTCCTGAGGTACATACCCAACGGAACGGACCAAATCCATAGTCAAAACACATAGGGCCTAAAATATCTTGTACGTATGACGGATATTTAAAATCAATACCATTTGGGGCAAATACATCTGCTCCGGCTCTAGAGCTTTCTAATAAAAAGGCATTTCCGTAGTCAAAGAAATACGTACCTCTTTCGGTGTGTTTATTAATAGCTTCCGCATGACGACGTAATGTTCTTTGTACTTCTTGCTTAAACACTTCCGGCTCTTCACGAATCAATCGGTTCGCTTCTTCATACGAAATATCAACCGGATAATAACCTCCCGTCCAAGGAATGTGTAACGAGGTTTGATCTGAGCCTACATGAATAAAAATACCTTCTTCATAAAAACGTTCCCATACCGTTACCACATTACCAATAAAGGCTATAGAAACCACCTCATTAGCGGCTTGTGCCTGTTTAACACGTATAATTAAATCGTCAATATTATCTACTAATACATCTACCCAACCTTGTTCATGACGTTTGGTAGCCGCTTTAGGATTTACTTCTGCAGCAATGGTAATACAACCGGCAATGTTTCCTGCCTTTGGTTGTGCACCACTCATACCACCTAAACCTGCTGTTAAAAAGATTTTTCCGCTAGGTGTATCTCCTTTTTCTAATATTTTTCTAAAGGCATTCATTACCGTAATGGTAGTTCCGTGTACAATACCTTGCGGTCCAATGTACATATAAGAACCTGCGGTCATTTGTCCGTATTGCGTAACGCCTAAAGCATTAAATTTTTCCCAATCATCAGGTGCAGAGTAGTTAGGAATCATCATTCCGTTAGTAACAATAACCCTAGGTGCTTCTTTTGATGAAGGAAATAATCCCATAGGATGCCCGGAGTACATGTGTAGTGTTTGTTCATCGGTCATCGTGGCTAAGTAGTGCATGGTAAGCAAGTACTGCGCCCAGTTTTGAAATACCGCACCGTTACCCCCGTAGGTAATTAACTCTTCCGGGTGTTGCGCCACAGCAGGGTCTAAGTTATTTTGTATCATTAACATAATAGCCGCTGCTTGTAACGATTGTGCCGGGTATTCCTCAATACCTCTGGCATATATAGCGTATTCAGGCTTAAAACGATACATATAAATTCTACCAAAATCATTTAATTCCTGTGCAAACTCTTGAGCTAATTCAGCATGCCAATGCGCAGGAAAATAACGTAAGGCATTTTTAATGGCTAATTGTTTTTCTTCTTTAGAAAGAATATCTTTTCTTTTCGGGGCTCTGTTAACACCCTCAGGATAGGTTCTTTTTGCAGGTAAAACTGCCGGAATTCCCTGTAGTATTTGTTCTTTAAATGTCATAATTTAGGCAACTTTAAAGGCTTGTTCTTTAACTAATTGAATAATGGCGTAGATGTCGTCTTTTAAAATTCTATCTTCTTCCAGTTTAGCAACTTTACTACGAATTAACGCAAAGTTATGCTCTAAAATATCAGAAAACGTATTAGGTCTTCTAAATTCCATAGCTTGTGCTGCATACATAAACTCAATGGCGAAAATCTTTTCTAAATTGCCTAGAATTTGATTGAATTTTCTTCCTGAAATACTTCCCATAGACACATGATCTTCTTGCCCTAAAGAGGTAGGAACACTGTCTGCGGAAGGAGGAAAGCACAACGATTTATTTTCAGTAACCAAAGCAGCCGTGGTGTATTGCGGTATCATAAATCCTGAGTTTAACCCTCCGGCCGTAGTTAACAAACGCGGTAAACCGTATTTACCTTCTAATAATAAGTAACATCTTCTGTCTGATATATTACCCAACTCAGAAGCGGCAATAGACGCATAATCTAACGCCATGGCTAAAGGCTGACCGTGGAAGTTTCCTCCGGAAATAGCCTCGGTTTCACTTAATACAATAGGGTTGTCAGTTACCGAGTTCATTTCAATTTCTGCCAACTCTTTTAAGTGGGTATAGGCATTTCTTGAAGCTCCGTGTACCTGTGGCATACAACGTATAGAATACGGATCTTGTACACGTTCACAATCATAATGCGCTTCTAAGTTTTGAGAACCGTCTAATAACATTCTCATACGTTCTGCTACCTTTAAATTACCCGGAAACGGACGAATAACATGCAAAGCTTCTTTAAAAGGAGAAGCACTTCCTTGAAAGCCTTCTAAACTCATGGCACCCGCTAAATCGGCCAGATCCAACAAGTATTCCATTCTTTTAAGTCCGTTAATAGCATGTGCTAAAATAAATTGCGTACCATTAATTAACCCTAAACCTTCTTTAGCACTTAGTTCAATAGGCTCTAAATTATGGCTTTTTAATACCGCTGCAGCCGGTTGTATGGTATCGCCTACCCAAAACTCTCCTTCACCAAACAACGGTAAAAATAGGTGAGATAACGGAGCTAAATCACCCGAAGCACCTACAGAGCCTTGTTCCGGCACAATAGGTAATAAATCATTTTCTATAAAATAGATAATACGCTCTACTACTTCTAAACGAACTCCTGAAAATCCTTGTGATAACGCCTGAACTTTAGTTATCAGCATGAGTTTTGACAAGAATTTATCAATAGGATTCCCTACACCAACCGCATGGGTTATCAATAAGTTTTTTTGTAATAAACTGGTTTCTTCCGGAGAAATTTGAGTGTCGCATAAAGGACCAAATCCAGTGTTTATTCCATACACAGCTTTGTCAGAAGCAGCCATAGCTTCAACTTTAGCTCTGCACGTATGTATGTTATTAATAGCTTCTGGAGTTAGCACGCCTTGTAACTCATTTTTAGCTATAGCCATCACTGTATCTACAGTTAAGGTATCTATTCCGTATTTAAACATGTGTATTCTACTTAGTTTTACAAATTTATGCCTATTTTTGATGCTTAACAATATCAATATTGATAGGTATTAATAACTATGAGTTATCAATTAGAGTACAGACATCTGAAATATTTTTTGGCAGTAGCAGAAGAATTGCATTATAGAAAGGCGGCTGAAAAGTTATACATATCACAACCGGGCTTAAGTAGACAAATAAAACAATTAGAAGATAGCTTGGGAGTTACATTGTTTGAACGACATAATAGAAGTGTGGTATTAACAGAAGCAGGGAAGTACCTAAAAACTGAATTGACACAAAATTTAAAGAGTTTAGACAATATTTTAAACCACGCTAAACTGATTAGTACAGGGAAAGATGGTAATTTAAAGTTCGGATATGTAGGTTCTGCCATACAAGAAATTATTCCGGAGTTATTAGTCAAGTTAAATCAGCAATACCCTAAAATATCGTTCAGTTTAAAAGAAATGGACAATCAGAGCCAGATAGCAAGCTTACTGTCTAACGATATTGATATTGGTTTTGTACGTTTAGAAAGAGCGCCTAGAAGCATACAAAGCAAAACCATTATGGTAGAGCCTTTTTGCTTAGTATTACCCGAAAAACATGTAATTACTGCTGAAAACTTTAGCGGGTTGCAACAATGCAAAGAAGAGTCTTTTATATTGTTTGATCCTAAATATAGTGTATCGTATTATGAAAAAGTCATGCAAATTTTTGATGAGTATAATTTTACGCCCATAGTTTCACACAATACCATTCATGCAGCTTCTATTTATAAATTGGTTGAAAATGGCTTTGGTATTTCAATAGTACCTAAATCATTAACGCAAACTCAGCATCCTCATATTCGGGTTATTGAGCTTACGGATATTCCGCAAAGAACCGTATTATCTGCGGTTTGGAGTAAAGAAAACCGAAATCCCGTTATTAAAAATGCCGTTGATCTTTTAACGGAAGTTATTGTATAAAGTTTTTTTTGACACTTTGTCAGCACTTCTTTTTTTGGTATATCGTTTGCTTTTTCCTTAACAACTATTTTTTATGGTTTAACTTTTTAAAAATTTTAGATTATGAAGAAACGTCCAACAAAAGTAAAATTGGTAGGAAAAGAAAAAACGAACTATAAAATAAAGTTCCCGTATTTAAAAATCCCTGTAATAGTAAACGAATATATGTACCGGAAGATGCTCAATGAAACTGATGAGTATTATTTTGTAAATTCTTAGGGCTAGTATTAATTCACTAACAGAACCTTAAACACCTTAAAAGTTTATTTAGATACTTTTTAAGGTTTATAAGTGAACTTGCCTAATTGGTTGTTATAAAAGTAAATACATTGTTAGGGTCATTAAAAAACAATGTATTACTTAAGGTGTTTTAGCAATGAGATACCTCAACGTAAAGCTGTTTAATTTTAAACAGCTTTTTTGCTTTTTATTAAAAAAAATGGGGGATTAATGCTCAAATAATTTGAAAAAAATAAAGTATTTTTAGGTGTATTAAATTGATGCTTATGTAACGCTTTTTTGTAGAACATTCACGGGCAAAATTAGGGATAATGAATGCTAAAAGAATCTTAGACTTGTGGTGGCAAAACTCTAAGAAAAAGTATTTTTTACAATCTATAATTTATAAACATGAAAGCATTAATTTTAAAAGCATTTTTTATACTAACATTGGTAGGTAGTTACTCAATGAAACCGGTAACTGAAATATTAGAACCTAAAAAAGTAACCGCAACTTATGAAGGTTATACAGAATTAGGGTATAGTTTTATCTTTGTTAATGAAGATGATGACGATGAAATAGTAACATTTGAAAGTATTTCTGAAAAGTTATTAGAACAATATGATTTAACTGACGATAGTTATATAGATGAAAAATTTGAAATTACTTTTGATTATGAAGTAGTAAACAAAGAGGAAGAAATTAAAGTTCCTGTATTAAAAACCATAAAAAAAATTAATTAATGAGCATTTTAGATTTATATGAATCCGGTAAGCACAGAAGTAATGTGGCGCATTTTTGTGCTATTGTAAATATAGCCAGAGTTGATGAAGCCCTAAATGAAAGCGAAGAAAAACTAATTAATCGTTTTGCCAGAAAGTTAGATATAACAGAGAGTGAGTATGAAGAAATAGTGAAGGACTCTAAGAAGTATCCAATTCAACCTCCTTCAAATTCAGATGTAAGGTTAGAACGATTGTTAGATTTATTTAAGATTATTTATTCTGATCATCACATAGACGAGCCGGAAAAGAAGCTGATTCTTAAATATGCTATTCAAATGGGATTCTCTGAAGAGTCTGCTGAAAACATTATAAAGAAAACAATCAAAGTATTTAATGGAGATATAGATTTGGATGAATATAAGTCTATCTTAAAATCGATTTAATAAAAAAATCCTGAGAACATTCTCAGGATTTTTTGTTTTAGATTCAATGTTTAGCATACATAATACTATTCAATACTAATTTTATGAGTTATGGTTTGTTGTAATTCATTAGTTATTTGTAAAATATAAAGTCCGGGAGTTAGAGAAGAGGTGTTGATACTAACTACTTCTTTGTTGTCGGATATCTTTCTTTTAGGTAAAACTTCTTTTCCTAATATATCATAAACGGTTACTTGTAACTCAGAGGTTAAAGAGTTTTTTAATTTTATGTGTACAACATCACTGGCAGGGTTTGGATATACCGTAAAAGTACTTGCCAATGCAGAGTTGTCAGAAGTGCTTAAAGAACTTTCATTAATGGTAAAATCTAATATTCCGGAACCCCATGAAGCAAAACGTACCGTATGAGTAGCCTCAATATAATCAACATCCATTGCGTTAAAAAAGCCTATTCCTTCTGCTATTGAATACCATTTTTCAGTGGCTACATCAAAAACATACGGACCAATATCTGTACCCGCAAAAATAAACTTTCCATCTGGAGTAGCTACCATTCCTCCGGTTTGTGCATCAATTCCGCTAGGAAAGTCACCGGTAACATCTTGCCAAGTCAAGCCCCCGTCTTTAGATAAAATAGCTCCAACAGTATTAGAACTAGGGCCGCAAAACAATATCCAATTATCATTGGTTGGTAACACAATGCCGCTACCTATATCACCACGCCCCCAAACTTCGTTAGTTTGTAAAAACGGTGTTGTAACTCCGGTATTAAAAGTAGTTCCACGATCGTCAGATATAAACACTTTTCCGTCTTGTAACATAAAAAATTTATCCGGTGTATTCCATGCTTGTGCTAAGGCTGCTACATGGTTATTTCCTTTATCAATAGAATAACCGTTAATAGAAGTTCCGTCCCAAGTAGCTCTGTTTAATTCTTTAGCTAATACCCACATTCTTTTGTCCGGAGCTTCATGGTCTATATAAGTCTGTACCCAGCCCATAACTGTATTTTTAGGAAAATCGACACTGTTAGTTTCTGAAAACTGAGAGTTTATTTTTGCAATGGATTGAAAATTGTTAGTTGATGAATAAACAGTAACGGGAGCATACACTTTAGCTCCTTCACGTTGCCATTTCCATGCATATTTTCCATCATAGCTATCAATAGGAGGGCCGTCACCACCAATGCTTTGGTAAAAGTCTAAAACATCTTGATCTTGATCGCTAATAACACTACCACTTCCTTGATCTTGTGTACTGTAATAAATATGGTTAGGATTGTTAGCTCCTGTAAATAGGTTTCTTCTATAAATTAACGGATTAATTGTGTGTAGTACATTTAAGTTTATATAGTGCGCATTGGCATATCCTGAATTATCAAAAGCAGTTCCTTCCGGAGGAAAATCTACCCATTCTTTATAAGAAATAAAAATACCTCCATCTGAACAGCGAGCTGAAAATAAATCACCTGAACTGTTATAGAAAAAGTGGGAAGATTGAAAGTCAGGATGGTAATTAAAACGGATTCTATTATAATAATCAGCAGCACTTAAACTGGTACCGTTTTGGTATCTTCCCCAGCCACTGGTGGTAGAAAGTGTGGTATCTAACCCGTCTAATGAAATTACAGGTTGCGCATATCCGGCAACAGAAATACTCGGGTTTTCAGGGTGCACAGCAAAAAATTTACCGGGCGACATTTTTCCTGTTCTATCTCCATACCAATTTCCTTTAGGATATTTACTCACCCAATTGGTACCGCCATCTGTAGAAATCCAATAATCTTGACCTTCTGTTACATATAACATTCTACTATCACCACTTACGCTAAACTGATTATTACCATGACTTGCTGTATAGGTACCTAAAAGAGAGAAGTCTGTTTTATCAGCAGTTAATGTATAAAAGCCTCCGGAACGAGCCAGGTAAACAGAAGCGGCGTTAGGTTGTATAGCATATCTGGGCGTATATAAAAAACTACTTTTTTTAGTACCAAAATCTTTCAATAGCGTAAAATTAGCTCCATAATCAGTAGATACAAATACTTTTTGCCCGTTGGTAACATATAGGGTATGATTATCTTGTCGGTTAATTGCAGCACTGGTATTAGCATCCGGAAGTCCGTTAGACTGCGACCAACTTTGCCCTTGATCGTCAGAATAGTAAAGGGGACCGTTTTCTATGTGTACTATAAGTCGGGTTGTGGTATTTACTTTAAAAGCAAATAAATTTTGATATCTGTTAGGCCAATTATCGGTTAATAAAACAAAATCATCACCACCTGTTCCTTTCTTAGGATTGTATATAGTTCCTCTGAAAATATAAGATTTAGAGTTAAATTCTCCGGCATAATGATTATGAGTTACGCCATAAATGGTATCGGTATTTTCTAACAACTCAGCAAATTTAAAAGCACCCGGCATGTTTTTAGGGCCTCTGTTTTTCCAAGTACCTGTTAAATTTCCGTTGGCATAGGTAGTATTAGGCCTTTTTAGGTTTTTAAAGCGTTGTGCTGTAGCTGTTAGTTTTTTTAGAATTTTTTGATGTCTTGCTGCTTGTTCAGGAGTCCAAATAGCTTGTTTATCAGGATTGTTATTCTTTTCTTCTCGTTCATGATCTTTTGGAATAGCTACTGAAGAAGTATTTTGCTTACAAGCCATTGAAATAACAAGAAGCAACAAAATAAAATACTTTGTTTTCATGAGTTAGGGGATTTTTGTAACGGTATAAAGATAGTTTTTTAAGTTAATTAAAAAGACATTGAATTTTTAGTTTTCATTTTTTAAGATTGCTATCTTACACAAAAAGAGTGTGAAACGTATTCAATTTGCTAATGAGAATTGTAAACACATTATACATTTCTGTTATTGGATTAACTTATTAGCACCGGTTCATTAAAAGTTCTAATACGACTCTTATAGCTACACAGATGTAGGTATTAATAAGTTGAGGAAATAAAATTACTAGCTTAAAAGTATTTTATATACTAATTCCTTAGTTAATGGCGCACCATTGGCTATCTTTTTGATATTTTCAAAAGTAAACACAAAATCACAACCGTTTTTATAATTGGAGCATCCATATGCTGTTTTCCCTTTTAAAACAGTTCCTTTTTTACATTTAGGACAAGAAATTACCTCAGGAACTTCTTTATCATTAATTTCTTTATTGTCGGTTGTTTGTTTAGGTTCAAGTTTTAAGTTAAACTCTTCATCAAAACGAACTAAAGCTTCAATTTTTCCCGCATCTGTTTTCCAGCCTTTTAAATTGGTTGTACATCCTTTTTCTAATAAACGAATAAGCTGATTATCAGAAATTTTCTTTTCCATGAATTCAAAAGGTAAGGTAAAGTTACAACCGTTTTTATAGTTTGAACAGCCATACGCCGAGCTGCCTTTTAAAAGCTGTCCCTTTTTACATTTAGGGCATTCTTTTCCTACAATTTTATTTTTATCCTGTGATTCTTTTTGAGGTATTGTTTCTTCAGTTTGATCTAAGGAAGAAATTTTTTTAACGGTAGTGTTTGAACGTACTTCATATACAAGAGTATCAACCATTTTTTTCATCTGATTGATAAATGTAGCTGCATGATATTCACCTCTTTCAATCTCTTTTAATCGCTTTTCCCATAAACCTGTTAATTCTGCTGATTTTAAAAGTTCATTATCAATTAAATGAATCAAATCAATACCGGTTTGGGTAGGTACAATTAACTTTTTTTGACGTTCAATATAATTTCGTTTGAATAATGTTTCTATAATACTGGCTCGGGTAGAAGGGCGTCCTATTCCGTTTTCTTTCATTAATTCACGCATTTCATCATCTTCTACCTGTTTTCCGGCAGTTTCCATAGCTCGTAGTAAGCTGGCTTCAGTATAATTACGCGGTGGCTTGGTTTCTTTTTCTAAGAACGAAGGTTCATGAGGGCCTTTTTCTCCTTTCTCAAAGGTAGGTAGTACATCAGAATCACTCGTTTTTTTACTTTCATTTTCATATTCAAAAACAACTCTCCAGCCTTTAGTAATCACCTCTTTCCCTGTAGTTTTAAACAATACATCATCCGCTTTTCCTTGTACAGCTGTGTTAGCAATGTCGCTATCCGGATAAAATACAGCTATAAAACGTCTTGTAATGATATCATATACTTGTTGTTGGTTATGCTGAAGTTGTATTTGAACACCGGTTGGAATAATAGCATGGTGATCGGTAACTTTCTTGTCGTTAAAAACCTTGGTTGATTTTCTTATTTTTTTCCCTAATAAAGGGACTGTTAAGCTAGCATAGGCTGTTAAGTTTTTTAATATGGCCGGTACTTTAGGATAAATATCATTAGGAAGAAAAGTAGTATCAACTCTGGGATAAGTAACCACTTTCATTTCATATAGTTTTTGTACTATTTTTAAAGTTTCATCTGCAGAAAAGCCAAATTTATTATTACAGTATACCTGCAAACCGGTTAAGTCAAAAAGTTTAGGAGCATATTCTTTTCCTTTCTTTTTGCTAACAGAAGTAATTTCAAACTCAGCTTCTTTAACCTTGTTGGCAAATGCTTCACCATCTTCTTTTTTTAAGAAACGGCCTTCTTCACAGTTAAAAAGGGTATCTCTATATAGAGTTTGTAGTTCCCAATAGGGTTGTGGTTTAAAATTTTGTATTTCATGATAACGTTCAACCAACATGGCTAGGGTAGGTGTTTGTACCCTTCCTATTGAGAGTATTTGTTTGTCTCTACCAAATTTAACGGTATATAAACGAGTAGCATTCAATCCTAATAACCAATCACCAATGGCTCTGGAATAACCCGCGTAGTATAAGTTATTGTATTTTTCTTCTTCTTTTAAATTATCAAATCCTTCTTTTATAGCTTCTTCAGTTAAAGAAGAAATCCATAACCGTTGTACTCTTCCTTTATATTCAGCTTGGTTAATAACCCAACGTTGAATTAACTCTCCTTCTTGTCCGGCATCGCCACAGTTTATAACAATATCTGCTTTTCCTAGTAATGATTTAATAATGTTGAATTGTTTTTGTATTCCGGAATCTTTCACCACTTTAGTACCAAAGCGCTCGGGTAACATTGGAAGGTTGTTTAAATTCCAACTTTTCCAATGAGGTTTATAATCTTTGGGTTCAAGAAGAGTACATAAATGTCCAAAAGTATAGGTAACAGCATAGCCATTGCCTTCAAAATATCCATCACGTTTAGTATTGGCTCCCAAAATAGTAGCTATTTCACGAGCAACGCTAGGTTTTTCTGCAATACAAACCTTCATTCTATCCTATTTTAAAAATCGAAATTACTATTTTTTATGGTATGTATACAAACAAAAAACGTGGCAAGTGCCACGTTTTTTTAACAATGATAGATATAGTATCTATTTTTGTACTTTATTTTTAAACTTATCAAATTTATTAGTGGTCTTTTTGGGCCAACTATTATTTGAAGTATCAATGTCTGCAGTCTCTAAATCCGGATCAACAACAAAACTTTTAATTTCTTTATCAGAAGTAAACACACGGAATACTTTATTCTCATCTCTTCTCCAAATTTGAGCAGGGAAAGTTTCACGCTTTTTAGAACCATCTGCATAAGTTAACTCAACAATTATAGGCATTACAAGACCTCCAGGTTTTTCAAATTCAACCTGATAGATATATTTAGGGATATCTTTTAATTCAGCTTTTTTATCGGCTGGTAAAGTATTGATATAATTCTCTATCTCTTTTGAGTTAGCCTCGTCATTTTTACTTGTTAGATATACTATTTTATTCCCTAATCTGGCAAAATAAGCTGGATATTGTTCTTGTAATTTTTTTGTTTCTTCATTTGGTTTATCTGTTAAATATAATGGTTTTACTTCTTTAATACCTATGTCAGTATAATCGGTAGTATAAAACCATCCTCTCCAAAACCAATCTAAATCCATTCCGGAAGCATCTTCCATAGTTCTGAAGAAATCAGCAGGAGTAGGATGCTTAAACATCCATCTTTGAGCATAGGTTCTGAAAGCATAATCAAATAACTCAGGGCCCATAATTGTATGACGTAACATGTATAATCCGGCAGCCGGTTTTGTATACGCATTAGGACCGAAATTATGTACATAATCTCCTTGAGACATAATAGGAGATAAGCGGTTTTGATCTAAACTCATGTAACGAACAATATCTTTTGGTAAGTTACCTGTGTTGAAATTAGGGTCGTAATCTAATTCAGCCAACGTTTCAACAAAAGAGTTAAGTCCTTCATCCATCCAAGTCCACTGACGCTCATCAGAGTTAACAATCATAGGGAAGAAGTTATGTCCAACCTCATGAGTAATTACTCCTATCATTCCGTTTTTAGTTCTGTCAGAATATGTACCGTCCGGTTCAGGTCTTCCATAATTAAAACAAATCATAGGATATTCCATTCCTTGACGATCTGCATGTACAGAGATTGCTTTTGAGTAAGGATAATCAAATGTTAATTTAGAATATTCTTCTAAAGTGTTAGCTACCACTCTGGTAGAGTGCTCTTCCCATAACGGGTTTCCTTCTTTAGGATATAAAGAAACTGCCATAACGGTTTTACCGTTGATATTAACAGCCATTGCATCCCAAATATATTTTCTAGAAGTTGCAAAAGCAAAATCACGAACTTGGTTAGCTTTAAAATGCCATGTTTTAGTTTTAGTTGTACCTTCTTTTTCATTAGCTTCAGCCTCGGCTTGAGATACAATAAATACCGGATTTTTATATGACTTTCTAGCTTTTTCCCAACGGCTGCGTTGTTCTTTGCTTAATACATCTTTTTCGTTTTGTAATTCTCCTGTAGCATCAAGAATATGGTCTGCCGGTACAGTTAACTTTACATCATAATCTCCAAATTCTAAAGCCCATTCACTACGGCCCCAGAATTGCATATTTTGCCATCCTTCTACGTTATCATAAACCGCTAAGCGAGGAAAGAATTGTGCAATTGTATAGTTTTTGTTTCCATCAGGAAATGATTCAAAACCTGAACGACCTCCGTCTAATACTGAATTGTTGATTAAGTAATTCCACTTAATTCTAAATTTAAATTCGTTACCCGGAGCCAAAGGAGTAGGTAAGTTAATACGCATCATTGTACGATTGATAGTGTAGGGTAAATCTCTACCATCAGCGTATTTTACAGCCTCTATTTTAAAACCAAAGTCTTTTGGTTTAGCCATGTTTTCTTTTACGAAATTTTCAGGAGTCTGAAAAGGAGCAGCACCTCTAGATTCTGCTAAAGGACTTTTTGAATCAGGAGCCCTCATGTTTTGATCTAATTGAACCCATAAATATTCTAAATGGTCTTTAGAGTTATTATGATATGTAATTGTTTCATCACCATAAATTCTATTTGTAGCTTCATCCAAGCGTATATCCATTACATAATCAACTTTCTGCTGAGTATAACCATGCCCTGGAGCACCTGAAGCAGTTCGTTGTTCATTAGGAGTTGCCAAAAGATCTTTTAACTGGCGAAACTTGTTTTGGTCTGTATGACCTTTTTGAGGTTCTTTCTTTTCTACTTCTTGTGCAAAAATTGAAGTGGATGCTATAAGAACTGAAAATAGAAGTGATGTGTATTTTCTCATTTCCTGCTTGTAAAATTTGTTTTTAAATAAGCGGAAAATTAATGAATTAATCTTACTATGAAAGTATCTGTGTTAAAAATTTAACAAACCTTTATCATTTTTTTTATCTAAAAACAGGCTTTTACGTTCTTTTTTAACAGTTGCTTTAATAAGATTTTGTTGATCCGGAAAGTATTTCACTAGAATATCGTTTTGAATTTCTATGGATTCAACTGAGGTAACATTACTAATTTCTAAGTAGAAATAGACAATATTGCCGTCATACTCTTTACCTATAAACTTATATTCTCTTTCTTTATTGTTTAAGAGTATTTTAAAATGTTCTTTTAAGTATGAATAAAAGTATTTTTCAGCATTGGCATTTTCATGTTTAGAAGCTAATTGTAGGTCTGTTTGATATTCTTTGTTTATGGCTAATTCTATATCATCCATAAAAACATTCATAATCATTTGGACACTATTATTTTTTTCGCTGTATTCTATTTCTGTTAGTGCTATGTAATATTTATGAATTCCGGTAAAGGAAAGAAATGATAAAATAAGTGTATAAAATAATATTTTTTTCATGAAAGTATAGCAACAAATTCTACGCCAAATTACAACTTTTTACTGATAAATTTCAGGATTTAGCTTTTTAAATTCAATCGATTTTTTTAAGAGAAAATCAATCATCGCAACTTTTCCTTGCTTAAATTTAACAGGAAAATTTTGATCTGTTTCGCTAAAGTAAATAAACCTGTATACATCAGTTTCTTTTATTGTTAATTCATTAAGTATATACTCTGAATAATTAGTTTTTACTTGATGAATTCTATTTTCAAGATCTTCAATATGTTTGTTTTGCTTTAGTTTTTTTAATCTTCCTGATATCCAGTTTAAAAGCGGATCTAACGGAATCCCTCCATAACTGGAAGTTGCTGCGTGTAATTCTCGTTCTGCTTTGGTTAGTATTCTTGATCCTGCAAAAGGTAGTTTTAAGGTAATTGCATTAATAACTTTTTCTTCTTTAATTAATTTACTATCGGCACCTAAATAGCCTAATAAATTATTTTTCTTTACTTCAACTTCATCTAACGAAATCGATATTTTGTTTAATTCTATGTTGTTTTTATGAATTCCAAAATGACTTTTTTTTACTACCCATATTTTTGTTTCATATCCTACATACGATAATTGTAAACTGTCATTTTCTTTTGCTAACACTCTAAATTCTCCATTTTCATTGGTAAATGTACCTTGTTTGGTTTGTAAATTAAGTACGTGAACATCTGGTAATAGAGCAACTTTGTCTGCTATTTCAGCATATATAAAAGTTCTTTTTTCTTGAGCATATACTAAAATAGTTGTAAAACATAAAAAAAGGGTAATTGTATGTTTATTCATGAATGTTTTTAATGATTTTTAAATAGCTTTTGCTTTCTTGTTGTAAAATTTTAATGATTTCTAATTTTTTTCCTTTTTTATATAAATTTTCAATGCCTAACGGATTGCAATATTCTAAAAAGTGATAATAACGCTCCGGTGGAATTTTAAGATCTTCAAAGAAGAATTTTTCTCCTAATTCAGCCATTAATTTTGTAGGCATTCCTTTTTTAAAAGCGAGTTCTTTTCTTAATGCCCATAAACGTTTAGAATAGCCAAAAGGAATATTTTTAGCTGTACCTGCCCCAACAAATAATCTAGTAGGGTCTGTATTAACCACATGGGGCCTGACTTTTTCATCTATATAATCATCATCTTCAACTACGGTCATGTCAACATTAGAAAAATCCATTGTTTGTTTTAAAGCTTCTTCCTTTCTATCTTTTGGGGTTTGCCTTAAATCTGAGGATAAACTACCGGATAGATTATGTTTTTTTAACTGAACTTCATCAAGAGTATAGGTAGTTTTTTCCAGGTAAAAAATATTATCGCTAATGCTGAAATGCTTTTTAGAAATTAAGACAAGCTTAGTTTCATATCCTACAAAAGAAAAACGAAGACTGTCGTTAGGTTTTGCCGGTATTTTAAATTCCCCTTCATCATTTGAATAAGTCGCTCTTCTAGTAGAGGTATTTATGATATGAACGTTAGATAGCACACCTACTTTATCATAGATTTTACCAAAGATAAACTTACGTGAGTTTTGAGAAAATGTATGTAAGGTGCTTAAAAGAACAAGTATGAGAACTATTTTTTTCATTTTTTTGATTTAATGGTTTTAAGATACAAAATACTTTCTACTCTTAATACATCTATCAATTTAAATAATTGCTTGCTCTTGTATAAATTTTCAATGTTTTTACTACTACAAAAAGATATAAAATGATCATAGTTTTCTTTCGGAATTTGTAATTCTTTAAAGAAAAAAGAAGGAGTAAGCTCTTTAAGAAGCTTTTTAGGAAATTCTTGTTTCTCTTGTATGGACTTTTTTAGCGCTCTTTCTTTTTTTAGTTTTTTACTTTCAAAAGATTTTGAAACACCAATCCCTTCAAAGGTGTTTGGAGGTCTAACAATAGGAACTCTTGATGAATGTTTTTCATAAAAACTTACTGGTTTTGTAGGAAATTTAATCATCATATTTTTTATACCCGAAACCAATTTTTCAACACGTTCTGCCTTTTCATCTTTAGGTGTTTTTTGAATATCAGATAAGAGATTCCCTGACAATTGATGTTTTTTAACAACCACTTCATCTAACATGTTAGTTTTGGTATCTAACGTTATATTTAGTTGTTTTTCAATCATCACAGCCTTAGATATAAATACTTTTTTATGGGTATGTTGTATAGATGAAATTTTTAAAGAGTCTCCTAAAGAAACGTATATCTGAAAACTTCCGTGATCGTTACTAAAGGTTCCTTCGTTGTTAGATTGGTTTATGATATGGGCATTAATAACAACTCCGGATTCATCAATTAGTTTTCCTTTAATTTCAATTTTTTTCTGCTGTGCATTACATAACTTAGTACATAGAAAAAGAAAAAGTAGTTGTTTTTGCATAGACTGGTTAGTTTTGTTTGAAACAAAGTAACAGACTAGCACTCTTAAAAATGTTTTAAGGACCTTGTAAAGTTTTGTTAAATTAAAACATAGAGGTTCAAAGTACTATCTTTCTAAAGTTAATGTTTGAATACCATTTACTTCAAATTCTTTTCCTTTAATGTTGTTTTTATCTGAAATATAGTATCTTAAAATAAGTTTATCTTCTTTAAAGTCGGAAATAGAAACAAAAAGTGTGTCTTTATTCTGAATGAGTATTAATTGGTTATTTTCTACAACCCATTTAGCATTATTACCAAAACCATTAATCACCTGTGCTTTTTGTTCAATTGTTTGACTTTTGTTTTGTGTAGTTGAAGTATTAATCATTGTAAAATCTCCTTTAACGGATAAAGAGTTATTTTTATTGAAAATAAAAGAAAAATTATATTCCTTTCCCAGAATTTCAACATCACTTTTTATTGATTTATTTTGATAATTAACTTTAGTAACACCTTCTACATAAAAATCAGTTAATCTCCATTTTCCTAACATAGAATTATTGGTTGCAATTGAAAAGTCAGTTTCATTTTCAGAACAAGAAAATAACAATAATACAGAAAATGATAAGAGAAAGAAGATTTTTTTCATAGACGCTAATTTTTATAAGATTAGTTTTGATAAAGGTATAAAATAATTAGTTTTGGATAAATTTTTTTAAGATGAAAAAACTAATTGTTGCAAGTACCTCTACTATTCACGGAAGTGGTTATCTTGAATACATTTTACCTGTTTTAAAGGAACATTTTAAAAATGTTAAAACAATTTTATTTATACCTTATGCCAGACCGGGAGGAATAAGTTATGAAGGATATACATTAAAAGCCAAAGAAGCTTTTGAAAAAATAGGAATTGCGGTTGTAGGTATACATGAGTTTACTAATCCCAGAGAAGCTGTTTTAAAAGCAGAAGGAATTTTCACCGGAGGAGGTAATACTTTTGAATTGGTTAATCAACTATATAAAAATGAACTAGTAGAAGTATTACAAGAGGTATTAGATAAAGGAACTCCTTATTTAGGAACAAGTGCAGGAAGTAATATTTGTGGGGTTACTATGATGAATACAAACGATATGCCTATTGTGTATCCTCCAAGTTTTAAAACTTTAGGAGCCATCCCATTTAATATTAATGCTCATTATTTAGACCCGGATCCTGGTTCTACTCACATGGGAGAAACTAGAGAAACCAGAATAAAAGAATATCATGTGTTTAATGAAACGTCTGTTTTAGGTTTAAGAGAAGGGAGTTGGTTAGAAGTTAACGGCGATTCAATTATCTTGAGAGGTAATTTAACTGCCAGACTTTTTCAAAAAGATAAAACTCCGCTAGAACTACTAACAAATACTGAAGTTAAGATATAAAAAAAGCCTTGAGAAATCAAGGCTTTTTCAGATATGTTTATATATCATTTCCCCTAATAAAAACATATCAAGATATAGACACTTATCAATGTAATAACGCAGGGGAATTATAATTATTTTATTGAGAATTGATCTTTTTACATTTAATTGCAATTAAGTCATTATTAAGGTCTGTTGAAAAGAATAGGTAAGTAGTACCGCCATCTTTTAACTTTGTTTCTTTTCTTAATTGTTCTACACTTTTTGGAAAATTTCTTGTAGTAATGTTGGCTTGTTTTTCAGTTATTTCTTTTTTAATTAATTTCTTATTGTATTTAAAAACCTTTTCAATTAAAAATAATCTTCCCGGAAAATTAGCAATCAATTCTTCAGATGTATATAAATGAGAATGTTGATGTAATTTAGCTATTTTAAGTTGTTCGGATATATGAGCAAAGCCTCCTGATTTTAATATTGCAGCGTTGGGTTCATATAAGTAATGTTGCGGTAAGCTATAAGTTATTGTAGGATTACTATCCTTTTCAAAACTAAAAATATCAACAGTTGTATCTAATATGTTATGCGTTTTTATTTCTATGCCATCTACATATTCCTTTTCTAATAAAAAAAGTAATTCTTTTACCTCATTTTTTAAGGAAATAATATGAATTTCTTTTACGTGTTTAAGTTCACTTATAGCAGAAGAGATATCTAAAATAGGAGAATTTTTAATCAGGATAGTACTCGATTTAGAAAATAAAAAATCTAAATGCTCTGGAACGTTAGGTAGACAATCTTTTAGTAAAAAAACTTTACCTTTTATATCACTTCTTCTGGAAGGATCAATATATATACAGTCAAATTGTTTCTCAACATTTTTAAGATATTCTATTCCGTCAATCGCAATAGTATTAATATTGGTGGTTTTTAATAATGAATAATTATAATTTACAATGGTTGATAGTTCACTATTAATTTCGCAATGAGTTACAGATGTAAAAGCTTTAGAAAAATAAAAAGTATCTACACCAAACCCACCGGTTAAGTCAATTAAAGAATTACCCTTAATAAGGGTTGCTTTATATTTTGCTGTTCTTTCTGAAGAAGTTTGTTCTATACTTAGTTTAGAAGGATAATAAATCAAATTTGTTTGAAACCAAGTAGGTAATTTTTTTTCTGCTTTTTGCTTTGCCATAATTTGATTAACCAGTTCTTGAATTGATATAGTATCAAAAGGAGAACCTTTAAAAATTAATTTATTTATATCCGCTTTTAAGTTGTTTTGTATAAATAATTGAGCTTCAGAAGTTAAAATGTCTCTATTCATTGAATGCAAAAAGTGAAAAAATTATACTAGTATAAGCAATACAAAAATACAGATATTTTCATGCTTGAAACCGCTTTAAATTGGACATTTTTTTAGTACGTTTGCTTCCTTTTTTAACTAAAAACGTAACTATTTTATGATGAAAAGAAGTATTTTATTGATTGCTATGATTTTAGTAGCTGTAAGTGCTAATGCACAATTTTATGTATCTGCCAGCGGAGGATATTCAATTCCAAGTGCAGGTGTTCGATTTGGTACAGAAACCACAATGAACGGAATTAAAAATACATATGGTAGCTATGGAGAAGGGATACATACTCAATTAAGAGGTGGATATTATTTTAATAAATCTTTTGGTGTAGAAGTAGGATTAGGGTATTTATACGGATCTGATCAAAACATTGCTTATGTTGAATTACCTAATCAACCATTTGTTGATGTAAAAGCTAGAGGTAGAGCTTATGGAGCTTCTGCATCTGTTGTATATAAGTTTACAAATAATGTTTACGGACGTATTGGAGCTTTAATTAAAGTTGGTGGAAAAACAGAAGCTATAGGTATCCTTAGAGATATTAAAATTCCGGCGAATACTTTTCCTGGAGTACCTGTTGAAACTACTTTAGATGTTGATTTTGTACACGATTATAAAGGTAGATTGCCATTAGGAGCTATTGCTGCTATTGGTTATAAATATGATGTAGCAAAAAATGTGTCATTATTTGTAGAAGCTGAATATATGGGGGTTAGTGTAACGAGAGATAGTTCTACAATGAAAGAATTCTCAGCAGTTATCAGAGAAAACGGAGCTACATTAAACGTAGATCAAGTTAGAGAAATTATGAAGGCTGGAGGAAGTCCTTTAACTCCGGTTTTTAATAACCATGTTGAGTATGTTGATGAATTGCCTTTAGGAGCTGATCAAACAGGGTCTAAGCAATTATCTCAAAAAGTTCCTTACTCTTCTTTTGGAGTAAACTTTGGTATTACTTATACTTTTGGAAAATAAATGTAGTATTTAAAGATAAAATCAAAACAATATTTTGAAAAGGCATAGAAGTATTTTTCTATGCTTTTTTATTTAAGTATTATAGTAAAATCATTTTTATGATAATATATTGAGTTTTTATATAAGTGATATTAATAAAAAACCCGCTCAAAATAAATTGAACGGGAAAATTGCTATGAAAAAGAAAAGATTCTAAGACGTCTCTCAGAACTAAAAACAAATATATAGCAAGGTGCTATATAGATATGTTAAAATTTTAAAGTTTTTCTATCCCTAGAAACCCTAAAAATGCACTAGGGTTTTCCCTAGTTATATTGTTTTCCAGTTAAAAAAAGAAAAACTCTTACTAACAAAAATGTTAAGTAAGAGTTTCGTTTTAAGGTTGTATGTTTTTTGGTTTTAGTTTTTCATAAAAATTTTATGAGTTTTTCACTGATGTAAATATACAATGATTAAATAGTAAAAAAAATACCCGATATCCCTAGTTATGGACTAAGGGAAAACCCTTAAATGAGTAGATAAAATTACTTAGGAGGTTGTTAAAAAAATTAAGATTTGATAAAAAAGTAGGCTATAAATAAAGAAACCTGTAAACTATTACTAAAAAATAAACAGTTTACAGGAATTAACAGTGCACATAACAGGAATCGAACCTGCACTTCCTTAGGAAACAAGCCCCTCAAGCCTGCGCGTCTACCAGTTCCGCCATATGTGCATAAACTAAAAAAGTTAAGCAAGTTTGCTTAACTTTTTGTGACCGAGCTGGGACTCGAACCCAGGACCCTCTCCTTAAAAGGGAGATGCTCTACCAACTGAGCTACTCGGTCATTGCTTCTTTCCGAAAGCGGTTGCAAATATACAACGGTTTTTTAATTTACAAAAGCTTTTTAAAAGTTTTTTTTATTGATATTTGTAAGCGTTTAATTTTCAATAAAAATGAAGATAATATTATTAGGATATATGGCTAGCGGTAAGTCTTCCATAGGAAAAATAGTAGCAGAAAAGTATACTTTACCTTTTATAGATTTAGATGATTACATAGAAAAACAAGAAGGAAAAAGTGTATCTGCTATTTTTAAGGATAAAGGAGAAATTTATTTTAGAAGAAAAGAGAATGAATGTTTACAAGAGCTTCTTCATCATGAAAATAACTTTGTTTTATCTTTAGGTGGGGGCACACCTTGTTATGCAAATAATATGCAGTTGATTAATGAATCTGTAACATGTTTATCTATTTACCTTCAAGCTAAAGTTGCTACTATTGTAAATAGATTAAAGAATGAAAAGGAACAAAGACCTTTGGTAGCAAATTTAAATGAAAATGATTTGGATGAATTTGTTGCTAAGCATTTATTTGAACGTAGCTTTTTTTATAATCAGGCAACTTATAAAGTCAATATAGATACTAAAGATATAGAAACTATTTGTTCAGAAATTTATAGCTTATTAACTTAAATAAGCTATAGTTTCTGTATTACTAAATTCAACTACCACGTGTTCTTTTATAGAAGTTGACAAGGAAATTCCTTTAAAATCTGCTTTAACAGGGTATTTTTTATGATTTCTATCTACTAAAACAGCCGTTTTAAATTTTTTAAGTGGTACATCTAAAAAGTATTTTACTCCATATATTAAGGTTGTACCGGAATTTAAAACATCATCAACTAAAACTAATGCCTTATTTTTATACTCATCAGGATTTAATGACGTGGTAACAGAATTAATAGGCTTCTTTTTATTAATAAAAACTTCGCAAAGCAAAACGTTAATTGATGAGATTTCTGAAAGAATAGTAGCTAGTTTTTCAGCTAGAATATATCCGTTTTTTGAAATTCCTGCTATAACAATTTCTTTTTCATTACTGTTGGTTTCATAAATTTGATAAGCAATTCTTTTTATTTTTTGTTCAATTTGTATATTGCTTAGTATAATGTTATTATTCTGTATGCTCATATCTTTTAGTTAAGTAAGAAAGTAGTTTTAGATAAAGTTGGTAAGCAGGCTATTCTTCATTATCTTCATAATATCCGTCTATATCTCTTCTATCTTTTTTAGTAGGTCTACCGATACCTTTTTTTCTGTAATAATCTTTAGCGTATTGTAAAAGTTCAGTTTTTTCAAACTCTTCTTTTGGAGTTAAATCCTTTCTATAAAGATCAACTAATTTAGCTCCAACTCGGTTTTGAGGGATATCTAAAACTTTTATTTTGTAATTAATTTGATTTTTTCTAACAATAATTTCCTCATTTCCATAGATTTCTCTTGAAGGTTTTAAATTGGTGCCCTCAATTTTAACATGCCCTTTTTTACAAGCATCTGTGGCAATACTTCTTGTTTTATAGAGCCTTATACACCACAAATATTTGTCTACTCTCATTTAAAAAGTTAAAAATTATTAATTCATTTTTTACAAAGGTATAAAAATGGTAAATTGCGCATTAAAATTATTGAGATTAAATGATAAAATTTAAGCATTTTTTTTACGTCTTAATCGTAAGTATTGCGTTGTATTCATGTGGAGATAATGGTACCTCTAATGTTGATAACTTTGATCATGCTGCACAAGCATTGATTGATAATGATTCTTTAGTTAAATTTTTAAAAAACAATTACTATAATGAGGTTACTGATGCTGTTGAAGTTTTAGAAGATGGCAAAACACCATTATATAATGATGATAAATTAGTTACTAAAGAAGTTACAGAAAATGATATTAAGTATACTTTATATTATTATGTAAATAGAGTAGGAACTCCGGATCCGGTGAAAGGAAATCCCACTGTAATGGACTCTGTACTTACAAAATATAATGGTAAAAGAATTGTTAATAGTAAAACTTTAAGCTCTTCATTTGATAGCAGAGTTAGTTGGTTAACGTTATCAGATGTAATCGTTGGGTGGAGACAGAGCTTTATTCATTTTAAAGGAGGTAAAAAAGCAACACTCCCTGATGGGCCTCTAAACTATGAGAATGGGGGAAAAGGTATTATTTTTATTCCTTCCGGTTTAGCTTATAGAAATATAGGTAATGGCTCAATACCGGGTAATGCTATTCTTATGTTTTATATTGATTTATGGGATGTTATTGAAAATACAGATCATGATAGAGATCATGTACCTTCTATATTTGAAGATCCTGATGGGGATGGAAATCCTAAGAATGATGATACCGATAATGATGGTGTGCCAAATTACCTTGATGTTGATGATGATAATGATGCTGTTTTAACAAAAAATGAGGATAGAAATAAAGATGGTGACCCAAGAAATGATTTTAATGACCCTAATAATCCTACATTACCGGATTACCTTAACAGGAAAATTAGAAACTAATTCAAAAAAATATTTAACTGAAAAGCTCATCTATTAAGATGAGCTTTTTTAATTAAAAAATCCCATTATAAGATTTTATAACAGGATCTTTTAAACAAAGTTTATATAAACTATATCTTTCTCTTTATAGTTAGAAATTTCTCCCAACAATAGAATTAAAGTATTAATTCCTATACAATATTAAAGCTAATCGTTCTAACCTACAATGAGTAGTTTCCCTAGAAAAAAATATGGTTAACCCTAGTTTTTATAGGGAAATCACTTAGTTTCATCTTCAGAATATAATAAGATGATATTTCTTTTTTCTATTTATTGAGTGATAAAAAAATAAGGTTTATCCTTACTAAAAGTAAGGTTCTTTCGAAGTTTTTTAAAAGAAATAAAATTATATTTGAGTAATTATAATAATTAAAGCTAAAAAACTATCCAAATGAAAAAAGCAATTTTAAACGTAAAAGGAGTTCAAGAATTAAACAAAACCACTTTACAAAATATTAAAGGAGGAATTAAAGTTCCAACTAAATGTGGAGGTGATGGTTCTTATATCTATCAAAATGGTGTAAAAGTATGTTGTTATCAACCTGCTACCGGAAATTATATTTGCTAAAACATAGCTTAAATAAAAGATAATTCATCTTATATAAAACTACTTAAACTAAATTGTTTAAGTAGTTTTTTTATAGGGTGATTTTAATCAAAATGTTCTATAAATTCAATCAATGTACTATTTTCGTAAAAACTGATTTTATAACAATGTCAAAGTTACCTAATACAACAACCAGTATTTTTTCTGTAATGTCACAATTAGCGGAAAAACACAATGCTATAAATTTATCGCAAGGATTTCCAAACTTCCCTATAGATGAACGATTACTTCAAATCTCAGAGCGTTTATTATCAACTAATATCCATCAATATACCCCTATGGTTGGGTTACCATCTTTATTGGAAAAAATAGCATATTTGACAAAGGAAAATTATGGAAGAGAACTTGATGTTTCTTCAGAATTATTAATCACAACAGGAGCTACCCAAGGAATTTATACAGCAATTAACGCAATTGTTGCTAATGGAGATGAAGTGATTATTTTAGACCCTAGTTATGACAGTTACGAACCTTCAGTTTTAGTAGCAGGAGGGAGGCCCGTACGTATTTCATTAAACGATGATTATTCTCCTGATTTTAATAGAATTGAATCAGCTATTACAATAAAAACAAAGCTAATTATTATTAATAATCCGCATAATCCGACAGGGAAAATTTGGAAAGAAAGTGAATTTGAAGCTTTAGAAACATTGCTTGAAAAATATCCACATGTTTTGTTGTTAAGTGATGAAGTATATGAATATATTTCCTTTATACATCCACATATTTCTGTTCATACAAGACCAAAATTAGCTGATAAAGCAATTATAACTTCTTCTTTTGGAAAATCATTACATGTTACGGGTTGGAAAGTAGGATGTTTAATTGCTCCGGAAAGATTAATGAATGAAATTAAAAAAGTACATCAGTTTTTGGTTTTTAGTGTTAATAGTATTTCACAACATATTATTTCAGAATATTTAGATATAGTTGATTTTAGTGAAATAGCAACTATGTATGCCCATAAAAGAGGTTTATTTCAAGAAGCACTTAAGAATAGTAAATTTGAATTATTACCCTCAGAAGGAACGTATTTTCAGGTTGTAAATTATACCGAAATCAGTAATAAAAAAGACATAGAATTTGCCAAAGATTTAATTACCAAACATGGTGTTGCTGCAATTCCTATTTCAGTATTTTACAAGAATGAAACTGATAAACAAATGCTTCGTTTCTGTTTTGCAAAAACCGATGAAACTTTATTGGCTGCCGCTGAAAGGTTGATAGCTATTTAATATTTCAAATTATGATGAGAAAAAAAGATGGAAATAAAAGTTTTATGAACCTTTCTAAAGAAGAATGCTTAGAGGTTGCGAAAGAAATTTTTCACAATGCAAAAAGCAAGTATAGAGATGCTTTAATTTTAGCTGATAACAATTCTTATGGAATGGCAACATCAACCTTAATTCTATCATTAGAAGAAAATATGAAAGCGGTAATTCTTTTTCTGGATGGAAATGGTTTTGAGTTTAGAAAAAGAATTAAAGGGATAAATAACCTATTTATAAACCATAAACTAAGATACCCTTTAGGCTTTGTGATTTCAAGTTTCAATATTTTTGGGGATGACCTGAAAGGTTTTACTGCCAAAATAGTTTCAAACCCTTCCATAATAAAAGATTTTAACATAAATGAAAAAGAGTGGGAAGGCCCAGTGCTCAAATATATTTCAGAAAAAATCAATCAACTCGAAGAAGAAATAACATGGTATTCTAATGCGGAATATCTTAGACAAGACGGAATGTATGTTGATTATGACAAGGTAATAAGGACACCATTAAGTGTTGATAAAGAATATTTTAATGATATTCTTACCCGAGTAAGACGGATTAGAGAATTTATAGATGAATTTTTACCAATTTTTGGTCAAAGTAATGAAAGCATTGATACCGAGTTAAAAATGCAAGTAAAAAAATTACAGAAGCAATTAAGAAGCAATTAATTTCCGAAAAGGTATATGACAAAATTGGAATTATAGTTTCAAAAATGAACGGAAAGGGAAATAACTCATTTATAGACATATCGAAAAACCTACAAGAATTCAAAAAGAATATTGACGATAATTAACGTAATGTTAAAATGAACTTATCCGACCTCATACAATTTTGGCTAAAACAATAGGTGAGTGGAGCGTCTATATTTTAGGGGTTTAGTTCGTGTTATTCTTGGTTTCTCCACATTTTAAAGGGATTTTAAAACAGTGTTGGTTAGTTGTAAAGCTTCCTAAAATATAGCGTAACGAGCCGTACATTGTTTCCAAAATTATATGCAGTCTTGAATTTTTGTTTCTTTTGTTTCAAGACAAAAGATATAATAAAACCTTAGAGAGTTCAAAAGTTTAAGCTCTATTTTACATAATATTAGAAGTGCTAAATAAAAAAAGTTCAATCGGAGCTATGTATAGAACAAGTGTATAGAAATTTTAGAGCATGGATTTGAGCCAGGGAAAATTTTATACTCTTGTGGCAACCTTTACGAGAATTACGTAGAAAAAAATCTTGCGATATTTTCATCGAATACGCGAATTTTAAACAAGAAGCAAAAGCTAGCTTTTTTTGGTGGTGGCAAGCGATGGATAATTGTGTTTAAAAATTACTGCGAAGGGTTTGCGAGCGGCAATTTTACATAGCGTCTAATTATAAATGACCCAAGTTCTAAATTTTCTTTTGGAATACTAAAACCTATGGGATATTTTGCATAATAGAGAATTATAGCTATCAAATAAACCTACAAGTTAAATAGCCGTAATTTCTTTTAACATAATATCTGACGATATAAGTCTAAAGACATTATATCTGATATTATGTGTAAATAGCCTGAAAAACGGCTATACAGAAATTACTATATATTTGTACTATAATTAATATTATGTTAAATAGACTAAAAATAATATAAAATTTAAATAAGTATGATATTCTTTACTCCTTGTTATGATAATATTCTATTAGTTTATCTACGTTTTTAATGGACTTTTGTATCCATTCAGCGTAAATCTTACTTTTTTCAGAAGGAGTTAATTGCCAATTCGTGTCGGTTTTTTTTATTCTGTTAGTAACATCCTGTAAAATAATGGCTGCTGCTACAGAAATATTCAAACTTTCAGTAAAACCAACCATTGGTATTTTCAAAAAACCGTCGGCTTCGTTTTTTACATATTCAGAAATACCATCACGTTCAACTCCAAATACAAAAGCAGACTTTTTAGTAATATCAAAATCCGGTAGCAAACAGGAATCATTATGCGGTGTTGTTCCTATGATTTGATACCCTCTATCACGTAAATCTTGAATACACCTTTGAGTATTATTACCATCTTTCTTATAACGGTAAAAATCAAGCCATTTTTGACTTCCTTTAGCTACATGTCGTGATACTTTACTCGTATATCTATTTTCAATAGCATAAACATCCTGAATTCCAAAAATATCACAACTTCTTACTACAGCACTTGCATTATGTGGTTGGTATATATCTTCTAAAACAACCGTAAAATGTTTTGTTCTTTCTGCTAATACTTTTTTAAACAGATTTTTACGGTTTTCTGTTACATATCCTTCTAAATACGCCAATAAATCATTATCAATCATGTCACAAACATACTAAATTTTCATATTTTTAGCGTTTTATTTTAAAGAGCAATGAAAAAACACCTAGTTATATTAACCGGTGCCGGTATGAGTGCAGAGAGCGGTATAAAAATGTTTAGAGATGCTGATGGTTTATGGGAAGGCCATGATATTTATGAAGTAGCCTCCCCTATTGGTTTTCATAAGAATCCTGAATTAGTACTTGACTTTTATAATCAGCGTAGAAAACAATTATTGGAAGTTATGCCTAACGAAGGACATAAAAACTTAACTCTTTTAGAAAAAAAATACCAAGTAACTATTGTAACTCAAAATGTTGATGATTTGCACGAAAGAGCTGGTAGTACCTCTGTTTTACATTTACATGGTGAATTGCGTAAAGCTAGAAGTACTCAAAATGACGCTTTGATTTACGACTGGGATGGTGATATTGTTATTGGAGATGTTTGCGAACAAAATTCGCAATTGCGACCACATATTGTATGGTTTGGGGAAGATGTACCAATGTTGGAAAAAGCCATAGAAATTACTTTAAAAGCAGATATTTTGGTAATTATTGGAACTTCTATGCAAGTTTATCCTGCTGCTAGTTTAATTGATTATGTACAACCTAATACTCCTATTTATTTTATTGATCCTAAACCTGCTGTACAAAAAAATGCCTTTAATAATTTAACAATTATAGAAGACATTGCCAGTTCAGGAACAGAAGATTTATTAAAACTACTATCTTAAGATTTTGTAATCAATCGATTAAAATACTCGTATAATTCTCCTTTTGATATAGAACTTCCTTTTTCTATGAGATCAAATAACTCGGTATTTCTTTCTTGTTGATATTCTTTTGTTCCTTCCAATATTTCTACTTGTTCATGTGAAGGATTTTTTAGTAGCCACTCATACCCTTCTTTTTCCATTAAATTTATTGTAGAAACGGTTACTTTTACAACAATTCTGTGAAGAGTTTCTTTATGGCATTTAAATAAGTTGATAATATTAGCTGAAAAATGCTCTAAATACTCAATTCGGGTAAGTACATCATCCCAAACTACATCGCTAAACACATTCATTTCTTCTTCTGCTACATGAGGTTTTTCTTTTTTTATTTGATCCCATTCGTTAACATCAATACTTTGAGAGGCTAAAAAATGAGCAAATTCTACATGTAAACTTTCAAATTGTTCTTTTGTTAATTGTCTATATTTCATTTGTTGTATAAAAAAATAAGAGCAACCAAAGATAATGATTGCTCTCAAACATAAAGGGAACTTTCAACAAAAAACTAACGTGTTACTGTTCCGGTAATTGCAGCTACCGGACCTGCTCCCATTGAGAATGTTACATGGTCATTGGCATCTGCAGGTACTGTATGTGCTAATGGTTTTAAGGTAAAAGGATTAGTACTATTATCCGGATCTGGTTCAACAGAAATGACAACAGTTTTTCCTCTTAAATCTGTAGGAAAAGTTACACCGTCTGGTGCATTTTGTAAAAAATCTTCTCCCGGGTAACCTGGTCCATTGCCCATATCTCCTTTGAAAGGTGTTGTTGCAGCATTATCATCAGCTTGATCAACTGCTGTAAATGTTCCGGTACTTATGGCTTTACCGTCAATTACAACCCATCCTTCATATTTCCAACCTGCAGATAATGTTGGTAAGGTTAATCCTGTAGCCGGATTTCCACTAGCTAAATCTAAAAACCATATACCACTACGCTCATTGTTGTTCATACCATCTGTTGGCGTTGCTAAAATGTATTTTCCAGCTGCATTAGAAAAATCACCTACAATTCCTGAAGAAGAAATACTGGCAGTATTACTACTAAAATCTCCTGCTAAAATTTTGGTGTTTGCCGGAGCCGGATCAGAATCATTGGCAGGTTCAATGGTTAGCACAAACTTAGTGGCAGAATTTAACTGATTAATATTTACAGTAAACGAGGTTTTTGATAAGTTTCCGGAAGCATCAACCGTAAAAGTTCCTGTTGATACCGGAGCCCCGTTTACAATAATCCATCCTTCATATTTGTACTCTGCCCCTAAGTCTTCCAATCCATTAATATTTAGTGTCAAATCTGCTGTTGTTGGTACAACTGTATTATCATCATCATTACTACATGATGTGAATACTAAGGCTGATAATGCTAAAAAGCCTAAAATTGTTTTTCTCATTGTTTTTTGTTTTAAAGATTACTTTCAACAAAGTTATTTTAGACTTTTTTATTAAAATGTTAGCTAGCTTACACTTATGCTATTTTTTTTAATAATCTTAATTCTTTTCTGTTAAAATCAATTATTTTTTCTTGTTTTAACTCGTTCATTAAGGTATTAAGTGTAGGTCTGGAAGTTCCAATAAGTGTAGCAATATCTTTTTGTGTGTAAGGGTGTTTTATGATATGATCTCCTGTTTCATCACATTCATAGCCATAATCTTCGCAAAGTTCATTAAAAAACTCTAACAAGCGTGTTCTTGTGTCTTTATATAATAATAGTTGAAGCCTGCGTTCCAATTTTTTCATTCGTAAACCTATAAACTTATAAATCTTAAAACTAACGGATACATTATCTCGCATTAAAGAATACATCGTATCTTTTGATACCGGGCATATTAATGTTGAATTGTCTATAGATTGTGCAAATTCATTTCGTTTATCAATTCCTAAAATAGCTTTTTCACCAAAAATTTCACCTTTGGTAAGTATTGCTTTAATTACTTCTTCTCCTTCTTCTGTATAATATCCTATTTTTACTTTACCGCTATCAATTAAATAGATTTTGGTAGCAACATCTTCTTCAAAATAGATGTAATCGCTTTTTTTATATATATTTAATTCATGATCTTTTTTATATGCAGGATATTTATGCGGGCATAATATTTTAAATAGATTAATATCTTCAAAATACCAAATAGCACTCATAGTTCATAGTTTTAGAAGTTTTCTTGTACTATTTTGTCTGAAAAAAATGAGAAGCATTACAAAAAAAATAAGCTTCGGATATTCCGAAGCTTATTTTTTAATTTATAAAAACAAAATATTATAGCCTAAGCATTTTGTTTTTTGATTAAGTTTAAAGCAGATCCTTCTTTAAACCACTCTATTTGACCATTATTATACGTATGATTTGCTATAATTGTATCTTTTGATCCATCTGCGTGTACTACCTCAATAGTTAAAGGTTTACCTGGAGCAAACTGATCTAAATCTAAGAAGTTAAATGTATCATCTTCTTGAATTAAATCATAATCAGCCTCATTAGCAAATGTTAATCCTAACATTCCTTGCTTTTTAAGGTTTGTTTCGTGAATACGAGCAAATGATTTAACTAAAACAGCAGCTACTCCTAAGTGACGAGGCTCCATAGCAGCATGTTCACGAGAAGAACCTTCTCCATAGTTGTGATCTCCTACTACTATTGTTTTAATTCCATTAGCTTTGTATTCTCTTTGCACTTTAGGTACTGCATCATACTCACCTGTTAATTGATTTTTTACAAAATTAGTTTGCTTATTAAATGCATTAACAGCACCAATTAACATGTTGTTAGAAATGTTATCTAAATGACCTCGGTAACGTAACCAAGGACCTGCCATAGAAATATGGTCTGTAGTACATTTTCCGAAAGCTTTAATTAATAATTTAGCCCCTTCAATTTTATTACCTATTGGTTCAAACGGAGTTAAAATTTCTAAACGCTCTGAATCAGGATTTACAATAACTTCTACATTACTTCCATCTTCATTAGGAGCAATATAACCTGCATCTTCAACAGCAAATCCTTTGATAGGTAATTCCCATCCTGTTGGTTCGTCTAATTTAACCTCTTCACCGTTTTCGTTAATTAACGTATCTGTAATAGGGTTAAAATCTAAACGTCCGGCAATTGCAATAGCGGCTACCATTTCTGGTGAAGCTACGAATGCGTGAGTATTTGGGTTACCATCAGCTCTTTTAGCAAAGTTACGGTTGAAAGAGTGAACTATACTGTTTTTAGGAGCATTTTTAGGATCTTCATAACGTCCCCATTGTCCTATACAAGGTCCACAAGCATTGGTAAATATTTTAGCATCTAATTTTTCAAACACTTCTAAAATACCATCTCTATCAGCAGTATATCTAACTTGCTCAGAACCCGGATTGATTCCAAATTCTGCTTTTGTTTTTAATCCTTTATCGATTGCTTGTTGCGCAATTGATGCAGCACGTGATAAATCTTCATAAGATGAGTTTGTACATGAACCTATTAATCCCCACTCAACTTGTAAAGGCCAGTCATTAGTTTTAGCCTTTTCAGTCATATCTTTACCAGCTTCAGTAGCTAAATCCGGAGTAAATGGACCATTTAAATGTGGTTTTAACTCATCTAAGTTAATTTCAATAACTTGATCAAAATATAACTCTGGGTTAGCATATACTTCAGCATCAGCTGTTAAATAATCTTTTATTTTGTTTGCTTCATCAGCAACTTCATTTCTTCCGGTAGCTCTTAAGTAACGCTCCATAGATTCATCGTATCCAAATGTAGAAGTTGTAGCTCCAATTTCAGCTCCCATGTTACATATAGTTCCTTTACCTGTACATGACATTGCTGTAGCTCCTTCTCCAAAATATTCAACGATTGCACCAGTACCTCCTTTAACAGTTAAAATACCGGCTACTTTTAATATTACGTCTTTTGGAGCTGTCCATCCAGATAATTTACCTGTTAACTTCACTCCTATTAGTTTTGGAAATTTTAATTCCCAAGGCATACCAGCCATTACATCTACTGCATCAGCTCCACCTACACCAATCGCTACCATTCCTAATCCTCCTGCATTTACAGTATGAGAATCAGTACCAATCATCATTCCTCCAGGGAAAGCATAATTTTCTAAAACTACTTGGTGAATAATACCAGCTCCGGGTTTCCAAAATCCAATACCATATTTATTAGATACAGATTCTAAGAAATTAAATACTTCATTACTACTATTTAATGCTTCTTGTAAATCTTTATCAGCTCCTACTTTCGCTTGAATTAAATGATCACAGTGTACAGTTGTTGGTACCGCTACTTTATTTTTACCTGCTTGCATAAATTGTAATAATGCCATTTGAGCAGTTGCATCTTGACAAGCAATTCGGTCTGGGGCAAAATCAACATAATCTTTACCTCTTTCAAAAGCTTTTGTAGCTTTTCCGTCCCAAAGGTGTGTATATAATATTTTTTCTGCTAAGGTTAAAGGTTTACCGGTAATTTCACGAGCAGCATCTACTCTCTCCACTACTTTACTATAAACCCCTTTTATCATTTCAATATCGAAAGCCATATATAGTGTAATTTTGTTAATTTTTGTTATGCAAAAGTAATGATTTTACCTCTAATTTTAAAGATAAACAACAAAGCGTTGATATTAATAGAAATTATGTAAATTAAAATTAATAAAATAAGTATTTGTTAATTTTAAATAGATAAAATGTTAATTTTTTACGTAGTTTTAAATTGAGGTTTACAAGGTAACGTTTCTTAATAGTATGGTTTTTAGTAAATAAAAGTAGTTTAATCTAAAAAATAAAAAGCAGCTCAATAAGCCGGGTTCTGTATCCTTATAAAAAGGCTCTTATCATTTATCTAGTCTTAACATTACTATTAAGATCAATCTGCCTACCCCTTAGAATCGTGCGAGTAACACTCAATCTCTAATATACGTGGCATTTCACCGCATAGAGTTTACCTGGTTTCACTACAGCTTAACCTGTACATTCTTTCTGTTGCACTTGTCCTCAGTTTACACTGGACGGATGTTATCCGCTATGCTACTCTACGGTGCCCGGACTTTCCTACTTAATTAAATAAGTCGATAAGATAGAGCTGCTAATATTCTTTTATTGTCTTCCTTCATAAAAAAACCCACTCAAAAGATTGAGTGGGAAAATTGCTATGAAAAAGAAAAAGTATCTAGGACGTCTCCTAGACGCTACAAATATAAAAAACATTTTTTATATTTTTTAAAAATTTATTTCATTTTTTTATTAATTATTTTGTTTTACAGAAAGTAGCATTCCGTACAAAAGCCTATCAATATTTTTACTATTTAGACAAAAAGCATAAAAAAACCCACTCAAAAGATTGAGTGGGAAAATTGCTATGAAAAAGAAAAAGTATCTAGGACGTCTCCTAGATGTTACAAATATAAAAAATATTTTTTATGTATCTTAATTTTTAGATGTTTTTTAGCCTTTTTATTCACATAGAAATAACTATTATTTTTATAATATTCATTTTCAGTTTTTTATTAAAAATAAAAAACCACTCTTTTTCTGAGTGGCTTATAAAATTTTTAGATTTTTTTATTCTATTTATGAAAACATATCTTTCACTTTCTCAAAAAATGACTTGTCTGATTTTTGAGGGTTAGGATTAAAGTTTTCATCATTTAACATTTGTTCAAAAAACTTTCTTTGTTCTTTTGTTAATTCTTGTGGAGTCCAAACATTAACATGTATTAAGAAGTCTCCGGTACCGTAATGTTCTATACTAGGTAGCCCTTTTCCTTTTAAACGTAATATTTTACCCGATTGTGTTCCCGGGTCAATTTTTATTTTAACTTTTCCGTTTACAGTATCTATTTCTTTTGATGTTCCTAAAACTGCTTCAGAATAGCTTACATATAAATCGTAATGAATATTACTTCCTTCTCTTTTTAACGTTTCATGTGGTACTTCTTCTATTAAAACTAATAAGTCACCTGCTATAGAATTTTTACCCGGTGCTTCGTTACCTTTTCCTCCAACTTTTAATTGAACTCCTTCTGTAACCCCTTCAGGAATGTTAATAGATACGGTTTCTTCTTTAATAATCATTCCTTGAGCATCTGCTCCGGATGGTTTTTTATCTAAAATTTCTCCGGCTCCATGACATGTACCACAAGTAGTAGCTGTTTGCATTCTACCTAATATAGTATTGGTAACACGCATTTGTTGTCCGCTACCATTACAGGTTGAACATGTTTTATAAGTAACCCCGTCTGCCTGAATTTTTCTACGAACTTTAACTTTTTTCTCTACACCTTTAGCAATTTCTTCTAAGGTTAGTTTTACTCGTATACGTAAGTTGCTACCTTTAACTCTAGCTTGACGTTGACCTCCGCCAAAACCACCGAATCCGCCTCCAAACGCTCCTCCAAAGATATCACCAAATTGGCTGAATATATCATCCATATTCATACCGCCACCACCAAATCCGCCATGACCTCCTTCAAAAGCTGCATGACCATACTGATCATAACGTGCTTTTTTGTTTTCATCACTTAAGATTTCGTACGCTTCAGCCGCTAATTTGAATTTTTCTTCAGCATCTTTATTATCCGGGTTTTTATCCGGATGATATTTAATAGCCATTTTTCTATAGGCTTTTTTAATTTCTGCTTGTGATGCTGATTTTGTTATTCCTAATATTTCGTAATAATCTTGTTTCGCCATATTTGTGTCAATTGACAATTAACTATTAACAATTTCTAATTGGTAATTGATAATTGAATTATTAATTGTTTACGCTTGTCCCATAACTACTTTTGGGTAACGTATAATTTTATCACCTAATTTGTATCCTTTCTCCACACAATCAATAATTTTTCCTTTTAAATCATCTGAAGGTGCCGGTATTTGTGTTATAGCATCGTGAATTTCAGAATCAAAGTCATCACCTGCTTTCACGTCTATTTCTGTTAATCCTTTTTGAACTAATATGTTTTTAAACTTGGTATTAATAAGTTCCATTCCTTTTAATAGTTCCGTGTCTTCTGATTTTTTTATTTCTGCCAATCCTCTGTCAAAATCATCCATAATTGGCAGTAAAGCTGTCATTAATTCTTGACTGGCTGTTTTAAAGAGTTCGATTCTTTCTTTCATTGTACGTTTTTTGTAGTTTTCAAACTCTGCAAATAAACGTAAATACTTGTCCTTCTCTACTTGAAGTAAATCTTCTGTAGAAGGCTTTTCTTCTTCATTTTTTTCTGTGTTTTCCTGAGCTACTTCCGCAGTTTGTTCTAATTCGGAATTATCAATAGCATCCTTAATCTCGTCTTCTTTTGTATATTGATCTTTACTCATTTGTAAATCGTTTCTTTAATTTTTCATTATTTACTTTAGCAAGAATATTGCCAATACATAAATAATGACATATTGACATTAGATAAAAGCGTTGTATTTTTTTAACATTTTTTTTAGATTATAGTGTTTTATTTACCACTCGATTTTTATACTTTTAAAGAAATTTAACTAAAATATTAATTTAAAAGTCCCTCGTAAAACTATGAGAAAAAATTTTTTAAACATTTCGGGTGTTTCAATTTTATCAAAAGAACAACAAAAAAATTTAACTGGTGGTATTGCTATTGATCTTAGCAAATGTGGATGTGACTGTGCTGGAAGAGTAACAGGTCCTTTATACTGTCACCAATATTTTGCTTGTACACAAGAATATACTTGTCAAGAAGAAATGTAAAAGTTTAAAAAACTTTTTAAAAAGCTGTTACTTTTAGTAACAGCTTTTTTTATTTGTTATAGTTTACTCTACCTCAATCGTATTTACTTTTTGAGCTTTTTCAGGTATTTCAAAATTGGCTGTATCTATAAATGAGATATTTGACAGCTTAACTTCTCCAATAATTTTTTGGTATCCTTCTTTTAAAGACCATAAGTGAAAAGTCCAATGTGTTGCAATAGGTATCGTGTTTATTAATTGAAAGTCATTATATTTAATAGCGTGAGGTTCTTCTTCAGCTTTTTTCTTTCCTTTTCCAAATGTAACAATATAGGCTGCTCCATTAAGCATATTGTTTTTTGGATTTTTATAAATAATATACCAATCATCTGGAGCATCTCCTGTTCCTGCTTTAAAAGTTAGTTTTCCTGTTGGGATTTTCTTACTTCCCCATTTATTTTCATTAAAATCAGACCAAATAGTTCCTTCATCATTTAATTTATATGGTAAACCTAAAAAATAAGCCCAAGTAAAAATATCAAAACGAGCCGTAGCCATATCGCTATCTCTAATCCCTAAAGCAAATACTTCTTTACCATTAAAAATAATTTTTGACCCGTCTTCTTTTTCTATTTTGATTTTCCCTCCTCCAGGTTCTTGTGTTATCGTTCCTTTTAAATGTTGTTGTCCTCCAAAAACAATATCTATAGAATACCTAAGATATTTTTGACTCATAAAAACATCTTTATGATGTGCTTTTTCTATTGAGGTTATAAAATTTTGCGCTTTTTCCTGACTAAAAAGGATGGTTATTTGTAATAAGATAACCAGTGTCATGAATTTTTTCATTTTTTTTTACTTAAAATTTGAGTTTCTAGTGTCGTCAAAAAACTACAGTGCTTACAATTTTTATGCATCTTTTTTACAACAATGTTTTCTAAATAGCAAAAAGCCGAAAAATCTAAACTTTTCGGCTTTTATATTTTTTAAAGAAAGTATTTTAATTTTCTTCTATTCTCTCAATTTTAGCACCGATGGCACGTAAACGTCCTTCTATGTTTTCATATCCTCTATCGATTTGTTCAATATTATGGATAATACTTGTGCCTTTTGCGGATAAAGCTGCTATTAATAATGAAATACCGGCTCTTATATCCGGAGAAGTCATTTTTGTTGCTTTTAATTGGCTTTCAAAATCATGTCCTATAACTGTTGCTCTATGCGGATCACATAAAATAACTTTAGCTCCCATGTCGATCAACTTATCAACAAAGAACAAACGACTTTCAAACATTTTTTGATGGATCAACACTGTTCCTTTTGCTTGAGTTGCGACTACCAAAACGATGCTTAATAAATCTGGTGTGAATCCCGGCCAAGGGGCATCAGCAACCGTTAGTACAGAACCATCTATATAGTTTTGAATTTCATAGCTTTCTTGTTCAGGGATGTAGATATCATCTCCTTTTTTTTCTAGTTGAATTCCTAACTTTTTAAATACATTAGGAATTTGGCCTAAGTCTTTCCAACTTACATTTTTAATCGTTAATTCTGAACGTGTCATAGCAGCCATTCCTATCCAGCTTCCTATTTCAATCATGTCAGGTAAAATAGTATGCTCACATCCACCTAGCTGTTCAACTCCTTCTATAGTTAATAAATTAGATCCAACACCTGTAATTTTAGCTCCCATACTATTCAACATTTTTGATAATTGTTGAATATACGGTTCACAAGCTGCATTATATATAGTTGTTGTTCCTTTGGCTAATACGGCTGCCATTATAATATTAGCAGTACCGGTAACTGAAGCTTCATCAAGTAGCATATGAGTTCCTTGTAAACCATTATCAGCTTCTACTCCGTAAAAATATTCTTCTTTATTGTATCTAAACTTAGCTCCTAAATTTATAAATCCCTCAAAGTGAGTATCTAATCTACGTCTTCCTATTTTATCACCTCCGGGTCTTGGTATATACCCTTTTCCAAATCGGGCTAACAAAGGTCCTACAATCATAATAGAACCTCTTAAAGAGCTTCCATCTCTTTTAAAATCGGCACTTTCAAGATATTTTAAATTAATATCATCTGCTTGAAAGCTATAGGAATTGGGGGCTAATTTTTCAGTTTTTACTCCTAATTCTCCTAAAATGAAAATAAGTTTGTTAACATCAAGAATGTCAGGGATATTATTTATAATTACTTTTTCCGGTGTTAGCAATACTGCACAGATAACCTGTAAAGCTTCGTTTTTTGCTCCTTGGGGAGTTATTGAGCCTTTTAATTTATGACCACCTTCTATTTTAAATGATGCCATTTATTTTTTTCTGTTTTTCTTATTGATTGGTTTTGCTTTTTGCCCTTGATTGTTTCGCTTTCTTAATAGGTTTTTACTATCAGAAAGTTCTTCTTCTACACTTCTCATATCTATTTTTCCTCCGGACAATTCGTATAAATGGTCTAATATAACGGTATCTTCAACAGTATCTTTGTTCCAATTTAAATAGCATTTTTTCATATGATTAGCTATTGTAAATATTAAAGCTTCTTTCATGTCACCATCTTCCCATGTTAAGGCAACATCTATCATGGTTTGAATATTGGTTCCGTAAAAACGATATTTAGAAGCCGATTTTGGATAGTCTAATTTAGTAGGTTTTTCGGTTAGCTCTTCTTTTGATGGTGTTTCGTAGGGGGAATCTACATCTAACTTAAAGCTGGCCATAATATGAAGTTGATCCCATAATTTATGTTTAAAGTCAGGTACATCACGTAAATGAGGTTGTAAATTTCCCATTACATTAATTATTGCTTGTGCCATTGTGTTTCTTTCTTCTCTATCTTCTAATGCTACACAATGATTTACTAACTTTTGTATATGTCTTCCGTATTCTGGAATGATTAATGTTTCTCTCTCTGAGTTGTATTCTAAATCAAACATAATTTTCGTTTTTATGTTAACGCAAAATAGTAATAATAATTAATTACTTATCCTATTACTTTTAATTTTGCAAACTGTAATAATAATTTTTTCTTTCCTACTGTTCCAAATTCAATTTCAGCTTTTTTATTTGGCCCTTTTCCTTCTAAAGCTACTACTCTACCAGTACCAAATCTATTGTGCTCAACAATATTACCTACTATAATGTCTCCATCAAATAAGTTAATTTTAGCAGACGAGGTTTCTGATACTTTTTTTAATTTACTTTTTGGAGGAATACCAACACTTTTCTCTTTTTTATCTAAGAACTCTTTTCTTTTCTTTTGAATAGGTTTTTGAAAACGAATTTTAGAAGGTGAATCATCTTCAAATAAACTGGCATCAATAAATCTGTTAGCTACAGATTCCGGTACTTTGGGGGCTAAATATTCTACAAAGTTTTCATCTATTTCTTCTAAGAAACGGCTAGGTTCTCCATCTGTTAGTTTTCCCCAACGGTATCTTGTTTGTGCATATGTAAGATATGCCACTTTTTCAGCTCTGGTAAGTGCTACATAAAATAACCTTCTTTCTTCTTCCAATTCACTTCGGGTATTCATGCTCATTGCAGAAGGAAACAGGTTTTCTTCTAAACCAACAATATATACGTAAGGATATTCTAATCCTTTAGATAAGTGAATAGTCATTAACGATACTCTTGGCGTATCATCTTTTTCACTGTCAAAATCAGTAGCTAATGCAACATCTTCTAAAAAGGCTGTTAATGAAGCATCTTCACCGGTTTCAATTCTATCGGTAATAAAGTCTTTAATACCATTGAGTAATTCCTGAACGTTTTCAACCTTATTAATGCCTTCCGGAGTACCATCTTTTTGTAAATCACGTACTAATTGAGTTTGCTTTACCACTAAATCGGCTACTTCAAAGGCATTTTTGGTTTGTGCTTCAACTTGTAATCGTTGAATCATAATTAAAAAACCTTCCAGCTTACTTTTAGTTCCTTGTGTAAGCTTAATATCAACTTTATCAAGGTTTTGAATTATTTCAAAAATTGATTTTTTGTAATGGTTAGCGGCTACTACTAATCTATCAATGGTTGTTGCTCCAATTCCTCTGGCAGGATAATTAATAACACGAACTAACGCCTCTTCATCATTTGGATTGATGAGTAAACGAAGATAAGATAACAGATCTTTTATTTCTTTACGTTGGTAAAATGATATACCTCCGTAAATCTTGTATTTAATATCTTTCTTTCGTAAAGCATCTTCTATAGCTCTCGATTGGGCATTGGTTCTGTATAAAATAGCAAAGTCATTGTTTGTCAACTGATGATTCATTTGGTTTTCCCAAATAGATTGTGCTACAAAGCGTCCTTCTTCCCCATCAGATATTGAACGCATAATTTTTATACTTTCACCGGCTTCATTAGCGGTCCAAACTTCTTTATCTAATTTGGTTTTATTTTTATCAATAACACTATTTGCTGCCTCTACTATGTTTCCGGTTGAACGGTAATTTTGTTCAAGTTTGAAAGTTTTAGCATCTGAATAATCTCTTTGGAAATTTAAAATATTATTAATGTTTGCTCCACGGAAACTATAAATACTCTGAGAATCATCTCCCACCACACAAATATTTTGGAAACGATCTGCTAAAGCTCTAACAATTAAATATTGAGAATGGTTGGTATCTTGGTACTCATCTACCATTATATACCTAAATCTATCTTGATATTTAGCTAATACTTCCGGAAAACGAGCCAGTAATTCATTAGTACGTAATAGTAAGTCATCAAAATCCATTGCTCCTGATCTGAAACATCTATCTACATACTCTTTATAAATCTCTCCTATTTTTGGTCTGCTGGCTTGTAAATCAGCTTCCTGTAAATCTGAATTATTAAAATAAGCTCTAACAGTTATTAAACTGTTTTTAAAAGAAGAAATTCTGCTCAGAACTTGTTTAGGCTTATAGCGCTCTTTATCTAAGTTCATTTCTTTAATAATAGAAGTAATTAATCGAACAGCATCTTGCGTATCATAAATAGTAAAGTTAGAAGGGTATCCTAATTTATCTGCTTCTGCTCTTAAAATACGTGCAAAAACCGAGTGAAAAGTTCCCATCCATAAGTTTTTTGCTTCACTATACCCTACTACTGAAGCAATACGCTCTTTCATTTCACGCGCTGCTTTATTAGTAAACGTTAATGAAAGTATATTAAAAGAATCTACTCCTTGCTGCATTAAATGAGCAATTCTATAGGTTAATACACGGGTTTTTCCCGATCCTGCTCCTGCAATGATAATCATCGGTCCGTCTTTTTGTAAAACAGCCGCTCTCTGTGGTTCGTTAAGTTGCTCTAAATAAGTATTCAATGAAAATTAGATTGAAAGAATTTTTAGACTGGAAAATTAACCATTCTTTTAGGTTTTATAAAATATGTTGCCACTTTTTTATTCACAGTTTATTTTTTACTGTAAAAGCTCTTTTTTTTGTTTTTATATTTAGTTTTAATAAAGATTGTATATTAGCACTTGTTACAAGTTATAAATTAATCATGGAAGATAAAATAGTAGAAGGTTTGGCCTATGTTTTGCCTGCTTTAGTAACAGGGGGAGTTGCTTACTATATTTTAAGTGCCTTTATTAAACAGGATAATAATGAAAAGAAATTCGCTGCTTTATTAGAAAAGAAAAAAGAAAGTTTGCCTATTAAATTACAAGCGTATGAACGGATGTTATTATTTTGTGAACGTATTAACCCCGTTAAACTTTTAATTCGTGTTAACCCTATAGGCGATAAAACCGAAAGCTATTTACATTTACTTATTGCTAATATAGAACAAGAATTTGAACATAATTTAGTACAACAATTATATATTTCTGATGATAGTTGGAAAGCAGTTGTTGCTACCAAGTTAGCAATTATAGCTAAACTTAGAAAAATTTCTGAAACCTCTGAAACAGCTATTGAGCTTCGTGAAAAGGTTTTAATCAATTATACCAAAGAAGAAAATCCTACAGAAACTGTAGTAGCATTTTTGAAACAAGAAGTTAAAAAGCTTTTATAAAAAAGGACTCATTTGAGTCCTTTTTTTATTTCACTAACACCTTATATTCCCAAGGTTGTAAAGAAATTTCTTTATCACTTGGTTTATATTCTTGGTTTGAAAAATAGTCTTTATACGACTTATTGAGTTCTAAAGCTTGCGTTACAGGCGTAGATGATAGATTGGCAATAAATACTATTTCATCATCTCCTTTGTTTCTTTTGAAAAACAATACATTTTCATTTGACTTAAATCTTGTATAAGTTGCTGCATTTTTACCACCGTTAAGCGCTTTATTTTCAGCTTTTAAGTCACCTAACTTTTGTAAGAGTTTCCAAGCTTTTCCTTTGGTATGAGGAATTTCATCTTTTTCAAAAAACTTTAATCGGTGGTTTAATCCATATTCTTGACCCGAATAAATCAAAGGCATTCCCGGAGCTACATAACTTAACACGGTAAATACTTCCCAAGCATCTCCCATTCTTTCATTGACAGTTCCATTCCATGAATTTTCATCATGATTGGTTACAAAAGTCATTAAAATATCATTAGGCTCATATCGTGCTGAATCTTTGGTATACTTTTCATCCCATTCAGTTACACTCTTCTCCCCTTTTGCTATATGATTCATAGCATGATGTCTGTCCCAGCCATAAGCCATGTCAAAAAGATTTTCTTTTAAAAGCTCAGGTTCCCATGCTTCTGCTAACATAAAAACATTTTTTTTTGCACGAATTTGTGGTATTGCATCTTTCCAAAAATCGGTAGGTACTGAACCGGCTACATCACAACGAAAGCCATCAACACCTTCATTGGTTACCCAATATAACATGTCATTTACCATGGTTTTTCTCAGGTCTTTATTATCGTAATTCAAATCGGCTACATCTTGCCAACCTACCGGAGTTCCGTCTTCATTTAACGGATCGGTAATTTCACCTTGTGCATTTTTAGTATAAAACTCAGGATGTTCTTTAATCCAAGTATGATCCCAACCGGTATGATTAGGCACCCAATCTAAAATTACGTATATGTTATTTTCATGGGCTGTTTTTACTAATTTTCTAAAGTCCTCTATAGTACCAAATTCAGGGTTTATTTTTTTAAAATCAGACACTGCATAGTAACTCCCTAAGTACTTTTTACGTTCTTCTTCCGGAAATTCAGAAGCAAACTTATCGCCTGTTGCTTTTCGTTTTGCTTCAGAAATAGGAAAAACCGGCATTAACCAAATTATTTTTACTCCTAATTCTTTTAACTGCGGAATGTCTTTAGTGAATTCATTAAAGGTTCCTTCTTTTGAATATTGACGAATGTTAGCTTCATAAATGACAGCATTTTCCAGCTCTTCATCTGATAAAGCCATAGCAGTTTTAGGAACTGTTATCTTTTCTGTATCTTCTTTAACAGCTTTCTTACACGAAAGTGAAACAATTAGAAAGCTTAAAAATAATAGAGTTATTCTTTTCATCTATATCTAATGGATTATATGATTATACGTTACTTTTTTTCAATTAAAACGAGCTTGTAAGGACTGTCAATTTTTATGGTTCCTTGTACCACTTTGGTTGCTTGTCCAGAGTACCCATCGGTTACTTCTGTTCCGTCTTTAAAAACGGAAGAAACTTCTATTTCTTTAATTCCAAGGGGCATTTCTAACCCTATAATTACTTCATCTTTATAGTCTTTACTTTCAAAGGTTCTTTTAAAAGTATAAGGAGATATGGTAATTAGTTGGTGTTTTCCTGCACCAATTGCGGGGTGTTTTGCTCTAAATTGACCTAATTTTTGCCAGTGAGTTAACACTTTTTGTATGTTAGTTTCCTGTAATGTTTCCCAATTCATTGAAGAGCGTAAATTGGCATCTCCCTCTGCTCCTTCGATTTCTAAAGGACGCGCTATTTCATCTCCATAATAAATTTGAGAAGTTCCGGGAGTTAGTAAGAGTTTAGTAGCTGTTTCATGCGGTTTTATTCTTTTCGCATCAAAGGGAAGTCCATCATCGTGTGATGCCATATAGTTTAGGACTCCATAACCTTTTAAATTGTTGGTTAATAAACTGTCGTACTTTGAAAATAAATGCTCATAATCAGGTAATTCTTTAGCGTTCCATTTATACTCAAAGTTTATTAAACTGTTAAAAGCTTTGTCAAAATAGTTTACTTTTTTATCGCCAAAATTATAAAACGTTCCTCCGCTAATTCCATAGCCGTAAACTTCACCAACTAAATAAAAAGATTCTTCTAAAGTATGCTCAGGGTGTTGTTCTTTATAGTGTTCAAAAGCAGTATTACACACCTTTCTGAATTCTTGCCATACATTTTCTTCTACATGTTTAACAGTATCCACTCTATACCCATCTATTCCAAATTCTTCAATATAATCTGCTAACCATTTCATGATATAGAAACGCGGAGCTCTAGGGTATCCGGTTCTTTCAAAAAAATGATTTAATTCTTTTATTTCTTGTTCGTATCTACCTTCTTTTTGCCATTTTTCAACTAACATTTGGGGTAAAGCTACTTCATTATCACTTTCTGTCTTAATATCAGGGAGGTTTTTAACTAAGGTGCAGCTTATTGTATTTTCATAAGAATCGTATGTGCATTGCGGACTTGTACGCACCCATTCTGATGGCCAAACAGGATCTTGTTCTGTAACAGGACCTGTGTGATTTATAACGGCATCTAATAAAATCTTTATTCCTTTTTTATGAGCTGTTTTAACGAGTTCATGTAATTCTTCTTTGGTTCCGAAATTAGGATCTATTTGCGTCCAATCTTTCGTCCAATATCCATGAAAACCATAAGTTACTCCTGAACCTTCATTTACTTCTCCATGAATTTGTTCAACAATCGGAGTCATCCAAATAACATTAATTCCTAAATCTGTAAAATAACCTTCTTCAATTTTTTGCGTGATTCCTTTTAAATCTCCTCCTGTAAATCCTCTTAATTTTCCGGTTTTTTTATCTCGGTTAAAATTGATGTCATTACTTGGGTTTCCATTATGAAACCTATCCGTTAATAAAAAATATAGATTAGCACCTTCCCAAACAAAAGGTTGTTTTGCTTTTTCATTCAACTCCATATTTTTTGAAATTGTATTTTTTTTACAACTAACAATTAGCAGTAGTAATAGCAGAAAAATTGATATTCTTTTCATGTCTAAAATTTTAATTTAATTGTTTGGGTTGTTTTAGTATTCCAATGAGTTGGTATGGTTACTGTTTTTTTAGTTGAGTTCCAGGTTATGCCTACTTTTTTACCATTAATCGTTATGTTTTTAGGCACCATTGTTATGTTATGTATGACAAAAGTGTACTGTTTGTCTTGAGTCTGATATTGCTTTCCTATGTATGCATTCATTTTTATTTGTAAACAGTCATTTTTGTATTTGCTATTGAATGTAACTAATTCGTAAGCATCTTTTTCAAAAGCTTTGGCGGTTTTTCCGTCATCATTATACAATGTACGATTACTTGATTGCACTGTAGTATCATGATAGTAATGAATATCCAATACATTAGCATTGTATTGTTCTGTATTTTGAACTAAAGGAGCCATTGGAATAAAAGCTCCTGCTCTAACTAGCGTAGGAATACTATACTTTTTAGGAGATATAGACGGCTGTAATCCAGTGCCTACTACCCTTTCATCTCTATAGAAATCAAACCACACCGTTGATTTGGGAATGTAAACTTTATGTTTATGAGTCTCTTTTAAAATTTGCGGGCTTATTAAAAAATCGTTACCCCATAAATAAGTTGAGGCCAAAGTATCTGTTTCTTTGTTAGGAAACTCAAAAAATAAAGGACGCATTAAAGGGGTTCCTTTGGTGTGATTTTCATACACTAAATGATAATTATAAGGTAATAATTGGTATCGTAATTCAATGGCTTTTTCAGCCCTGCTTTTGGCTTCTTCTGATCTGAAAACAGGTTCAGAAGCTACTTCTTCTTGCGCATGAGGTCTGAATATGGGTTGAAAAACACCGTATTGTAACCAACGTACATACAACTCATCATCTAAATTAGCTCCTGCAAAACCACCTAAATCTGAATGCATGTATCCTAAGCCTTGCATTCCCATTTGTAACGCTATTTCCGGTTGTCTGTATAATCCGCCCCAAGTTCTGTTGACATCTCCTGACCAAGGTATCATACCATATCGTTGTGATCCGGAATATCCTGCTCGCATTAATATAAATGGGCGTGTTGTTGGAAATTTCTTTTGATAACCTTCAGCTACTAATCCGGCCCAATCATGTCCATAAATATTATGAACTTCATTTGCAGTACCTGTTGCGTGTTTAACCCAATCAGGATGAACTTCCGGTTCTCCTAAATCGCCCCAAACTCCTGCAACTCCTTTTTGGGCTAATTTTTCATATACAGACCAAAACCATTGTTTTCCTTCCGGTTTATAAATATCTATAATACCGGTGTTTCCAAAATAAAAGTCATATTTGGCAGGATTACCCTCAGAATCTTTAGCTAAAATATCTTTTTCAACGGCTTCCTTCCATTTAGTTGAAGTGGTTAATACAAAGGGTTCTGTTATAGTAATGGTTTTTACTCCTTTTTCTTTTAATCGTTTAATCATTCCTTCAAAATCAGGGAAAGAGTCTCTAAAAACTTCTAAATTACCCATAGTACCTTTGATGTCTTTACCAAACCAATATAAATCTAAAATGATAGCATCTACAGGAATTTGTTCATCTTGAAATTTTTGAATGGTATTTTCAACTTCTTTTTGAGAGTGATATCCAAATCTACTAGAGAAATTTCCTAATGCCCATCGGGGTATCATAGGTTGCTTTCCTGTTAGTTCGGTATAATTATCTATAACATCCATCCATGTTTTTCCGGCAATAACCTGATAGGTTTTTCGACCTGAAATGGTTTCATAAGTCAGTGTATTGTTCTTTTGACTATCTAAATCTAAAAAACCAATAGGAGCATTATCAAAATGAAGCATGTATTTTTTAGAAGAAATGACCACAGGCATCGTATAGTTCATTAATTCTGAATGCGTTTCATATCCATAGTGAGCCCTGTTATATAATTGTAATCGGTATCCTCTCCTATTCATTCCTAATGCTCTGGCTCCTCCTCCATATAAAACTTCATTCGGAGTAAGATTTAATTGAATGCTCTCTCCGTCTTTTTGTTGTGTATATCCTTCTTTTTCAGACGTTAATTCTTTTCCTTCATAGAAATAAGAAATTTTAAAAGGAGATTTTTGAATGTTTACTGTAATGCCTTGCTTAGCTTTAAAAGAAATGAATGTTTTTTCTTTTTCTAGTTTTGTTTTAATGTGTTTAGGAACTAAAACAACTGCATGTGATTTTTTTATGAATTTCTGACCTTCAGGAATAAACGTTGTTTCTACAATTTCCGGCGTATAAAATTGTATGCGATACGTACCGTCATTAACTTTTACAGTAAGTATATTTTCTTTATCCCATGTTACTTGGTTAACTATACGTTTAGTATTTTGACTCGTTATAGTTAATGAGCTAAGTAATAATAGTATTAGTAAATATCTTTTCATTAATAATTCTATCTTTAATTTTCAAGATCAGTTGTTAAAATAATACTTCCGTTTTGAGAAAGTTCTAAAAATTCATTCCAAACAACTGATTCATTTGTTATTATGTTTCTTAGGGATTTACCGGATAAACCAATTTCATGAAAACGAGCCAGGTTTAATCTGTAATTCTTATCATTTTTATTGATGATATGTATAACAGTTTCTTTTTCAAATTTTCTGAATAGTACATACACACCTTCTTCAGGGGCAAAATGAATAGTAGTTCCTTTATGAATAGCCTTGCTTTTTTTGCGGTAGTTTAACAGCTTCTTTACATATTCTTGCATTTCTTTTTGTTGCTCAGACAATCCTTTTCCTGTAAAAGCATTTACTGTATCGTTATTCCAACCTCCAGGAAAATCTGAACGAACCAACCCGTGGTCTCCCGGTTTTTCAAAATCATTCATCAAAATTTCTGTTCCGTAATACAATTGAGGAATTCTAGGTAAAACCAACAAGTAGCTTAAAGCAGCTTTTGTGTTTGTAAAATTACCTTTTAACTGTGTAAAAATTCTACTCATATCATGATTGTCAGGAAAAATCATAATGTTTTCAGGGGAAGCGTAATGAAAGTCATTTGCCAATCCTTCATACATTTTAATCAATCCTTTGTTCCAACCTTCTTCTTCGTTTAATGCTTCTACACTATTTTTTTGCATGGCAAAATCCATGGTAGATTTTAAATCAGATACATACCCGTCTTTATTAATAGCTCCTTTTTGCCAGTAACCAATTAATAACGGATTGTAACTCCACTCTTCACCTACAATTGTAAAATTAGGGTATTCATTCATAATTGACTGAGACCATTTTGCCATAAACTCTTTATCCGGATACGGATAGGTATCTTGTCTTATTCCTCCTAATTGCAACGTTTCTATCCACCAAATACTGTTTTGAATGATATAGTTTGCCATAAAAGGATTTCGCTGGTTTAAATCGGGCATTTCGGCAACAAACCATCCTTTTGTGTTGCGATTTTTGTCAAATGTTGAAGCGTAAATATCTTGATTGGTCGTTCTTCTATGGTTAGAAACAATTACATTTTTCCATGACCAAGTATCTTTATATTCTTCATATTGTTTTTGATAATTTAGCCAATCTTTAAAAGGCAAATCATTCATCCACCAATGGTACAAGCCACAATGATTTGCTACTTGATCCATGATTAATTTCATGTCTCTTTTTGCTAATTCTTGCGCTAATTTTTTATAGTCTTTTAAAGTTCCGAATCGTGGATCTACCTTATAATAATCTGTAATAGCATATCCATGATACGAACTTTCTTTCATATCATTTAGCAATAACGGAGTTGGCCACACAGTAGTAAACCCTAAATCTTTAATATACTCTATGTGATTTATAATTCCCTCAATATCACCTCCATGTCTCATATAGTCATGAGTCCTATCTACTTTTTGTTCTTTTAAACCTGCTATTTTATCATTAGCTATGTTACCATTTGAAAAACGATCCGGGGTAATTAAATAGATAGCATCAGTACTATCAAAACCCTTGTAGTCGTTAGCTGGTTGTATTCTTTTTTTTAATTCATAGTTATGTTTTTTCTCTTTTCCTTCCTTATCTTTAAAAGTAATAGTAAACGTTCCGGGTTTCGTATTCTTATGAATACTTAAATCAATAAATACATAATTTTCACTATCACCTTTAGTTACACTTGTAACTTTAACTCCTTCATAATTAATAGTTACTTCATAGTTAGCAATCCTATCTTCTTTTACTAATAATTGTAACCCAGTATTTTTAAATCCAATCCACCAATTTGGAGGCTCTACTCGTTCAATTTCAGCAAAAGATGTATCAGTCATTGTAGTTATAACTGTGTCTTGTTTCTTTTGATTTGAACAAGAGAAGCTTAAGAGTAAAATGATATATAGAATGTTTTTTTTCATAAAAAGAAGAATCCTCACAGCATTAAAGCTGTAAGGATTGTGTTGATTAAACTGTAATCAAATTATTAGGGGGAACAATAATTGTTTTGTTATTAACCAAGATTTCTAATTCTTTACTTCCTTCCAATTCAAATTGGGCGTCATCTTGGTATACAGATACTTTAAGTGTTTGACCTCTAAAGTTTACTTTAAATGAGTAGGCTTTCCATTGTTTTGGTATTTGCGGAGAAAAACTTAATACATTATTTTTTACTCGCATTCCGCCAAAACCTTCAACGATACTCATCCATGTACCTGCCATTGAGGTAATATGCAAGCCCTCTTCTACTTCCTTATTATAATCATCTAAATCTAAACGAGAAGTTCTTAGATAAAAAGTATAGGCTTGGTCCATTCTTCCTAATTTAGCAGCCTGAATACTATGAACACAAGGAGATAATGAACTTTCATGTACTGTATACGGTTCATAAAAATCAAAATGACGTTCTAATTCCTCTAGGGTAAAGTCATCTTCAAAAAAATAAAAACCTTGTAAAGTATCCGCTTGTTTTATATAAGGAGATCGCAAAATTCTATCCCAACTCCACTTTTGGTTGATAGGTCTGTGTGCTTTATCTAAATTAGCTACCGTAATTAATTCTTTATCTAAAAAACCATCTTGTTGTAAATACACATTATGCTCTTCAGAATACGGGTAGTACATATTTTCAGCTACCTCTTTCCATTTTGCTAATTCTGTATTTGTAAGTTGTGTTTTTTTGATGATTCTTTCGTAATCAGATGAATATTCCTGAGCTACTTTGCTTAAATTTTCCAACGCATATTCAATACACCATTTTGCTGCATAATTAGTGTACCAGTTATTATTAATATTATTTTCATATTCGTTAGGACCGGTAACCCCTAAAATAACGTATTGTTTTTTTTGTGCAGAATAACTGGCTCTTTGTTGCCAAAAACGAGCAATTCCTATCAATACTTCCAATCCTTTTTCAGGAATATAACTGTAATCACCTGTATAACGATAATAGTTAAAAACAGCAAAAGCTATAGCGGCATTTCTATGAATTTCCTGAAACGTAATTTCCCATTCATTATGACACTCTTCCCCATTCATGGTTACCATAGGATATAAAGCTGCACCGCCACTAAAACCTAATTTTTCAGCATTTTCTATGGCTCTTTCTAAATGATGATAACGATATTCTAATAAATTTCTGGCTACATTTTGCTCTTTTGTTGCCATATAAAATGGTAAGCAATAAGCTTCAGTATCCCAATACGTACTTCCTCCGTATTTTTCACCTGTAAAACCTTTAGGCCCTATATTTAAGCGTGCATCTGTACCTAAATAGGTTTGATTTAATTGAAAAATATTAAAACGAATACCTTGCTGCGCTTTTACGTCTCCGGAAATGGTAATATCTGCCGTATCCCAAATCTTTGCCCATGATTGTTTTTGAAGAGTCAATAAATCTTCAAAACCAAAATTAGTAGCTTGTTCAAGTACTGATTTAGCAGCTGGTATTAAGTTATTTCTATCATGATTTCTGTCAACAGTATACCCTGCAAACTTATATAACGTCGCTTTTTGATTCGGTTCTACCTGAACTTTATATGTAAATGATATTTTATTATCACTACTATTCTTAACCGGAATCTGATCGTTTTTATGGGAATCGACATATACTTTAGATTCCATAAAAGTACATACATGAAATGCTGTTTTCATGGTATGGGTATGAATAAAAGCTTGTTGTTCTTCAGAAGAAATACTTACTATTTCCCAAAACTTATCATCCCAATTACTGTCTTCATTGGTTATTCCTGCATCGATATAGGGTGAAAACTCAATAGTTGCCGACTGGTTTAAAGGGATTACAGAATATTCTATAGCGCCTATTTCATCTAAATGTAAACTTAAAAAACGTTTTGAACTTACTTTTACTTCCATGCCGGTTGGTAAGGTAGCTTGGAAACTTCTGGACAACCAACCTTCTTTCATGTTAAGTTCTCTTCTAAAATCGGTTACTTGTTTACAGGTAGCTAAATCTAACATTTCACCATTAATACTTATGTGAATTCCTATCCAGTTAGGAGCATTTAATACTTTTGCGAAATATTCAGGATATCCGTTTTTCCACCATCCAACTCTGGTTTTATCCGGGTAATATACCCCCGCAATATAACTTCCTTGAAATGTAGCTCCTGAATAATCTTCTTCAAAATTAGCTCTTTGTCCCATTGCACCGTTACCAATGCTAAAAAGACTTTCAGACGATTTTACTCTGCTTGTATCAAATCCTTCTTCTACAATACTCCACTCATTGGGGATGATATAATTCTGATTCATTTTTATTCTTTATTTTAAAAAAGAAAAGTTCTTTTCAATGTTGTTTGTTTCTATTACTATATTAAACACCTTATTTGTTAGTAGGCTGTTTTTACAATTGAGCTATGAATTGAAGATCTATTTCTGTAAAATCTTTGAAAACAAAATCTGCTTCATTTAAAATAGCAGTCTCTCCAATACCTATAGCTACCATGTTTGCATTTTTAGCAGCTTGAATGCCTGCTAAAGAATCTTCAAATACTACACAATTTTCAGGAGCTATGCCCAACTTTTGCGCAGCAGTTAAAAACACTTCCGGGTCTGGTTTTGCTTTAGTAACATCATTACCATCTACAATAGCATTGAATTGAGTAATTAAGTTTACTTTTTGAAGTATTGCTCTTGCATTTTTACTGGCAGATCCTAAAGCAACGGGAATTTTATTATCTGTTAAATAGGTTAGTATTTTTGGAACATCCGGCAAAATTTCGTGTGCATCCATTTGTGCTATGTAACTCAAGTAATCATCATTTTTCTTTCCCATGAGTTCCATAAATTTATCTTCTGAGATTACCTTATTTCCCCAGCTTAAAATTTTTTCTAATGATTTTACACGACTTACTCCTTTTAATTGTTCGTTTTGCTCGTGTGTAAAATCTATTCCTATATCATTTGCCAGTTTTTTCCAGGCTAAAAAATGATATTTAGCAGTGTCAACGATCACACCGTCTAAATCAAAAATAAATCCTCTCGTATTCATTATTCAGTTTCCGGCTGGTAAGTAATTGCGTTTTTGTTGGTAATTAAAAAGTTGCATAATCCGGCTATTATTAAGCTTAAACCGGCAACCATCATGGCATTTATAGCTTCTTCTCCAAATAGATTTGAAACAAAATTCACACCTCCTATGGCTGCTATAATTTGAGGAATAACAATAAACATGTTGAATATTCCCATGATAACTCCCATCTTTTTAGGATTTACAGAGCTTGATAGCATAGCATATGGCATTGACAAAATACTACCCCAAGAAAAACCTATTAAAATAAAAGATACTGTTAAGTATTCATGAGAAGGAATGTATTTCATAAGAATGAATCCTATTCCTCCTAGAATTAATGAAAACATATGTACATACTTTCTGTTAATTCTTCGTTTAGAGGTGTACATTACTAATAATAAAGCAAAAGCCATAGATGAAAGTCCGTAAACCCCCATATACGAGCCTACTGAATTGGAAGATTTTTGAAAAGCGGTATTAGCCGTATCAAAAGCTTCTTTTTGTTCAGGAATGCTCATATCATAATTTGCTTCTACCGGAGCAGGAGTATTAAATACATGTTCAGTAAGCGCCGGGTTGGCCATACTCCACATTGTAAAGAAAGCAAACCAGCTAAAAAACTGAATAACTCCCAGTCTTTTCATAGTTAAAGGCATACTTCCTATGTTGTTTACAATGTCTGAAATGAATTGATTTTTTTTAGCTTTTTCCTTTTCAAACTCTTCCATATCTTCCGGGGGGTATTCTGAAGTAGTAAAAATGGTATACAGAATGCTTAATAAAAAAACAAAAGCTCCAATAGCAAAAGCTATTTTTACAGACATAGGAACAACACCTGATTCAGCAGCATCACTTACACCTAGTTTAGAAACAAACCAAGGTAAATTACTTGCAACCCACGTACCTATTCCAATAATTAAAGTTTGTACAACAAAGCCGTATGAACGCTGTGAGTCCGGTAATTTATCAGCCACTAAAGCTCTGAAAGGCTCCATAGATATGTTTATAGACGCATCTAAAATCCATAAAAATCCGGCCGCTACCCATAAAGCAGAAGAATGAGGTACAAAAAACAATGCTAAAGAGCTTAGAATAGCTCCTAATAAAAAGTAAGGTCTTCTTCTTCCCCATTTAGGACTCCAAGTTCGATCACTCAAATAGCCTATGATAGGTTGTACAATTAACCCTGTTAAAGGAGCGGCAATCCATAAAAGAGGTATATCTTCTTTACCTGCACCTAACGTTTGAAAAATTCGTGACATGAAGCCTCCTTGTAAGGCGAATCCGAACTGAATTCCCAGAAACCCAAAACTCATATTCCAGATTTCCCAGAAATTTAATTTACGCTTGTTCATTATCGTAATTATTAGTTAATACTACGATAAGCGCTACGACTTATCTAACTTAATGCGTGGAAAGAAAATTATTGATAAGTCATTTTCAGTGGGGTAAATATATCATTTTTTCTTTATACCAAAGAAAAAAATATTATTTTTCTAAAAATCGGCTTGATTCTCTTATTTTTAAGTTACTTGATATTACTTTAGTTTGCGGTCTTATATCTTCTTCATTATTCTCAATTCTGTCAATTAACATTTCTGCCGCTTGTTTCCCCATAGTAAAACCATGTTGAGCTACAGTTGATATTGACGGAGAAGCATATTCCGATATTAAACCATCTGTAAAACCTATGATAGATACATCTTCCGGAATACGTAATTTTTTTTCTTTAGCTACTCTAATGGCTAAAGCAGCATAAATTTCATTCACCGCAAAAACAGCATCTATTTTTTCTTCAAATAAGGTTTCTATTTGAGCTTTAATATCTTGTTCTTCGTCTATTTTTACAATTAAAGATGCTTCTACTGCCCTTCCCTGTTCTTTCAAGGCTCTTTCATAACCTAATAATCTATCTAACCCTACAGTAACATGTTCCGGAGTAGTTAAAATTCCTATTCTTTGGCAATCAGAATCTATTAGGTATCTTGTAGCTTTATAACCGGCACCAACATCATCAACGGTTACTTTATCGCACGATAAAGAATTATGTGTTCTGTCAAAAAGCACCAAAGGTATATTGGCATCAATTAGTTTTTGAAAATGCGTAAAATTCCCTTTTTCCAAAGTTTCTTTAGCTAATGAAACTAACAACCCGTCAACACTTCCGTTGGTTAACACCTCAATTGTTTCTACTTCCTTTTTTTCCAGGTCATTAGAAAAACAAACCATAATATTATATCCTCTTTCGGTAGCTTCATGTTCTATACCTTTAATAACGGTAGAGAAAAAATGATGTACTATTTGAGGTAAAATAATTCCTATTACTTTGGTTTTTTGGTTGCGTAGTTGCAATGCTAAATTATTAGGTCGGTAATTATAATAATCGGCAAAAGCTTTTATTCGATCTTTAGTTTCCTGACTAATTTCGTGACTATCTCTTAAAGCCTTTGACACGGTTGAAGTTGCAACACCTAGTTCTTTAGCTATTATTTTAATGGTAATTTTTGTTTTCATATTTTACAAAACTGATAATTTTCTTAATCTTATTTTACTAATGTGTTAAGATAAGGTTAAAAAAGTTATCAACACGAAAACGTTTTCGTAGTGTTTACGGTGTCTACAGAGCGTTTTTTATTGCTATCTTCACAATGTGGAACGTAAAATTATTGATAACTCATATATCAAATTTACACGTATTTTAATCTAAAACGATGAAGTATTTTAAAATAATTTTATCTGGTATACTACTACTGTTTTCCTTCCAATTATTTGCTCAGCAAAAATTAAACGGAACAGTATTAGAGAAAACTACAGGAGAAGGACTTCCTGGAGTTAATGTAGTTATTAAAGGAACTATAAAAGGAACATCTTCAGATTTTGACGGTAAATTTCAATTAGAAAACGTTAAAACTGGAGATGTTCTTGTTTTTAGCTCTATTGGATTTATTGATAAAGAAGTAACCGTTGGTACAAATTTTAGAATAACAGTTATTATGGAAGAAAACCTACAACAACTGGAAGAGGTTGTAGTTGTAGGGTATGGAACAACAACTAAAAGAGATGCAACAGGATCTGTTACCTCTATTAGTGCTAAAGACTTTAATCAAACTCCTGTAGTGGGTGCAGAACAATTACTACAAGGTAAAGTTCCAGGAGTAAAAATTACAACAGCTGGTGGACAACCGGATGCGGCTCCAAACATTAGGATTCGTGGTGGTTCTTCATTATCGGCAAATAACAACCCACTTATTGTAATTGATGGTGTACCGGTTGATAATACAAATCCAGCCGGGGTTAGTAACCCTTTAACATTGGTGAATCCAAATGACATTGAAAACTTCTCTATTTTAAAAGATGCTTCTGCAACAGCTATTTACGGTTCCAGAGCTTCTAACGGAGTTATTATTATTACGACTAAAAAAGGAACTACCGGAGGTGTTAAATTCAACTTTTCTAGTAATGTATCTATAGGTGTTGTAGGAAGAACGTTGGATGTAATGAATAGTAGTGAGTTTACAAAGTTTATACAAACCTATCACCCAACCTATACTAATTTATTAGGTGTTGATGATCCTACAACAACAGCTACTGATGATTTAAGTACCCCGCAAATTGAAGGACGTATTTTATCTGATACCAATTGGCAAGAGGCTGTTTACAGAACTTCGGTATCTACCAATACTAACTTTAGTGCCAGAGCTTTTTTATTTAATAAAGTACCGGCACGCTTTTCTTTTGGTCATACAAAAAGTGAAGGTATTGTAAAAACAAACGATTATGAGCGTTATTCTTTGGCTTTAAAATTAACCCCTAAATTTTTGAACGATAAGTTAAAAGTTGATATTAATGCAAAAGGAATTTATGCCGATAAAAACGCTATTGATGAAGGTGGTGCTTTAGGAGGGGCTGTTAATATGGACCCAACCAAACCTATTTATGATAGCAGTGCTAATGGTTTTGGAGGTTTTTATCAAGACACTTTTTTAACTGAACCTGATAATAATGGTAGACAAATATTACAACTTAGTGGGCAGTACAACCCGGTAGCTTTATTAATGCAACGTTCACGACCTGAAAGAGTGTATAAACTATTAGGAAATGTAGAGTTTGACTACACCACTCCTTTTTTACCTGAATTAAGAGCTGTTTTAAATTTAGGATTAGAAACGTCTAAAGCAAAAATTAAAGAAGAATTTACTGAAAATGCGTTGGCAACTAGAAAATTTGAAGCAGCAAATCTAAATCCAAACACAAATGCTGTATTTAACCCCGGAGTTAACTATACAGAAGATCAAAACATTACCAATACAACTTTAGATGCTTATTTAGTATATGCTAAAAAATTAAATGGTTTTGTTTCTAAAGTTGAATTACAAGGAGGTTATTCATATCAAAACTTTAAAAATGAAGGAACCAAAGAACTTTTTATGTATAATACAGTAACAGGTATCAGAGAATTAGTTTTTAATCGTCAGAATCCGACTAACCGATACTTTAATGAGTTAAACTTACAGTCGTTTTTTGGAAGAGCAAATTTTGATTTAGCTAATAAATATTTATTTACATTCTCTTTAAGAGCTGATGGTTCTTCTCTATTCCGTCCATCAAAACGTTGGGGATACTTTCCTGCAGCAGCTTTGGCTTGGAAGATTAAAGATGAAGAATTCTTAAAAAATGCTGAATTTATAAATACCTTAAAATTACGATTAGGTTGGGGTAAAACCGGACAGCAAGATATTACAGGAGGGGTAGGATTTTATCCGTCTATTCCATTATTCTCTCAAGGAGACGCTTCAAGTCAGTATTTAAATGGCGTAAATATATATTCTGCCATTCCTTTTAATGAAAATCTTACGTGGGAAAAATCCACTACTTATAACGTAGGACTTGATTTTGCATTTTTAAACAATGCTATTTCAGGTACTTTTGATATCTTTAAGAGAAATACAACAGATTTACTAGTTGAGGCCCCAGTAGGACCAGGACAAGGATTTACAGATCTTTTTGCTAAAAATGTAGGTAAAACTTCTTCTAAAGGGTTTGAATTGGCCTTAAATGCTACCCCGTACAAGAATGATCAATTTAGTTTTGATATAAATACCAATATAGCTTATAACAAAACAGAAATCACTAGTTTAAATGATATTAATAGAATCCAATCCCCAGATGGCGGATTACCTATAGGAACAGGAGTTAATTTAGCGTACTCACCTGTAGGATATCAAGCACATTCGGCTTGGGTATTTAAACAATTATATGATACCAGTGGAAAACCAATTTGGGGAGCTCATGCCGATTTAAACGGTGATGGTGTTGTAGATAATGATGATCGTTTTTACAAAGCGTTAAGACCTAACTGGACGTATGGTTTTGGCTTAAACTTTACTTATAAAAACTGGGATATAACCTCTAGTTTCAGAGGTCAGTTAGGAGGCTTGGTTTACAATGCTAAAAAGTTGACCAATGGTTGGAGTGATAAAGCCTTGCCTGTTAACTCAAACAGTTTAACTAACGTACTTGATTTTTATAACGGAGCTTCTGATGTAAACTTTGTAAACGTAAACGGTAATGTTAAGTTTTCTGATTACTATTTAGAAGATGCTACCTTTTTACGTTGTGAAAATATTGTATTAGGGTATCGTTTTGACCAGTTAATTAAAAAAGGAACAGTTCGTTTATACAGTTCCGTAGCCAATCCGTTTATTATTACTAACTATTCCGGTCAAGATCCTGAAAACTTTAATTCAATCGATAATAATTTCTATCCAAGACCAAGAACTTATACAATTGGTGTAAATGTGGATTTTTAATTTTTAAGAATTATGAAAAAATTTCTAATACTCATACTCATTATTTCAACTACGTTTTCTAGTTGTTTAGATGATTTAAATACAAAACCGCAAGTTGAATTAACCTTGGAAGAGTTATTACAACAAGACCCTAATGCTATTTCCGGTATTTTATCAAGATTGTATGCCTCGTATGCCTTATCTGGTGTACAAGGACCAGGAAGTTCTGATATAAGTGATGACCCTGGAGAATCTCCGTTTTTAAGAGGAATTATTAACCTACAGGATTTTACGGCTGATGGCATGAAAAACAGATGGGGTGATGATGGTTTAGATCAGTTAACCACGACCTCTAACTGGGATGAAAACAATAAGTTTTTCCGCTATTTATATAACCGTATTTACTACACGATTCCTCAAGCTAATAATCTTTTATCAGTCATGAGAAATGTTACGGTAAACGATCAGGAAAACATTATTAGTGAAGTTCGTTTTATAAGAGCTTTGGCTTACTATTACCTAATTGATGCCTTTGGAAAAGGAGTATTAGCTACCGAAGAAAACATTGGTGCTTCTCAACCCTTACCACAAGCTTCAAGATTAGATCTTTTTAACTATGTTGAATCAGAGCTATTAGCAATAGAGCCTACCATTGCTGCTTCTAACGGTTATGGTAGAGCTAACAAAGCTGTAGTACAAATGTTACTTGCTAAATTATACTTAAATGCAGAGGTATATACAGGAACAGCTAAGTACAATGAAGCAGCTACCTTTATTAAAAAAGTTATTGAGCAAGGCGGGTATTCTTTAGCCCCTAATTTTGTTAATAATTTCTCAGGAGATAACGATTCTTCTCCGGAAATCATTTTCCCTTTAATTGCAGATGCTGTAAGTAGCCAAAGTTATGGGAACACTACCTATATAATTAACGGAAGTTTATCTTCAGATACCATGAATTTAGACGACTATGGCGCTACCGGCGGATGGGGAGGTCACAGAGCTACCTCTGCTTGGTACGGAAAATATTGTGGTGGTGTAACAGATGCCACACAACTTACTAATTGTCCTGATGAAAGAGCTAAATTATTCTGGACTCAAGGGCATTCTTTTGATATGGCAGACTATAAAAAGTGGACCGACGGATTTCCTTCTATTAAATTTAGAAACACCAACGTAAACAGTTCTACAACTTCTACCGAGTTTGCTAACACAGATTTTCCAATGTTCAGATTGGCTGATGCCTATTTAATTTATGCTGAGTGTGCTTTAAGAGGTGCTGCTTCTGCAGATCTATCAACAGCATTAACATACGTTAATAATGTAAGAACCCGAGCTAAAGCCGGAACCATAACACAGGCTGAACTAACCTTAAGTTTTATCATAGATGAAAGAGCCAGAGAGTTAAATTTAGAAGGACACAGAAGATCTGACTTAATTCGTTTCGGAATGTTTACAGGCGGTACTTACCTATGGCCTTGGAAAGGAAATACAGCTAGCGGTACAGCTATACCAAATACCTATAAGCTTTTCCCTATTCCGTTAACTGCTTTAGAAGCAAACCCTAACTTAACACAAAATCCTGGTTATTAATAATTAATATAAAAACACCATGAAAAAAATAGTATCACTTATAGCATCGTTTATCTTAATTCTAGGCTTTGTAGCTTGTGAAGATAATGATAACTTAGAATTTACTGTACAGGCGCCTAAAGAGAGTGTGGCATTTACCAACACACTTTTAAATGAGTATATAATCACTCCTCAAACTTCAGGAAATATTGCTGAACGCTTTGTGTGGAATCCTGTAGTTTTTGACGGGGTACCTACTGAGGTTACTTATGAATTACAAGTATCTCTGAAAGAAGATTTTTCAGATTTTGAATCGTTAGGCACAACCGGACAAACAAACATGGCCGTTACTGTTGAAAAATTATTAATGCTTGCAGAAACTGCCGGTTTAGATAATGACCCAACAACAGATGATAAACCTAATATGGGTAAAATTTACTTCAGAGTAAGAGCTTATGTTGGTAACGGAGGTACTGATGCTCCGGAAAGTATTTCTGATGTTATGGTTATGAACATTACTCTACCGGAAGTAACGCAAGGTTCAGGAGTTGAAATCTCTACTTGGGGTATTGTAGGTTCAGGATATAATGATTGGGGTAACGGTGGACCTGATGCTCCTTTTTATACTACTGAAACAGCTAAAGTATATGTTGCTTATGTTACGTTAAAAGACGGTGAAATTAAAATCAGAGAAAATAATGACTGGACGAATAACTTTGGTGATGATGGTGCCGATGGTACTTTAGAAGCCGGAGGAGCCAATATTATATCTACTGCAGGTACTTACAAAGTTACTTTAGATCTAAACAACAATACTTATACCATAGAGGCTTACTCATGGGGTATTGTAGGTTCAGGATTTAATGATTGGGGTAATGGCGGACCAGATGCTGAATTCCACTATGACTATACAACGAATACGTTTAAAGCCGGAGTAAAATTATTAGACGGTGAAATTAAATTCAGATTAAACAATGATTGGGGAACCAATTACGGTGACTCTGGTGCTGATGGTACCTTAGATGCCGGAGGTGATAATGTTGTTTCAACAGCAGGTTTTTATCAAGTTACTTTAGATTTGAAAAATAACACCTATACTATTGAAGCTGCTGATGTTTGGGGAATTGTAGGTTCGGGTTACAACGATTGGGGTAATGGCGGACCAGATTTTAACTTTACGCAAGTAAACCCGGGTATGTACGTAGCTAATAACGTAACCTTATTAGATGGTGAAATTAAGTTTAGATTAAATGAAGATTGGGCGAATAATTATGGTGATGACGGAAATGACGGTACCTTAGAAAATGGAGGTGCTAACATTCCTTCAACTGCAGGTAAATACAGAATTGTAATGGATTTAACTGATACAGCCAACCCAAAATATACCATAACTTCATTATAATTTGTTTGAATTAAAGCCTGTAATGAGTTATCATATACAGGCTTTAGTTTTTATATATCCTTATTACATTTTTCTATTATGAAAAAACTTTACCTACTCATACTCCTTCTTATAAACTATACGGTTTCTTCACAAGTTACCACCTCACCCGGTACACCAACGGTTAATGATGAAATCATTATAACACTAAATACAACAGGTACTGAGTTAGAAAATTATACCGGAGATATTTATGCTCACACAGGTGTTACTGTAGACGGAACACAATGGCAAAACGTAATTGGAAGTTGGGGAAACAACAGTACACAACCTAAGTTTACTAAAACAGCTTCTAACACTTATACACTTACCATAACAACAAACGTATATGCTTATTACGGCGTAACAAACACAAAAGAAATTACTGAAATTAATTTGGTAGCTCGTTCAGGAGACGGTTCAAAACAAACCAAACCGGATATTCATATTAAAATATTTTCAGCAGATTTAAATATTCAAATCACAAGTCCGGTTAACACAGTATTTGATGCTAATGCCACTATTACAATTACAGCAGAAGCTACTACTACTGCTAATTTAGAATTACAGGTTAACAACGTAGCCATACAAACAACAACAAACACCAAAACTATTACCAAAGAGTACACCTTTACTACAACTGGGCAACATACTATTAAGGCTATAGCTACTTCCGGCACTACACAAAAAGAAACCCTTATTAATATATATATAAAGACACCTACTACGTCAGAAACAAAGCCTGTGGCTTCTAATGGAGTTACTATAAATGCTGATAAGTCTGCAACTTTTATCTTATTAGCACCGCAAAAGTCAGATGTTTTCTTAATTGGAGAATTTAACAATTGGAGTTTACAGCAAGACTATCAAATGAAAAAGGACGGAGATTACTTTTGGATAACCGTTAATGGTTTAGATGAGACAAAAGAGTATGCCTACCAATATTTTATTGATTATGATAAAAAGGTAGCAGACCCTTATGCCGAAAAAGTATTAGATGAAGCTAATGATCAGTACATCTCTCCTTCTAATTACCCGAATTTGAAAGAATTTCCATCCGGAGCTTCAGGTATTGTTTCAACTTTTACCATAACAAAAACACCTTATACTTGGCAAACTACGTCATTTAGTAAGCCGGCTAAAGATAACTTGGTTATTTATGAGCTTTTAGTACGTGATTTTTCTGAAAATGATAGTTACCAAGCCGTTATAGATAAATTGGATTATTTAGAGGGCTTAGGTATTAATGCTCTTGAATTAATGCCGGTAAACGAGTTCGAAGGAAATGATAGTTGGGGGTACAACGTATCTCAGTTTTTTGCTTTAGATAAAGCTTACGGAACTCAAAATAAGTTTAAAGAGCTTATTGATAAATGTCATCAACGTGGTATAGCGGTTATTGTTGACGTAGTGTTTAATCATTCGTATAGCCAATGCCCTTTATTGCAAATGTATGATTATAACGCAGCTAACGGAACCACCAGTAACAATCCGTTTTACAATGATGATCATAACTTTCAAAACGGTGCTTTACGCTTTGGGTTCGATTTTAACCACGAATCTGCCTATACGCAGCAATATTTTAAAAATGTAATGTCTTATTGGATTAATGAATATAAAATAGATGGCTTCCGTTTCGATTTTACCAAAGGATTTACCAATACCTATTACCCTACTTCCGGTGATCAATGGGGAAATGCGTATAATCAAGATCGTATCAATCGATTAACCGATTATGCCAACTATGTATGGACCAACCATGGAAATGATTTTTATATTATTCTTGAACATTTAGCAGATAATTCTGAAGAAAAGGCTTTAGCCAGCGCAGGAATGATGTTATGGGGAAAAATGACGCATAACTACAATCAAAATACAATGGGATATAGTTCTGATGCTGATATTGCCTGGGGGTACTATAAAACCAGAGATTTTACCGCGCCTCATTTGGTTACTTATATGGAAAGCCATGATGAAGAGCGATTAATGTATAAAAATCTGCAATACGGTAATGCAAACGGTAGTTACAGCGTAAAAAATTTAAACACGGCCTTAAGTCGTGAAGAATTGGCAGGGGTATTTTTCTTCACTATACCGGGGCCTAAAATGATATGGCAGTTTGGAGAGCTTGGATATGATATGAGTATCGACCAAAACGGGAGAACCGGTAGAAAGCCTGTAAAATGGGATTATTATACCATAGCAGAACGTAAAAAGATTTATGATATTTGGGCTACATTAATAGCCTTAAAAAAGAAACACGAAGTATTTTCTACTACAGACGTTACTTTAGATGTTAGCGGATTAGCCAAAAGAGTTACGTTAAACCATGCATCAAACAACGTAGTGGTTTTAGGTAATTTTGATGTGGTAGCCAAAACTATCAATCCTAATTTTTCTACCACAGGTACTTGGTATGAGTTTTTTACCAACTCAAGTATTACGGTAACAACTCCTACTGAAGGAATTACCCTACAACCCGGAGAATACCGTTTGTACAGTACTACTCCGTTAGAAAATCCTTTATCTACAGACGATAATGTTAGCGTATCTGATACAATTTCTTTGTATCCGGTACCCGGAAATACAACATTCTATATCAATACCGAAGTACAAAAAGTTTTGATGTATGATGTGTCTGGAAAGTTAATAAAGGAATTTAAAGGTACTTTCTCTAAAAATAAAGCATACGATATTTCAAAGATAACACCGGGTATGTATTTTGTACAAATTACTACCCAAGGTAATCAAAAACTGTTTAAAAGACTTTTAATAGAATAGGTTAGTTAATTGTGAATTGGTATCAAGGCCTGCTTCGTATCTTATGAAGTGGGCTTTGTTCTTTTAGGTTTATTCGTTACTTTCATCCAAAAATACAACCGTAATGAAACAGAGCTTGTCATACTATATCACCATTTGGGTTATTAAACTAATGGGACTTAAAAAAATTTTTAGCACTACTCCCATACCTTATCACAAGCTAAGAAAACATGACTGTTACCAACCCAAGAGTCGGTTTTTTAAACAAAAAGGAATACAGCAATTTACTATTCTTAACACTGGTATTACAGAAATAAATATTAAAAAAGACAATACCAAATTACTGCTTTTTATACATGGAGGTGCATTTGTTTCCGGTCCTGTACAACATCATTGGGATGTGATTAAAAAAATAGCCCAAACAACCAACTATAATACTTGGTTATGTAATTACCCTAAGGCTCCTGAAAATGATATCACAAAAATAACTGATAATATTCATGCTGTTTATAAAGCCGCTGTAAACAATTATGGCGCTGATAATATTGCGTTAATAGGAGATTCAGCCGGAGGAACCCTTGCTACTTTATTAGTACAACAGTTGGTGCAACAACAACTTAAATTACCCAAAAAAATTATTTTAATTTCACCTGTAATGGATGTTTCATTAACAAATCCGGATATTGTAGAAGCAGCTAAAAAAGATGTAATGCTTTCCATGAAAGGAGTTATTAGTGCTAAGAAAATGTGTGCCCAACACATTAGCTTAAAAAGTCCTCTTATATCTCCGCTTTATGGTAGTTTTACAAACTTTCCTAAAACATTAGTTGTTATTGCTGAAAATGACATTATGTATCCTGATGCTAAATTAGCTATTGGTAAATTACAAGAATCACATACAGATTTAGAGATTATTGAAGGAAAAAACATGCCTCATATCTGGCCGTATTTACCGGTTATGAAAGAAGCCAAAATAACCTTAAAAAAAATTATTGATTTTTTAAATGAATAATTCAGCTAATTAAATTAACGTAAGTTTGACGTAAGAATTGTAGCAGGCAAAGCAAAGCTTTGCTCTCCTTTTACGCAGAATAATCTGAAAAAGCACTGAAAATCAGGAGTAAAACGACGCAGTGTTTTTCAGATGGTTTTAAACGGAGTTTAAAAATTCCTCGTAAAAGTGTCTTTTCTTTTGGTTCGTTTTCTTTGGACAAGCAAAGAAAATGAACAATAAGGATTTATTAAAATCATAATCAATATATTACATAGATGTAAAAACAAAAGTTATATAGAACTCACGCTAAATTAACGATTATCTCTCTTTTCCTTACTTAGAAAGTAATTCTTTTAATAAAGTAATCTGAATCTTTAAATCTTCATTTTCTTTCTGTAATCGTTGAATTTCTAGGTCTTTTGGATTAATTGATGCCTTTTTAAAAGAATCCGGAAGCATTTCTGCTATGTCAGCAAAAAAATTATACTCTAAAGCATAACATAACTTCCATAAATTACTGCTTAATAAATGTGAGCTTTTAGAAAACCGATGTAACGAACTTAATGCTATTCCATGTTTTCTTGAAACAACTACTGTTCTTATATCGTTACTTTTTATACACTCTGAAATTAACTTACCTGTGTGAAGTTTCTTTTCCATATTGACAATACTTTTTCATTAATACTCAAATATACAGTATTTTATTAAAAAACATTTAGCGCTTTAAGCCTAATAAAATTATATCCATTATATAGTATTATTAGTACCGTATAATGGAAACATATACACTAGATTGTATCAAGAGCCCCGCTTAATGGAATTGTATACATACGGTTGTATCAGCTATTCCGCCTGATGGAATTGTATACACATGGTTGTATCAGCTATTCCGCCTAATGGAATTGTATACACACGGTTGTATCAGCTATTTCGCTTGATGGAATTGTATATACTCCATTGTATTAATTGTACAGTAAGCTTACCATATCTTCTTTTGAAAAAAAAGGATCAGACTTAGGGTTATAGCAGGATAGATCGGGTGTTACTTTAAATTATCTAAAATAAAATCTATGGTCTTATTAGTGTTTTTATTCTGTGCGTATGAATCTGTAATAAATTTAGAAGGTACTGCAAACCCTTGATCTATTAAGTACTGAATGTCTTCTGCATACTTTAACGATACTTTTCCGGTTAGTAAAATACTTAAATCATTCCCGGATTTGTAGTAATCATATACTTTTTTTAAGCCTGTTAAGTATAAATAATCTTTAGTAAACCCTCCTCCTCTATGTACTCTGGTAGTAATATAAAAAGCTTGCTCTTTTTCTAAGTCATAAGAGTTATGCAGCATTCTAAATGTTTGAGAAAAAGTATATCCTTTTGCTAAACTGTCAACAGCTATTACACGGTATGCTAACTCTTTTAAGCGTTTAATGGTTAAATTACCCGACATATACTCGCTAAATACCGCTAAGCCTTCTTGGGTTTCTACATTATTAGGTAAACCGTGTGAAAATATTTTCAACTGGTGCAGTAAACCATTCATTGTAGTTACCATATGCACACCTATTTCATGATTGGTTAGTATGCCCATTTCATTTTCGGTAAAGGTGTGATGGCTATTGAGTACTAAGGTTTGTATATTATTTAATACCATGGCAATGGCTCCCATAGCTGAAGATTCTTTTATCTTAAAAGAAAAGTCATAACGCCCGGCATATTCTTTAAAGATTTTTTTGGCTTGATCGGGAGTGTATTTTGGAGTAAAAACAGGGTTGTTTTGATCTTCTTCTTCAAAATGCAAAATAAATTTAGCATTCTCTACCTCCTGCTCTGTTGGTGAACCAAATGATTGTAAGCTGTTGTAATAAAATTTTTTACCTTCTCCAATAGTTTCTATACAGCGCACCACACCGGAATAGAAATAGATAATATCTTCATATAAATTTCGGATTCTCTCATCTTCTATCTGCTCTATGGGTTGCGTAAAAAAACGTTTATGAATTTTAAACTTATCAAAATCTTTTTCAGGATAAATAAAAACAGGATCTATTAAGTAGTTAGAACTAAAAAATGCTTGTTTTTCTGCTTCTATATTGGTTGGGTTTACATAGTTTAAGAGCTCTATTTTTTCAACCAATTTATCTATGTTCTTATCTATATCCAACAAGGCCTTATCAGCCATTTCTACCTTGTTCTTCATTAAAAATCGTCTTTAAAAGTAGCTTATTTATGTATGATTTTGTCTAAACTGTAATGCATGCGCTTTCAGTTCTGTAGTTAAATAGTGTTCTACGGCTTTAACTACTTCCGGATAAATTACCTGCGTTAATTCATCACAATATACTTTAGCTATTTCAGTTGCTAACACCAATGTATTTGCAAAATGCTGCGTAATGTATTTTAAAAAATAGCCATTACCTTGAAAAGTATCATTGATACGAGAAGTTGACGGAATTCCGTTAGGGAGTGGCATTTTTTCTAAAATAGAACGCCATGCTTCAACTTCATCTTTAAATCTTTCGGTATCAATATTTGCCGTACCTAAATTCCAAGTAGGTACTTCTCTGTCCCATCGTTTCCAGTTATATGAATGCATATCATACACAATACAGGTTCCGAACATAGCTTCTAACTTTGTTAATAAAGCAGAAACTATTGCATAAAAGTCGGCATGTTTTTGTAGGCTAACCGCCTTCATTGTATCAGGTAACGGTTCTTTCCATAATTGTTTACCCCAAGCATCCGTATAAATAGCCGTTTCCGGGGCTCTGTTTAAATCGTATTCAAAACGCGAATCTAAACCGGCAATAACTATGGGGTGAGACTGTATCATTTGTTTAGTAGCTGGGTCTTCTTCATACCAACGTTCATATTCAGTATGTAAGCAGTAGTTCCATAACTCTTTTCTAAATTGATGCCCGTCATGTATTGCTGCGCACACATAAGGTACATAGGCTTCAATTTTTAGGGTAAAAGAGTATTCATAAGAAACGGCTTCAAAAGTTTTCCCTTCTTCTATTTTTTGAATAATTTCAGCAACTGTTAGCCTTTCCATTAATCTAAAATTTTCTTTAAAAACATAAATACTTTTCTTTCTGAATGATCTACTGTGCCATCAGCAAAAATTACATCCTTTATATCAGAAAGTAGCTGTTTTTTTTCGTCTTCGGTATATTTATTTTCTTCTAAATACTCCTTAATTTTATTCAGCTTTATGTCTTCATCACCGTCCATTACAATTTCTGTATGAACTTTATTGTATAGTTTTTCGTCTATTTTTGAAATAATGTAATCACTTTCTTCTTTTGTTTCAATATGATTACAATGAGCTACAAACAATAATACGTAAGTTGTAAACTCTTCTTTAGTCCACGTTGTATCCATCTTTATTTTTCAATTGGTAAGCCGGGAGTACTAGCCCACTCTGTCCAAGAACCATCATATACACTGTAATTTTTTATTCCGGCCAATTCAGCACCTAAGGCAAGAATACAGGCTGTAATTCCGGAACCGCAAGTAAAAATTAAAGGCAATTCTGAGGTATTTTGTTGTGTAAAAATGGTGTGTAATTCAGTCGCTTTTTTCATTTTACCGGAAACTTGTAACTCGGTAAAAGGTAAATTTTTAGATGTAGGAATATGGCCTCCTTGCAAATCTGCTCGGGGTTCCGGTTGCGTAGCTTCAAACCTTCCTTTTGAGCGTGCATCTAAAATGCAGGTGTTATTTGCGTCTATAGCATCTAAAATATCTCCTGTAAACTTCACATTCTCTGGATGGTATTCTGCTTTAAAATCTCCTTTAGCTCTGATAGAGTTTTGAGGAGTTTCCGTTGCATACCCTTCATGTATCCAAGCCGGTAATCCGCCATTTAAAACGGCAATATTATCAAATCCGAAAGTTTTAAATAACCACCAAACTCTGGGTGAAGAGTATATTCCTAAATCATCATATACTACAATACATGTTTCTTTGGTTACGCCTAATTTTTGAGCTTCTGCTTCAAATTTTTCAGCATCCGGTATGGTATTCGGAAACATGGCTGCCGTGTTTGAAAACACATTCTTTATATCAAAAAATACAGCGTCTTTAATTTGTTTTTTAGGGTTTTCTTCGCTGGTATTAGTGCCCACTTTTGGTATTGTGGCATCTAAAATCAATAAATTTTCAGCTTCAAGGTTTGTATGTAACCACTGAGGTTCTACAACAAAATTTGGTATCTTAAGCTTCATTAACTTTACGTTTTAAATTGGCTACTCTGGTAAAAGAAGCACTTTTTTCGGCAATTTTCATTTCTACAAAATCAATTACTTTTTCTTGTAGTTTTACTTTAGAAACTTTGTTGATGTAAGAAATTCCTCCCGGGCTCATTACATTTACTTCTACTAACTTACCTCCGATTACATCTAACCCTACAAAATAAAGTCCGTCTTTTACCAATTTAGGTCCTATTTTTTTACATAGTGTTTTTTCAGCATTAGTAAGTCTATGTTTAGCAACTCTTCCTCCAGCTGTTATGTTTGATCTGTGATCTTTTTCACCCGGAATTCTTTTCATAGCTCCAATAGGCTCTCCGTTAAGTAATAAAATACGTACGTCACCTTTATCGGCACCTTCAATATATTCTTGTAAAATTACATAGTCTGAAGAACCATCACTTTTGTTTATATAGAAATCTAATAACGAATTTATATTACTCATGGCCGCTTTTTCTATTAAAATAACTCCTGAGCCTCCATAACCGTTTAATGGTTTAAGAATCATTTTATCTGAGCTAGATTCTTCAATGGTTTTTATTAAATATTCTTTGTTTTTTGAAACATGCGTTACAGGAATGATTTCATTATTAGGATCTTCAAAAACAGCCGTGTATAATTTATTATTGGCTTCTCTCATTCCTTCTACTGAGTTGATAATGAAAACATCATCTTTAACAGAGTCTAAAAAGTTAAGCATTAACGGATCCAAGGGTGGATTTCCTCTCATAAAAATGGCATCAAATCCGGCTAAAGGCAGCATTTCTTCTCTAAGCGTTGCTTTTTTATAGAATGATTTGATACTCATAGGTACTTTATCCATTCTATTGATAATAGAGCAAAATGCACTGGTAATACTATTTCGAATGGTTAAGTTAGAAGGTGTACAAATGGCTACTCCATGTCCTCTCTTAACACTTTCGTGTATTAATGTTAATGTAGAATCTTTCTCCGGATTAATTTCTCCCCAAGGATACATTAAAAAGCATATATTCATTTATGTGTGTATTATTTCTTCAGTTTTTATATAATCTTTCTAAATTTACTATTTAATTCAATACCTTATTTACTAGCTAACAATTATTTAACCTCGTCATAATTGTCATCCCAATTTTTAGGCTGTGGTTTTCCTAATTTTCCAACAGATTTAGCCACTAAAGTAGCCACGGTAGCATCTCCCGTTACATTAATAACAGTTCTACACATATCTAAAGGTCTGTCAACCGCAAAAATTAAGGCCAAACCTATGGCTAATTTATCTGCAGGAAACCCTACAGCTTCCAATACAATAACTAACATAACCATACCGGCTCCCGGTACTGCTGCTGAACCTATAGAGGCTAATAAAGCGGTTAAAATTATGGTTAATTGATCTCCGAATGTTAAATCGAACCCTAATGCTTGCGCTATAAATACTGAAGCTACGGCCTGGTATAAACTGGTACCATCCATATTAATGGTAGCTCCAACCGGAAGTACAAAACTTGATACTTCTTTATCTACTCCAACATGTTCTTCTACTCGTTCCATCGTAACCGGTAATGTGGCAGCACTGGAACTGGTTGAAAAAGCTAATAATTGTGCCGGACTTATTTGTTGTAAGAACCATAAAGGATTCTTTTTAGTAAATACACTTATTAGCACCATATACACAATAACCATAAGAATTAATCCTCCTACTACAGTTAAAGCGTATTTTAATAGAGCTACTAACAAATCCGGATCATTAGAAGAGACTACTACATTTGCTAATAAGGCAAATACGGCGTAAGGTGCAAATAGCATAATAAGATCTACCATTTTAAGTACTACCTCATTTAATGAATCAAAAAACTTTTTTAGGGGTTTTGATTTCTTTTCTCCAACTAATAACATAGAAAGCCCTAGAAATATGGTAAAGAAAATAACCTGTAGCATTGATTTGTTGCTTCCCATTGCTTTAATAGCATTATCGGGTACCATATCTACTATAAATTGTAGCGGACCACTTGATCGTTGTTTAGTAGCTTCTGCTATCTTTTCTTGTACGCCTCCGCTATTAGCATAGGTTTCTGTAAGTTTATGAATAGTTTCTTCTGAGATTCCGTCTCCCGGTTTAACAACGTTTACCAGTAACAGTCCAAGTGTAATAGCTAGAACCGTTGTTCCTATATAAATAAAAATAGTTTTTAATCCTATGTTTCTAAACTTTGAAATATCTTTTAAATCTGAAATACCTTTCACTAAAGAGGCAATGATTAAAGGAACAGCTATTAGTTTTAATAATTTTACAAAAATAGTTCCTAAAGGTTTTATCCAGTTGCTAACAAAAGTAGAACCACCATCAACATAGGTCATTCCTAAACCAAATAAAATCCCCAATAACATTCCTATTAAAATTTGCCAGTGTAGTGCTAATTTTTTCATATAAATCAGATTAATATTTCGAAATGCTAAAAGTATAAATAATTATTTAAAAAAAAGTGTGACCTAAAATTTGTACCTTGTGTCTCAGAATTAGAAATACATTTTACTAACCCTAATAACATAAATCAGATAATGGAAGGTATTTTAGACTTATTAAACAGTGACTTAGGTAAAACTATCATTTCAGGTGTAGCCAACTCTACAGGGCAAGACACCAACAAAACAAACAGTGTTTTAACCATGGCTTTGCCGGTTTTAATGAAAGCGATGCAACGAAATGCGTCAACTCCTGAGGGTGCTGAGGGGTTAATGGGTGCTTTATCAAATAAACATGACGGAAGTATTTTAGATAACTTAGGTGATTTATTTAGTGGTGGTGTTAATGCTGATGTGTTACAAGACGGGAGTAAAATTTTAGGTCACGTTTTAGGCAATAAGCAACAAGGTGTTGAACAAGTAATTGGTCAGAAAGCAGGAATCAGTTCAAGTGACGTAGCTAGTATTTTAAAAACCGCAGCTCCTATTTTAATGGGGGTTTTAGGTAAGCAAACCAGACAAAACGGAGTAAATAACTCAGGAGACCTTGGAGGCTTGTTAGGAGGCTTATTAGGAGGTAATTCAACAGAAAGAGAACAAAGCTTCTTAGAGAAAATTTTAGATGCTGATGGTGACGGAAGTGTTATTGATGATGTTGCCGGAATGGTTTTAGGCGGAAGCAAGCAAAAATCAGGAGGTGGTTTACTTGGCGGATTGTTAGGTGGTTTATTTGGAAAGAAATAAGCTTTCTATAGATATAAAAATAAAAAAACCAGTTTCAAAACGAAACTGGTTTTTTTTATTTTTAATTACCGATGTTTTTAGGTTAACATACCTCCATCAACAGATAAGGTTTGTCCGGTAATGTATGAACTCATATCTGAAGCTAAGAAAACACATGCGTTAGCAATATCTTCCGGGCTTCCTCCTCTTTTTAACGGAATTTCATTTCTCCATTCTTCTACTACTTTTTCATCTAAGCTGGCAGTCATTTCAGTTTCAATGAATCCCGGAGCAATCACGTTACTTCTAATGTTTCTCGACCCTAGTTCTAAAGCTACAGATTTAGAAAAACCGATGATTCCTGCTTTAGATGCTGCATAATTTGCTTGTCCTCCGTTTCCTTTTAATCCAACTACAGAACTCATGTTAATGATAGAACCTGCACGTTGTTTCATCATAGGACGAATAACAGCTTTAGTTAAATTGAAAACTGATTTTAAGTTTACTTCAATTACTTTATCAAAGTCTTCTTCAGAAATACGTAATAATAAATTATCTTTTGTTATTCCTGCGTTATTTACTAAAACATCAATTGTTCCAAACTCTTCTAATACATTTTTAGCTAACTCTTGCGCTGCTTCATAATCTGCTGCGTTTGATTGATATCCTTTAGCTTTTACTCCTAAGTCTGTTAATTCTTTTTCTAATGCGTTTGCAGCTTCTACAGATGAACTGTACGTAAATGCAATATTACATCCTTGCTTAGCAAACTCTAAAACGATTCCTTTACCAATCCCTCTGGTTGCTCCCGTTACAATTGCTGTTTTATTTTCTAAAAGTTTCATTTATTAGTTGTTTTAACTGAAAGCAAATATACTATATACAACGTACTTTAAAAAAACTCTGTTTTAAAATTATTCCTAAATAAAAAAACTCACAGAATCAAAGTATGATTTCTGTGAGCTTTTATGGTTTTAAGTAAGTAAGCTACTTATTGCTTAACTTCTTTTTTATCTACGTAATTGAACAGATAATCAACATCTAACTCTGTAATTTTTCCTAGTTTTTGAAGTGATTTAACATCCAAATCATTCTTATTACCAATTACCATTACGTTGTATGATTCACCTTTAATATTACCGTCAAAGAATCCTTTTAAGTCTTGAATAGTCATATTTTTAATGGTGTTATACATTTCTTCACGGTTATCGTTATCAATTCCTAATTTCTTTAATCTTTCGTACGACCAGAAAATATTAGATTTTGTAATACGTTGCGCCGCTATTTTTTTCAACGTAGCTTCTTTTGCTGCATTGAATTGTTTTTCAGCTTCCGGCATGTTATTCATTAAATCCATCATAGCATCAACTGCCTGAGATAATTTATTTGCTTGAGTACCTACGTAAGCTAATACATAATTAGGGCTGTCTTTTTTATCAGCATCATCATATGCTGCAAAAGCTGAATACGCTAATGATTTACTTTCTCTTATTTCTTGGAAAACTATAGATGATAAACCACTACCAAAATAGGTATTAAATAAAGTAGAAGCTGCTAAGTTTTTAGGATCAAAAGGTTTTCCTTTAGCTAAGAATAACATTTCAGTTTGTACCATATCGTAGTTTGTATAGAATACGTTACCTCCTGTTTCGATTTCTTCATATTTTTTAGCTTCCGGATAGTCTTTTAAGTCTCCGTAAATTTTATGATGTGTATTTAAAGCACCTACTGCTGCCTCAACATCTTTACCATAATAAAAGATACGTTGCTTATAGTTTTTCATATCTTTTATAATGTTAACTAATTCTTCAGGACTAATTGCTTGTAATTCGTCTATCTGCATAATGTCACGTAAGCGCGAGTTTTCACCATATTTTCCATAGTTCATTAACCCACCCCAAAGAATATTTCCTTTTTGAGTTTTTCCGTCTTGACGCTCTTTATAAATCTTTTCTACATATTTATCATATGCTTCTTGATCTGCTTTAGCATTATCCCATAAATCTTCTAATAGCTCTAAACCTTTAGCTAAGTTTTCTTTTAATCCTCTTAGCCCTACAAACGTTTTATCATCTTGAGCGCTTACATAATAATCGATTCCTAATTTATAGAACTCTTTTTTGATATCTTCAGCAGAATATTTATCAGTTCCTAAATACTCTAAATATCCGGCAGCTAAGCTTAATTTTTTATTATTGTCTTTCCCCATATCAAAAATGATATTAAGGTCAAACAAGTCATTTTTCTCATTTAAAACGTATGATACGTTAATATCATTAGCTGTTTTAGTTTCTTTAATAGCCGTTTTATAATCTATAAATTTAGGTTGTAACGGAGCTGACTCTATTTTATTGAATGCTTGAATGTATTCTGAAGCTTTGTCTCTGTTTAAGTTTACAGGAGTAATTCCCGGGTTTTCTACTTTAAAAATATTCTTATCTTCTCCTTTTCTTTTATATACCAAGACATAATTGTTTTGATAGAACTTGTTTGCAAAATCAACTAATTGTTGCTTAGTTATTTTCTTTAAATCATCTAAAAATTTAACTCTATCCTCCCAATTTTCGCGTTGAATAAATGCGTTATAATAAGCACTGGCTAAAGCTGTGTTATTTTCATATTGACGTGTTCTGCTTAACTTTAAGTCATTTACAACAGCATCAATCATCCATTCATCAAACTCTCCTTTTTTTAACTTTTCTATTTGTTCTAATAACAAATCTCTAACTTCATCAAGTGTTTGCCCTGATTTTGGTCTTCCTGTAAAAGTGTGGTATCCATATTCAATATTAAATGTTGGATAACAACTAGCTCTTTGTACTAACTGTTTTTGATTTAAGTTTAAATCTAATAAACCGGCATTTCCGTTAGCCATAATCATATCACATAAAGTCACATATTTTTCATCTTCAGAATTTGAACCATTACTTCTAAATGATATTGATATATTTTCAGCTGTGGGTCCGAAAACTTCTTTAATAACCGGTTGTGTAATAGGTTGTTCTTTTGGTAAGGTAGGGTGCGTTAATTCTTTTTTCTCAAATTTTCCAAAAACCTCATTTACCTTTTTTATTGTTGCATCAAAATCTAAATCTCCTACTAAAACAACAGCCATGTTATTTGGTACGTAGTATTTATCAAAATAGTTATGAATATCAACCATAGAAGGATTTTTAAGGTGCTCTCCTGTACCTATCGTTGTTTGTTGACCATAAGGGTGATTAGGGAATAAACCTTCTAACATAGCAAAATATGATTTCCAACCATCATTGTCTTGACCTCTGTTGAACTCTTCAAAAACAGCTTCTAATTCTGTATGAAATAAACGTAATACTAATGTGCTGAAACGCTCACCTTCTAAATCTAGCCATTTGTCTAATTCATTAGCAGGAATTTTATTTTGATACACTGTTTCTTCAAAAGATGTGTGTGCATTGGTTCCTGTAGCCCCTAATGATGCCGTCATTTTATCATATTCATTAGCTACTGAATAGTTTGATGCTTCTAAAGAAACTTTATCTATTTCTTTATAGATCTCTTTTTTCTTTTCTGCATCTTCCTCAGTTCTGTGTGCTTCATATAAATCTGAGATTTTCTGAAGGTATTCTTTTTCTTTTTCCCAATCTAACGTTCCGATTTTATGGGTTCCTTTAAATACCATGTGCTCTAAATAGTGTGCTAACCCTGTTGAGTTTTTAGGGTCATAGTTAGATCCTGCACGAACCGCAATATAGGTCTGAATTTTTGGTTCATCTGTATTTTTACTTAAATATACTTTTAAACCATTGTCTAATGTATACAAACGTAGCCCTGTAGGGTCATTTGTTACTGTTTCATAAGTTAAACCGCTGGCATCGGTTTTTTGCTCCGTTTTTACTTCATTTTCTGTAGTAGTAGTTTGTTTACAGCTTGCCAAGGCTATAAATACTACACTGAAAAACAGTATTTTAAATTTTGTCATAATTGATTAACGTGTTTGATTAAATAAAAAAATCCGTCGATTTTACACATTCAACGGATTTTGAAAAGTTAAATTATGTTAATTAAGTATTTTTTTAACTTTCATTAAAACATTTTTAGATTCTTTTTTCAAAAGAAAACTCAATAAACATATTTTGCCTATTGCGTTTTATAATTAAATAATCTAAATAATTAATTAAAATAACGATCATCTGGACTAATTGGTCTTCTAAAAGTTTGAGTACCTCCGGAACCTCCACAAGCAGATTCAATCATTCCATCCCAATCTGTACTACCATTTATTCCTGTTAGCCTACCTGTTTGACCGTTACCACATATATAGCCAACTTCCATATCTCCTCCAGCAACATTAATTAATTCTTTTTTTGTTAACTCTTTTCCAAGATTTTTTAATTGATTTAATTTCATAATAATATTTTTAAAATTTACGCTAATATAAAAAAGTCCATTGAACTTTTAAAATCAATGGACTTTTTTATAGTTAAATTTTATAGATTTAACATTTATTTTACAAAAAATGTAAAATCTTATGCTAATACCTTTGCTACCATTTCACCAATTTTAGCCGGAGAGTCAACAACGTGTACTCCATTTTCAGCTAAAATTTTCATTTTTGCTTGAGCTGTATCATCTGCTCCACCAACAATAGCTCCTGCGTGCCCCATTGTTCTACCTGCCGGTGCAGTTTGACCTGCAATAAAACCAATTACCGGTTTACGGTTTCCATCAGCTTTAATCCAACGAGCAGCTTCTGCTTCTAAATTACCTCCGATTTCTCCTATCATTACGATAGCTTCAGTTTCATCATCATTCATTAATAATTCAACAGCCTCTTTAGTTGTGGTTCCAATGATTGGATCTCCACCAATACCAATAGCTGTAGTTATACCGTAACCTTGTTTTACAACCTGGTCAGCAGCTTCGTATGTTAAAGTACCTGATTTAGAAACAATACCTACTTTTCCTTTTTTGAAGATAAATCCTGGCATAATACCTACTTTAGCTTCATCAGCCGTAATAACTCCCGGACAGTTAGGTCCGATTAAAGTACAGTTTTCTTTAGCATCGATATATGCTTTTACTGTTACCATATCAGCTGTAGGAATTCCTTCAGTAATACAAATGATTACTTTAATTCCAGCTTCAGCAGCTTCCATAACAGCATCTGCAGCAAATGCAGGTGGTACGAAAATAATAGAAGTATCTGCTCCTACTTTTTGTACTGCTTCTGCAACCGTATTAAAAACAGGCTTTCCTAAATGCTCTTGTCCTCCTTTACCCGGAGTAACACCTCCCACTACGTTAGTACCGTAGTCAATCATTTGACCTGCATGGAAAGTTCCTTCGCTTCCAGTAAAACCTTGTACTATAATCTTTGAATCTTTATTTACTAAAACACTCATTGGTTTGTTTTTTAATATTTTTTAAAAAGTCAGACAAAAATACTCTTTTAATTGAGTTTTCACAATTAATTTTATGTTACTTTTTATCTTTATTAGTTGCATTTTTTAAATAAATCACTTCTCTAAGCGTTTGTCTGTATTCTCTTTGAGGGGTTCCGTAATAAGTTCCTTTTTTAAGAGATTTAGATACGCCTGTTTGCGCCATAAGCACTGTACCTTTCTCTATTGTTAATCCGCTAATTATACCTACTTGCCCCCAAATAGTTACTTCGTCTTCAATTACAGTACACCCGGCTATTCCTGATTGTGCTGCAATTAAGCATTTTTTTCCTATGACAGTGTCATGACCAACATGTACTTGGTTATCAATTTTTGTACCCTCTCCAATAGTAGTATCACCTGTTACTCCTCTGTCTATTGTACAAGAAGCGCCTAAATGAACATTATTTTCTAAAACAACTCTTCCTCCAGAAATTAATTGATCAAAACCTTCCGGTCTGTTTTTATAGTAAAAAGCATCGCTTCCTAATACTGTATTTGAATGTATGGTTACATTATCCCCTATTATACAGTTATTATTAATTACTACATTGGCATGTATTAGACAGTTTTTTCCTATGTGAACATTCTCTCCTATAAACACATTAGGTTGAATAATTGTGTTTTCTCCTATATGTGCTGTATCAGCAATACTGCTTTTTGAGGCTATAAACGGATTAAAATGTTTTGTTAGTTTATTAAAATCTCTGAATGGATCATCTGAAATTAATAAAGCTTTTCCTTCTGGGCATTCAACCTTTTTATTAATTAATACAGTAGTTGCCTTAGAGGTTAATGCTTTATCATAATATTTAGGATGATCTACAAAAACAATATCACCACTTTCAACTACATGAATTTCATTAATACCTGTTACAGGAAAATTCTCTTCTCCTACAAATTCAACATCTAATAACGATGCTATTTGCTTTAAGGTTTGCGGTTCTTTAAATTTCATAAGAAATTACAACAATTTAAATGAGTTATGTGTAAACTTAAACGTATCAATGTATTTCTTCATTCTATGATCTAATGTCCATGACATGACTAAATACATATTTTTATCTCCTTCGATATACGTAATAATATATTCAATTTTTATTCCGTCTACTTTTCCTTTTATCAAGTATTGTTTTGCTGCTCTGTTATTTATATTTTTCTTTCCTATCAGAATAATTTCTGCTTCATCTATTGATTCTTTAAAGTTGTTTGATTGAATTTCCTCATAATTCTCTAGAGGTGTTTTGGTTTCATCATACATTTCATAACTTAAAAAAGCATCAATAAACTCTTGCTTATCTTCATCAAGAACAATCGTATATGTTTCTTTAAAAATATTGGCATATTTTAATGAAGCCTCATCATGCAACGACTTCATTTCTTTCATATACTTTGGTATTTTTATGGTGTAAAGATCATTAATGTTAATATCATTAAATTCTTCAACTGCTAACTCTTCCTTTTTAGATGTATCATTGTTTGTAATTTTATCACAAGAACTGAATATTACTGTGATAATTAATAAAATAGCTATTTTTTTCATTATTTTTTACTCAGAAGATGAGATTTTTACGCTTTATGCTTTGAATTAGAGAAAAAAAAAGAAGAATTTATGTATTCTCCTCTTTTTTATTATTTGTTAAGTTTATTCTTTAATACGTTCAGAATAAGCTCCTTTTTCTGTGTCTATTTTTATTTTATCTCCTTCATTAATAAATAAAGGCACGTTAATTCTGGCTCCTGTTTCAACTGTTGCCGGTTTTGTAGCATTTGTTGCCGTATTTCCTTTAACACCTGGCTCTGTATGCGTTACTTCTAAAATAACATGAGAAGGCATTTCTACAGATAATGGAACTCCATCTTCAGCATTTATTAAAACGGTTACTACTTCTCCTTCTTTTAATAAATCTGGTGCATCTAATGTATTTTTAGATAAAGTGATTTGATTGTAATCTTCAGTATTCATAAAGTGAAAGTCTTCACCTTCTGCATATAAAAACTGAAATTTATGAGTTTCTACACGTACGTCTTCTATTTTGTGCCCGGCAGAAAAAGTGTTGTCAAGTACTTTACCTGAAGTAACGCTTCTTAATTTGGTTCTAACAAAAGCCGGTCCTTTACCCGGTTTAACATGTAAAAACTCTATGATTTTATAAATATCATGATTAAATTTAATGCACAATCCTTTTTTAATATCTGATGTTGTTGCCATTATTTCTATATATATTTAACTTGCTTTAAAATATCCTTTCATTATACCTCTATGAGAATCTTTTACAAATTGTAATATTTCATCTCTTTCAGGTGTAGCTTCCATTTCGGCTTCTATAATTTCTACAGCTTGTGTATTGTTGTAGTTCCTTTGATATAATATTCTATATATATCTTGAATTTCTCTAATTTTTTCCGAAGTAAACCCGCGTCTTCTTAATCCTACTGAATTAATTCCAACATAAGATAAAGGCTCTCTGGCGGCTTTAACATACGGAGGAACATCTTTACGTACTAAAGAACCTCCGGTTACAAAAGCATGGCTTCCTACAGAGGCAAATTGATGTACGGCTACCATTCCTGCCAGTACAACATTATCACCAATATTTACATGACCTGCTAATGTTGTATTATTGGAAAAAATACAATTATCACCAACAATACAGTCATGCGCTATGTGGCTGTAAGCCATTACTAAACAATTATCACCTATAACTGTTTTCATCCTGTCTGCTGTTCCTCTGTTAATAGTTACGCATTCTCTGATGGTTACATTGTCGCCAATGATAACAGTTGTATCTTCATCATTATACTTCAAATCCTGAGGTATAGCTGAAACTACTGCTCCCGGAAAAATACGACAGTTCTTTCCTATACGTGCTCCTTCCATAATAGTTACATTAGATCCTATCCAAGTACCCGAACCAATTTCTACATTGGCGTGAATAGTTGTAAAAGGTTCTATTACTACATTTCTAGCTATCTTAGCTTGGGGATGAACGTAAGCTAAAGGTTGATTCATATTTATTATTTTACTTTTGATATTTGAGCCATTAACTCTGCTTCACAAACTAATTTTCCGTTTGCATAAGCATAAGCTTGCATATGGGCTATCCCTCTTCTTATAGGAGTTATCAACTCACTTTTAAAAATTAAAGTATCTCCTGGTAATACTTTTTGTTTAAACTTAACATTATCTATTTTCATAAAGTACGTTAAGTAGTTTTCCGGATCCGGCACGGTACTTAGTACTAATATACCACCACATTGAGCCATTGCTTCAACTTGTAACACCCCCGGCATAACAGGTGCTCCAGGGAAATGCCCTACGAAGAAATTTTCATTCATCGTTACATTTTTCATTCCTACAACGTGTCTGTCTGATAGTTCTAAAATTCTATCAACTAATAAGAATGGCGGACGATGTGGAAGAATATTCATAATTTTATGAATATCCATTAACGGTTCTTCATTTAAATCAAAAGAAGGTACATTATTTCTTTTCTCTTGTTTAATGATTTTAGCTAATTTTTTAGCAAATAATGTATTTACAGAGTGCCCAGGCTTATTTGCTATTACCTTACCTTTAATTTTTACACCTACTAAAGCTAAATCTCCTATAACATCTAATAATTTATGACGAGCTGCTTCATTAGCCCAACGTAAAGTCAGGTTATCTAAAATTCCGTTAGGTTTAACTGAAATATTATCTTTTTTGAAAGCTTTTTTAAGCCTTACCATAGTTTCATCTGACAATTCTTTATCAACATATACTATAGCATTGTTTAAATCGCCTCCTTTAATTAGATCATTCTCTAATAACATTTCAATTTCATGCAAAAAGCTAAATGTTCTTGCTGCAGAAATTTCTTCTTTAAAATCTGAAATTGTATTTAAAGTAGCATTTTGAGTTCCTAATATTTTAGTACCAAAATCTACCATAGTGGTTATTTGATACTCATCTGCAGGCATCAAAATAATTTCACTTCCTGTAGCTTCATCTTTGTAAGTAATAACTTCTTTAACTACATACTCTTCTACTTCTGCGTTTAGCTCAACTATTTCAGCTTTTTCTAAAGCTTCTATAAAAAATTTAGAAGAACCATCCATAATCGGAGGTTCAGAAGCATTCATTTCTATAATTAGGTTATCTATACCTAACCCAACCGCTGCTGCTAATACATGTTCAGATGTTTGTATTTGTACTCCGTTCTTTTCTAGGTTTGTACCTCTTTGAGTATTGGTTACATATTCTGCTTTTGCTTCAATTGTAGGTGTTCCTTCCAAATCAATACGTATAAAAGCAAAACCGCTGTTCTCAGGAGCGGGTTTAAAAGTCATTGTAACCTCATTACCTGTATGCAATCCTACACCAGATAATGTTATCTCATTTTTAATTGTTGTTTGTTTTTTACTCATTTTTATTTTTTTGAGTATTCAACTCTTTTTCAATTTTATGAATTGTTGTTGCTATGTTCGGTAAATTTTTAAAGTGCACATATGACTTATTGAAGTCAGAATAACCAAAAGCGGGAGATCCTTGAACTACATCTCCGTCTTTTAAGTTTCGTCCAATACCTGATTGTGCTTGGACTTTTACATTATTTCCTATTGAAATATGACCTACAATTCCTACTTGACCTCCTATCATGCAATGTTCTCCTACTTTGGTAGAGCCTGCAATACCTGTTTGTGAAGCTATTACCGTATGTTTGCCTATTTCAACGTTATGTGCAATTTGAATTTGGTTATCTAATTTAACCCCTCTTCTTATGATAGTTGATCCTAATGTAGCTCTGTCTATGGTACAGTTTGCCCCAATATCAACATTATCTTCAATAATTACATTTCCTGTTTGAGGTATTGCTTTGTACTCACCTTGTTCGTCAGGTACAAAACCAAATCCATCCGACCCTACTATACAGCCCGAATGAATTTTACAATTATTTCCGATTTGTGTTTCTGAATATATTTTTACGCCGGCAAATAAAGTACAATTATCTCCTATAACTACATTATCACCAATGTAGGAATTTGGATAGATTTTTACATTGTTACCTATTTTCACATTTTCTCCAATGTAAGTAAAGGCTCCAATATACTCATTTGCTCCTATGCTAGCCGATGCAGCTATAAAACTAGGGTTTTCTCTACCTGTTTTATTATTTTTTACTTCATTATAAAACTCTAATAATTTAGAAAACGCTTTATAGGCATCTTCTACTTTTATTAATGTTGTTTCAACCTGTTTTTCTAAGGTAAAACCTTTATTTACTATTGTTACACTTGCTTTTGTAGTGTATAAATAGTGGTTATATTTAGGGTTTGATAAAAAAGTTAAAGCGCCTGCTTCTCCTTCCTCTATCTTAGATAATTTTGATACTTCAGCCTCTGGATTTCCTACAATCTCTCCTTCTAATATTTCGGCTATTTGTTTTGCTGTAAATTTCATTAGTGGCAAAAGTAATTAATTTTGTTCAATTACCCTTTCAAATAGGAAAAGTTCGTTTACTTTTAAGCAAATATTTTAGGATAGCACAAGTAATATTTCACCACAGGTTTGGTTAAAACTTGAACATTTAATTGGTCTGAAGCCTTAGCAATATCTTTTAATTTACCTTTTTTAGTATAAATTACAATTGGTTTATCTGTATTATACGCTTGGTTTTTAATGGTGTTAGAAAAAACAAAATATTCTAGCTCTTCTTCTTTAAGAGACCATTCTTTTTGCACTTTCTTTTTAATCTTTTCCTGATACTTTTCAGAAAAAGGAACATCCTGCAATTCAATCTTTAACAAATCTCTATTAATAATCATAGTTGCTAAGTTTGACAAAATAGGATCTTCGTGATTTGTCCATTCTTTTATGGCAGACAATACATCATAATCATCTAATTTAGAAAATGTTTCTAAGGTGTCTTCTGTGAAATTTTCTTTAGAAATCGTATTGTATAAGAAATATTTTAGTGCTCTGCTAGCAAAAAGCTCTACCCCTTTTGACGCTAATTCTTTGGCTCTCTTTAATACATTAACCAATATACTTTCTGCAACTAAACCTGTTTTATGTAAATATACCTGCCAGTACATTAGCCTTCTTGCTATGATAAATTTTTCAACAGAATAAATTCCTTTCTGTTCAATTACTAATTCATCATTTGCTACATTCATCATAGTTATTAAGCGATCAGACGAGATATTTCCTTCAGCTACCCCCGTATAAAAACTATCTCTTTTTAAATAATCTAATCGGTCAATATCTAGCTGACTTGATATAAGCTGACATAGGAATTTTCTATGATATTTACCTTCGAAAATTTGAATGGCTAAACTTAATTTTCCTTCAAATTCTTTATTTAAGGCTTGCATGAACTTTAATGAAATTTCTTCATGTGCTATGCCATTTACAATACTATGTTCTAACGCATGAGAAAAAGCACCATGACCAATATCATGTAACAAAATGGCTACACAAGCTGCTGTTGTTTCTTCTTCAGAAACTTGTACATTTTTTGATTGTAGCACTTGAATAGCTTTTTGCATTAAGTGCATACAGCCTATTGCATGATGAAAACGTGTATGATTTGCTCCGGGATAGACTAAATTAGACAATCCCATTTGAGTAACTCTTCGCAACCTTTGAAAATAAGGATGCTCTATGATATCAAAAATTAAGGTATTGGGAATTGATATTAATCCATAAATAGGATCATTCAATATTTTTAGTTTGTTGGTTTGTATCTTATTCAAAATAGATTAAAGACTTCAATTTTAAGCAAAAGAATTATAATTTATCTACAAAAACAAATAACAACTGTATTTATTAACGTATTTTTAGCTTTATTTAATACAACAAAACTATTTTTAAACGTTTATTTAAGCAAATATTAGAAAAACTATATGCGAAAAATTGATATACTTTGGGTTGATGACGAAATAGATTTATTAAAACCACATATTTTATTTTTAGAACAAAAAAATTATAATGTTACTTCATGTACCAATGGGGCTGATGCCATTGATTTAGTCAATGAGCAAAACTTTGATATTGTTTTTTTAGATGAAAATATGCCCGGAATAACTGGTTTAGAAACCTTATCTTCTATTAAACAAATCAATGCTAATCTTCCTGTTGTTATGATCACTAAAAGTGAAGAAGAGTATATCATGGAAGAAGCTATCGGCTCTAAAATTGCCGATTATTTAATTAAGCCGGTAAATCCGAATCAGATACTATTAAGTTTAAAGAAAAACTTAGATAATTCAAGATTAGTTTCTGAAAAAACAACATCTAACTATCAACAGGAATTTAGAAAAATTGCTATGGACTTAGCCATGGTAAATTCGTATGCTGACTGGGTTGATATGTATAAAAAATTAGTTCATTGGGAATTAGAGCTTGAAAATATTAACGATACCGGAATGTTAGAGATTTTAGAATCTCAAAAAACAGAGGCGAATACTCAATTCTTTAAGTTTATTAAGAAGAACTATCAACATTGGTTAACCAGTGATGATAAACCTACTTTTTCTCATACGCTATTTAGAGATTATGTAATTCCAAATCTTAGTAAAGATCAGGGAGTTTTATGGGTCGTTATTGATAATCTACGCTACGATCAGTATCGAGTTTTAGAACCTTTTATAAATAACTACTATAAAAAAGAAGAAGAACATTCTTATTATAGTATTTTACCTACAGCAACACAATATGCTCGTAATGCAATATTTTCTGGATTGATGCCTTCTGAAATGGAAAAAATGTATCCTGAATATTGGAAGAATGATACCGATGAAGGGGGAAAAAACTTATTTGAAGCAGAGTTTTTAAGTTCTCATATAAAACGTTTGGGATTAAACTTACAACACGAATTTCATAAAATAATTTCGCTAAAAAACGGTAAAGATTTAGCTGAGAATTACAATGCAACAAAACAAAACGATTTAACTGTAGTAGTCTATAATTTTGTAGATATGATATCGCATGCTAAAACAGAAATGGAGGTTATTAAAGAACTAGCAGGAGACGATAAGGCCTACAGGTCATTAACTGTAAGTTGGTTTAAAAACTCTCCGCTGTATGATATAATTCAAAAAGCACAAAAACTAGGTCAAAAGTTAATTATTACCACAGATCATGGTACTATTAACTGTAAAACTCCAACAAAGGTTATTGGTGATAAAAATATTAGTTCTAACCTGCGTTATAAAACAGGAAGAAGTTTAACGTATGAAGATAAGGATGTGTATGCTGTTAAAAATCCTAAAGACATCTTTTTACCTTCAGTAACAATTAATAGTCCTTTTATTTTTACCAAAGAAGATTTATTTTTTGCGTACCCTAACAACTACAATCATTTTGTAAAATACTATAGAAACACCTATCAGCACGGAGGAATTTCTTTGGAAGAAATGATTATTCCTTGTGCCGTTTATTCGCCTAAATAATTAAATTTTAATACCTGTATAAAGTTGGTTATTTTTGCCGCCTATGAATGAAAATTATTCTTTAAACGAATTACCTTTAATAGCTAAAAAGGTAATTGACAATGCCAGTAGTAAAGTTTTGCTTTTTCATGGAGAAATGGGAGTAGGTAAAACTACTCTTATAAAAGAAATATGTAAAACTTTAGGAGTTGAAGATGTTGCCAGCTCTCCTACTTTTTCGTTAGTAAATGAATATAAAACTTCTGATAATGAAACGGTTTACCATTTTGATTTTTATAGAATAAAAGATGAAAATGAAGCTTATGACATGGGTGTGGAAGACTATCTATACAGTAACAATTGGTGTTTGATTGAATGGCCTGAAAATGTAAAAAATTTATTACCTTTAGAAGCTATTTCCATTGAAATTTTATTATTAAATAACGGACAACGTAATATTCAATTAAAAACTAACTAATGAGCGCTATATCTTCTCCTTTTACTAAAGAACAATTAATCCCACAACCGGAAATGCTTGAAGTAAGAAAGCAAAAAGGAGAATTGTTTATCGGACTTCCCAAAGAAACACACTTTGAAGAAAAACGAATTAGTTTAACTCCGGATGCTGTTTCAGCATTAGTAGCTCATGGTCATAGAATTGTTATTGAAAATGGTGCTGGCGAAGGTGCTAATTACAGTGATAAAGAATACTCTGATGCCGGAGCTAAAATTTCATACGATACTAAAGAAGTTTTTGGTTGTAATATTGTTTTAAAGGTTGAACCGCCTTCTTTAAGTGAAATTAAGCTATTAAATCCGCAAGCAGTTTTAATCTCTGCGTTACAGCTTAAAACCCAAGAGAAAAAGTATTTTGAAGCTTTAGCTAAAAAGAGAATTACGGCTATTGCTTTTGATTATATTAAGGATGAACTGGGCATGTATCCTATTGTAAAATCCTTAAGTGAAATTGCAGGGATTGCTTCTATGCATATTGCTGCTGAACTTATGACCAATGCTAATGGAGGAAATGGTTTATTATTAGGAAATATAGGTGGTGTACCGCCTAGTGATATTGTAATTATCGGAGCAGGTACTGTAGGGGAATTTGCAACAAAATCTGCTGTAGGACTTGGTGCCAGAGTTAAAGTTTTTGACAATTCTATCACTCGTTTACGAAAATTACAAAACTGTGTTCACGCTCCTATTTATACGTCTACTATTCAGCCTAAAACATTGGCTAAAGCACTTATGCGATGTGATATTGCTATTGGAGCTTTACGAGGAGAAGACCGATCTCCTGTAGTTGTTACCCAAAGAATGATTGAGCAAATGAAAGACGGTGCTGTTATTGTTGATGTTAGTATTGATAGAGGTGGTTGTTTTGAAACCTCTAAAGTTACTACACACAGTAATCCTACTTTTATTGAAAATGGTGTTATTCATTACTGTGTTCCAAATATTCCATCAAGATATGCCAGAACGGCTTCTGTATCTATCAGTAATATTTTTACACCTTATTTACTTGATATTGCTGAAGAAGGTGGTTTTGAAAACGCTGCCCGATTTAATAAAAGCTTGAGAAACGGAATGTACTTTTACCATGGAATTTTAACGAACAGAACCGTTGCTGAATGGTTTGATTTACCATATAGAGATATTAATCTGCTGTTTTTATAAACAGCAGATTAATTACTGATATGGTAACAGGGTAGATCAAATTCAAAAACACTTCCCCTGTTCATAAAGCTCTTTACTTTTATATTTGTTTTATGAAGTTCCATTATTTTCTTAACAATTGCTAATCCCAATCCAATACCTTCTTCTTTATAAGTTATTGTTCTTTGTACGTGTCTGTTAAAAATCAATTCCTGATTTTGTTTTTGAATTCCAGGACCGTTATCTTTTATTTTTATAGATACTTTTTCAAATTTACTAGACACATAAATCACTATTTTTCCTCCTACCGGAGTAAACTTAATAGCATTGTCTAAAATATTCTGAATAGCACGTTCAATCAATCCAACATCAGCCATAACCGGAGGTATGGGACTTTTAACGGTTACTAAAAGTTGTATGTTTTTTTCTTCTGCTAATATTTTATACCGAGCTCTTAAATCAAAAATTAAATCTGAAATATAAAAAGGCTCTTCATTAAGCTCTATGTCTTTGGTTTCTAACTTTGAATATTCAAAAAGATGGTTTACAAGATTAGATAAATAACAGGCACTTTTTTCAATAATTGTCATAAACTCATTTCTATCATCAACTTTTATACTTTCATCTTTCATTTTCAATGTTTCAATGTAGCCTCTTATAGCTGTTAGCGGAGTTCTTAAATCATGAGATACATTGGCTATTAATTCTTTTCTGAATTTATTAATAGATTCTATTTCTTTAATATTTTCAGCAATCGTTTGAGCCATATTATTATATGTAACGGCTAAAACCGACAAATCCGATTGCTGAGCATTAGGAATTCTACTACATAAATCTCCTTCTTTAAACTTATTTACATAATGTATAATTATTCGTAAACTTTTAGTTAAAAACCAAATACTTGCTCCGCCAACTAATAAGGCGAAAAACATGGTTAAAAGGGTTGACTGTATACTTAATTTAGTAAAATACTCTTCAAATAAAGAGTCACATATTTGCTGATAACTTTGGCTGGAAAGTATAATATAGATATAACCTTTGTGGTTGTCTTTTTCAAAATATCCGGCAGAAAATATGTTTTTTTTCCCCGCTTCTCTTGGGTCATCTCCTAAAATATATTCTTGATTATTATGTATAAATTGCTGTATCGGTTGTAATCGTACCTTTTTTAATGGTTTATTAGGATTAGAATGATCAAGTACAACTGAATATAATATTTCTCCGGATTCATTTAACAAATACACTTCTATGGCTCTGTTAACAGCCATCATATCATGCATTATATCATCAAACAAACTTTTATTTACCGAACCATCTTGTAAAAACGGAGAGGTATTTTTAAATTTTTCTTCTATTAAATGATTCGCCACATTCACATTTAATCTTTGTGTAGTTTGACTATAAAACTTTTTAACAAAGAAAAATGTAAGTAAAATATAGACGGTTCCTATTATTAAAATGGTTACTAAAAAAGAAATTCCAAGTTTTGCTATTAATTTACTTGATACCGTTTTGCATTTCATCATGGGAGGGAATTTTTAGTTCTTCATTAAACTTATACCCTACCCCCCATGCAGTTAATATAAATTTTGGTTTTATCATGTTTTCTTCCAACTTTCCTCTCAATCTATTTATATGTGAATTTACGGTATGTCTATACCCGTCAAAATCGTACCCCCATACTAATTCCAGTAATTTCTCTCTACTGTAAACTTTTCCCGGATTTGATGCCATTAAAACAAGTAAATCAAATTCTTTAGGAGATAAGTTTATTTCTTCATTTCTTAAAACTACTTTTCTCTTATCAATGTCAATAAATAACTCTTGAAATTCTAATTCATTGTTAGCTATCAGAATTTTTTTAGCGTCAAAGGTTGAATCAAACCTTCTTGTAACAGCTTTTACCCTTGCAATAAACTCTCTAACACTAAATGGTTTTGTAATATAATCATCTGCCCCTAACTCTAAACTAAGAATTTTATCCAGTTCTTCCGTTTTAGCCGTCAGCATAATTATAGGTGTTTGCTTAGCTAAGCGAATTTGTTTACACACCTCTATTCCATCAATTTTAGGTAGTGTAATATCCAAAATTATCAGAGAAAAATTTTCTTTTAATGCTAGGTCAAGCCCTTTATCACCTTGATGAGCTTTAACAATTACATAGTTTAAATCTTTTAAATGAATTTCTAACAAACCGGCTATTGAAATATCATCTTCTATTATAAGTACTTTCTTCATTGTTTACTCTAGCAAGGGTTTTAGGAGAATTGGGCTAACTTAAAAAAATTACATGTGATATAAAAATGATTTTTTTGTGATATTTCTGTGATACATATCAAAGTTCTTTACTTCATTAAAAAATAGCTGCAGCTTTTTTAATACATCACGAGTATTAACTAAACAATTTACTTTTATGAAAAAATCAGCTTTAACTAGCAATTCCATTCCTTTGGAATTCTATGCAAAAAGTGAGGAAGAGTTTTTAAAAAAAGCCATTAATTTAGAAGCTATTAAAAGTCTACCTCCAAGAGATCAAGATCTTTTTATTAAATACGGCTTTGCAAGCCAAACAACTCCTTTATTTAGTAATGTTTTAAGTGCTTTTGAGTATTGGGTATCTAAAACCCCAAATAACATCGCTGCGAGTTTCAACGGACAGGAAATTACCTATAAAGAGCTCGATAACGAAGCAACCATCTTAGCCCTTATTTTAAAACAGAAAGGAATTAAATCCGGTGATACTATCGGATTGTATACTCATCGATCTATTTATTTATTAACCGGAATAATAGCGACTCTTAAGCTAGGAGCATCTTATGTACCACAAGACCCTAGAATTGTTCCTGAAAACATGTTAAATCATATAAGTGAGTTAAGCAATCAAGCCCTTATTTTATCATTATCAGATTATAAGGATAATTTATCTTTTGCTTCATCTAAAAAAACTGTTTTTATAGATAAAGAGCTCCATAAAAAAATATACAGAAATCTTTATGGCAATATAAAACTCATTAATTATAAAAACAGTAATCCGGATAAAACATGTTTTATCTTATTTACATCCGGTACTACAGGAATACCTAACGGAGTACAAGTAACTCATAAAAACTTATGTAATATTTTATACAACGCTCCCGGTAATCTTGATATTAAACCCGGTACCAAAGTAGCTCAAATCTTAAATATTTCTTTTGATATGGCTGCTTGGGAAATACTGGGGTGCTTAGGTAACGGAGGCACCTTATTAATACGAGGAAAAGACATTAATGAAACAGCTCAAAAAGCTCATGTAATTATTGCTACCCCTACAATTTTAACAACCATTAATGCTGAGAATTGTAAACAAATTAAAACCGTAACTGTTGCCGGTGAGCCTTGCCCTGTTATTCTTGCTGACACTTGGTCTAGAATAGCTACTTTTTATAATTCATGCGGACCTACCGAAACTACGATAGTAAATACGATGAAAAAATGTATACCAGGTGCCAGTGAACTCTCTATAGGTAAGCCAACTCCTAACAATACTGTTTATGTTTTAAATGAAGACCTTTCTCCCACTCCTATTGGTGAAATCGGTATTATGTGGGCCGGCGGAGATTGTGTTACCAAAGGATATGTAAATAATGAAGAATTAAACGCTAAAAAATATGTTGATGATCCTTTTTTAAACAATGGCAATAAAATGTTTAATACAGGGGATTTGGGACGTTGGAATGAATTTGGTGAATTAATTCATTATGGTAGAGTTGATGATCAGGTAAAAATTAAAGGCTTTAGAGTAGAGCTTGATTCTATTTCAAAAATTATTGAAGGTTTTAGCAATGTTAAAAGAGCTGTTACACTCAAACACCAAACATATTTAGTTGCTTTTGTAAGCTTACATTCTAGTAATGATAAAGAAACCTTACTTCAAAGCATACAAGAAGCCATACAAGAAAATCTTCCGTATTACTATTTGCCTGATGAATTTGTTTTTTTAGAAGAATTACCAAAAACATCAAGAGGTAAAATTGATAAAAGAAAATTGAAAGAATCCTTAATCAAATAATATCATGGAAAATATAGTTTTACCGCCAAAAAAAAGTTTTTTATACAGATTAGGTAAAAGCCCTTTATTCATACCTTATCACAGATTATTTATTTTAGTTTCTGTAGTAAATATTATAATCTTTATAAAAGCAACAACAACTTGGAATTGGTTTCATAAAAACGGTATTGCCATTGATAATATAGCTCTAGTTGTTTTAATCAATTTTGCAATAGGTATTTTAATCAGACAACAATACATTATTAACCTATTGTTTACAATAGCTACCAGCGTACCTAAAAATTGGCCTTTGTTTATTAGAAGAATTGCCGCTAAAGTGTATCATTTTGGAGGAATTCACAGTGCCAGTACCACAATGGGGACTTTATGGTATTTAGTTTTTGTGGCTTCATTATATTATCATTATACCAATTCATTACCTGGTGTGAGTACTGAAATAATGGTTATACCCGTATTTATATTGGCACTACTTTTCATAATCGTTCTAATGGCTTTGCCTAAAATGAGAGCAAAGTACCATAATCAATTTGAGCTGACTCATCGATTAGGTGGTTGGACGGTTTTACTGCTCTTTTGGGTGCAAATGTTCTTATTTATCGGTCTTAAAAATGAACAAGTGTCTATTGTGTATAGTGTTGACTTTTGGATATTGATGACCATAACAATTAGTGTTGTTTTACCTTGGTTACGATTAAAAAAAGTAGCTATTGATATTGTTAAACCTTCAAATCATGTTGCCTTAACTTCTTTTAACTATGGGGTAACGCCTTTTGCTGGTTCTTCAACCGCATTGAGCACTCGTCCCTTATTAGAATGGCACTCATTTGCTAATGTTCCGAGTCCGAAAAAAGATGGATTCCGATTAACAATTTCTCGTGCGGGAGATTGGACCGGAAAATTTATTTCTGAAAAGCCTGAAAAAATATGGGTTAAAGGAATTCCTACCGCAGGTGTTGGTAATGTTGACAAGTTATTCAATAAAGTAATATGGGTTGCTACCGGTAGTGGCATTGGCCCTTGTTTACCTCACCTATTACTCAATGAAACTCCTTCAGTTTTAGTATGGGCAACAAGAAACCCGGAAAAAACCTACGGAACCAATTTAGTTAATGAGATAAAAAAAGTACAGCCAAATGCTATTATTTGGGATACGGATGCTGATGGTAAGCCCGATTTAGTCAAACTTGCTTACCAAGCTTATTCCGATTTTAATGCTGAGGCTGTGATTTGTATTTCTAACCAAAGTCTTACTAAGAAAGTTGTTCATAATATGGAGTATAGAGGAATTCCTGCTTATGGAGCTATCTGGGATTCATAATAATCAATTAAACATAATAAATAATGAATGTACTATTTGAACAAATAGACAGGGTTGTCATTGCCAAATTAAACCGCCCTAGTGCTCTGAATGCACTCAATTCTGAAACCATGTATGAGCTGATTTCTAAATTAAAAAAATATGATCAATCACCAAGTGTAGGTTGCATTGTCATTACAGGAAGTGAAAATGTTTTTTGCGCCGGAGCTGATATTAAAGAAATGGCGAGTAAAAATTTTTCTCAAATGTTTGAAGAAGATTACTTTGGGTATTGGGAAGTTTTTTCAAAAATAAAAACACCTGTTATTGCCGCCGTTTCAGGATACGCTTTGGGTGGAGGTTGTGAATTAGCTATGATGTGTGACATTATTTTAGCTTCAGAAACCGCTGTTTTTGGGCAACCTGAAATTAAATTAGGAGTTATCCCCGGAATTGGCGGTACCCAGCGACTTACCTCCTTAGTTGGAAAATCAAAAGCGATGGAACTAATTCTTTCCGGCAGAAATATAGAGGTTGAAGAAGCAGAAAAAATAGGATTGGTTTCTAAAATATTTCCACAAACAAATTTTTTAACCAATGTTATCAAATATGCTAAAGATTTAGCTAACTACTCCAAGACAGCCTTAATAGCTTCAAAAGAATCCATCAACCAATCTTTAGAATGTAGCCTGAAAGATGGGATTGTTTTTGAACGAAGGATTTTTCATTCTCTTTTCAATACCAAAGATCAAAAAGAAGGCATGAACGCTTTCCTTGAAAAACGATCTGCAAACTTTAACTCAATGTACCAATTAAAAAACTAAACCTATATCAATCATGAAAAAAATCAGATTAATTTATATCCTATATCTATTATTAATTTCTTTTGCTGTACAAGCTCAAGAGGAAGGAAAAAAAGGAAAAACTTCTTTTGCCATTATGCCAATTCATAATAGTGGCGCCGGATTTAATAATGTTTTTTTAGGTTCTCATGAGCTTAAACCTAAGAAAAATCTAACCTTTTATAGTGTTTTTTGGGTAAACCCTTCTTTTGGTAATCAAGGGAAAGATTTATTCCTAGAAACCGGTGTTGGTTTAGGGTACTCTTTGGCTAATAATAAATTGTATTTAAACCCTAGTTTAGGTTTTGGGCACGGTAAACTTTTATCAGGAGCACAAGAAACTAAAATTGCCGAAAGTATTATTCCTAGTTTATTTATGGTATATAATTCCGGTAAGTTTGAGTTTGAAGCTTATACAGCCTACTATAAAAGTCTAAGAGGTGAAGGTAATTCTCAAGATTTGTTATTAAACTGGGTAATTCCCGGTTATAAAGTTAACGATCACTTATCTTTTGGGGCATTTTATGAGCATTTAGGACAAACCAGAGCCGATGCCGGTGACACAAAAACGCTTTATCAATTTTTAGGAGCTTATATTAAAACAACGCTTAACAATGGAGTATGGTTTAGATTTGCTGCAGGACCAAATGTATCCGGAGATAATTTAAATTCTAAAGAATTTTATAAAATTCAAGCATTTATACCTATATAATTTTCATTTTAATCATTATTAGAAGTTTTTAGAAAACCGGAGAAAACAAGCTTTCTTTGGTTTTCTTTTTTTAGCAAAACAGTATATTTATTTCTACTTTTGCACCTGAAATATAAAATTATGCAATTACTAAAACGTGTAGGATATTATTTAATAGGGGTAGCTTTGGGATCTGTTGGTGTACTTTATTTTTGGAAAAATAAAAATGTTACTTTCGATTATGGTATGGATGCCCGAACGTTAAAGTCAATCCGAACAAAAGAACGTATTTTTTCTGAAGAAGCTAAAGAAGTATTAGTTACTAAAAAAATTGATACCTCGCTAATTTCTTCTATATTGAAGCATGGTGATGTTGACTTTGGTAAAAGTAAACCTAGAACAAAGCCTTGTGCAGAATATTTTATCACAGGAAAAGATAGCTTACAACATATTAGTTTATATGTTATTCGTTGTGATTCTACAGCTACTATTAAAGAAATTCATGTAAAGTAAATTTCTTTTTATATATAATAAAAAAAGCTATGAATTATTTTCATAGCTTTTTTATTAATCCTACATATAAGTCTATTCACCGTTAAAAAATTTCAAACCAACGATATTTAATTTTTCAAGCGAAAATCAATAGTAATTTTACTATCAGAAACAAGAAAATAAGATTCCCCTTTAAGTATAAAGTTTCCCCTTGATACAGAAAAAGCTCCCATTAGGAGCTTTTTCTCATTTTATTTTATATTTTTATAGCTTAAGCAAATGATTTAAGGGGTATTACCTATTCAATTAAGGGTTAACCCTGATAGATCAACTAGTAATATTGAGTATTTTTATTTAAAACAATAAAAGATATATTTGCTTATATATTAGAATTCCCCCTAGTGTTCTTTGTATCAAATTTTTAACTTTAAAACATTTCCAGAGAATATGACATTTAACAGCATTTTAAAAATGAATGAGTTTGATAGTAAGATTGCTTTACTGGAAAACAACATTAAAAATTATTTAAGGGAGAATAAGTATAGAATTGATTCTAAAAAAATCAAAGAATTAGTTCAATGGAATCATACTATTAGAGATCAAAAAATAGTAAGAATGATTTATCCCAATGAACATTGCCCAGATGATCTAAAAAAAATAGTGAGAGGTTTCATTAGAAATGAATTTAACGGTTTTGAATAAAAACCACATTGTCTCTTCTATTGAATTATATTAACAAAAAAGAAAACCATCAATAAAATTATTGATGGTTTTTTGATTATTACTTATTGAAGAATATAAGTATCATAGTCTAAATAACAAGTATCTCCTTGAACAATAGTTTTAACTCCGTTCCAAGTTCTGTCATTAAAACTGCCTCCTACTGAATAATCATCAACATACGGATTACGCTTAGTATAATCTACCCATTTTTTTACAGTAGCATTATACTCGTATTCATTTGAACTCATAGTTCCATCTGTATACACATAACATCCTGAATCACATTCACCTACTACAGATACTATTCTAAAGCGTTCTCCAATACGAGCTTTTGCTTTAAAATCAACGACTTGTCCATCTGCAACTGATCGCTTTTCACCAAATCGATAATAATCTCTTCCAACATAGCTATCAATACCATAACCCCAGTAAATTTTACGTCCTGTTTGATACCAAGTTCCTAACTCTCTATCATATTTTTCTACATAAAATCTACCAAAAAGTTCTGCCCCGCTAGTTCCATGATCACTTCCGTATAAAGCAACATTCGTAGGATCTACTCTAATGTTATCATAATACACCAAATCACAATCTCTTTTAATATATTCTAAATTAGAAGTTACTTTAAAAGGTCTGTTATCATACGTATAATTTACCTTATAAGAAATAGGATACCCAGGATTATCTATAGACACCTCTGCTCCTTCCTTTAAAAACTCAACAACTTTATCTAAATTATTAGCCATAGCTGCTAATGAAGAAGCTATTCCTGAAGTAGCACTACCTCCTAGCTGTTTTACTTTAACAGAAGATTCGTTAAAAATAGAGCTGTATTTAGCCTTTATTTCTGCATTCACACTTGTGCCTATTGATTTGTAAGCAAAATTTAATGCCGCTTCTACTTCTAATGAGCTACTAGTTGACTCATATATAAGCGTGTACAACTTACCATAAGTAACTGATTCTATATAAGCTGAAGGATTTTGTTGGTCTGCACTTACATTTAAATAATCTGTAACATAAGGAGTTAACCTTTCCGGATTTACATCTTTATCTAACCACCCGTTAACACCAATAATACCTTCTTTAGGCGCTACAGAAGCAGTAAAGAAACGCTGTTTTAATGTTACTGCATATCTAGTTTTTTGCTTTGAAAAATCTAATCCAAAGCTTCCGGCTACACTAACACTTGGTCCTGAATATCCTGCATTTAATGATAATTGAAACTGTTTTTCATCATAAATTCGTTGAATAGATATATCAAAACTAGCCGGAAATTTAGCATCACTTTTATAATAAGCATTTAAAATAGCATTCAAATTATCCTGAACTTTCCCAGGGGTTGGTGCTTCTATTGTTTTTGATGTAGGAGCTGATGTTCCTGATAAAACATTAACTCTTACCTCTACTGAATTTCTATCTGTTTCTGATATAGGTATAGATACAGGTGCTCCTTCTTGAATTGACCTGGAAGCCACTAAATTTCCCGGCCATAATAAAGAGCTATTAGCATCTAAAATAAAAAAATCTGAATCTGTTTGGTTGAAAGAAACTTTAGTATCAACACAATTTTCTTCTACAGCCTCTCCTCTGGCACTCAAACCTTTTTCAGCTTCTTTTATTTGTATATCAGTAATACCATCTGGTATATCTTGATTTATAAATTGCGCTACTTGTTTAGTAGTTGGGGAAATTTCTCGCGCAATTTCGTCATTTTGACATGAAATGATTAGTAGCAAAATACTACTAATTAGTATTGAAGGGTATTTCATTTTTTAGTTTTTATTAATAATGAATAATTAATTTTTTCGCATGCCTATACATGCAAGTTCCTATTTTCTATGTTTTATGATAGAAACATTAAATTGTTGGTTAAAACTTAAAGAATAACATCAATAATATCACACCTGATCAGTAATTAAATATGTGTTTAAGATGTTACAGATACTACATTTAATGCAGCTTACAATATATAGCCGGTAGTAAAACAGTACCTGCGCATGGTACTTTATGTTTTACTATGTATTGCTATATAAGAAGGCTTTTAAAATTATATACTCTTAAAAATATCTTTTTTTTATTATCGCTAATATTCACAGATTATTAACTAAACCAATAGCTTTTATTCTTATTTTCGCAATATGCAAAACAGACATATAATTGCCGTTGTTATTATGTTTTTTTCACTGATAGCAACAGCTCAAAATGATAAGGAAAGTAGCTTAAAAGGACAAATTGTAGATAACGAATCTAAAAAACCTTTAAGTGCTGCCCATATTTTAAATCTTAATACTGTTGTTGGTACTATAACTAATGAACAAGGTTTATTTGAATTAAGTGCTAAAGCAAATGACACAGTATTAGTTTCATTTTTAGGATATTCATCTATAAAGCTTAAGATTACCAATGACCTTTTAAAAGGTAATGAAGTAGAAATTTCTTTAACAGAAAAACCGGAGGAAATTAAAGAGATTATTATTAAATCAACAAAATTAATTGGTGTTTTAGAAGTAGATGTGAAACAAGTTCCAAAAGATAGATTTACCAGAATACATATTAACGGACTACCACAAACTTATGAAGTAGGACGTCCTCAAAAAATAGCTTCGCCAATAGCTAAATTACTTAACCCTGTAGATTTAGTTTACAATTTATTCGGAAAAAAACCAAGGCAACTTCAAAAGCTTCAAAAACTTAAAAAAGAAGATGATTTACGCAAAATGTTAGCCGGTAAATTTGATAGAGAAGTTATGATGGAATATCTTGAAATGGACAGAGCTGAATTAAACAAGTTATTATCTGACTGTGACTATTCTGAATATTTCATTAAAAAAGCCAGTGATTTACAACTAATAGAAGCCGTTTTGAATTGTTATGAAAATTATAAAGCACTCAAAAAAGGTAAAATAGAACGTAATAGAATACCGGAAAAAACAGAAATAGGGCAGTAAAATTTTACTGCTTTTTTTATGCTTCTAATTCGGGTAAAAAAACTAAATTTACACCTTTCAAAAACACACACAAACACAACTATAATGATTCATTTCTTTGGAAACGTAAGCAGTAAAGTATTTGCTGTTCAAACAACAGAAGAATTAACATCTGAAACAATTTCGAAATTAACATGGTTATTTGGCAACCAACCGAAAATAAATGCGGCGTCTCTTGACGCCTTTTTTGTTGGCCCTAGAGCAGCAATGATTACTCCTTGGAGTACCAACGCTGTTGAAATTACCCAAAACATGGGGATTTCCGGTATAATCAGAATAGAAGAATTTGAAGCCGTTGCTGATGATTTTTCTGGCTTTGACCCTATGATTTCTCAAAAGTTTAACGGATTAAACCAAGAGACTTTTACAATCAATATTCAACCGGAACCTATTTTAGTAATTGAGGATATTGCTGCTTATAATGAGCAAGAAGGATTGGCTTTAAGCGAAGAAGAAATTACTTATTTAGAAGAAGTAGCTACTAAAATTGGTAGAAAATTAACAGATTCTGAAGTATTTGGATTCTCTCAAGTAAATTCAGAGCACTGTCGTCATAAAATTTTCAACGGAACTTTTGTTATTGATGGTGAAGAAATGCCTACTTCTTTATTCAAATTAATTAAAGAAACGTCTGCAAAGAATCCTAACGATATTGTATCTGCTTATAAAGACAATGTAGCTTTTATTCAAGGACCAAAAGTGGAACAATTCGCTCCTAAAAGTGCAGACAAACCAGATTTTTACGAAACAAAAGAATTTGAATCTGTTATCTCTTTAAAAGCAGAAACACACAACTTCCCTACTACGGTTGAGCCTTTCAATGGTGCTGCAACCGGTTCAGGAGGTGAAATTCGTGACAGATTAGCTGGAGGTAAAGGATCGTTACCATTAGCAGGTACTGCTGTTTATATGACTTCATATTCTCGTTTAGAAGAGAATCGTCCTTGGGAAAAAGGAATGAATGAGCGTAAATGGTTATACCAAACGCCTATGGATATCTTAATCAAAGCTTCTAACGGAGCTTCTGATTTTGGTAATAAATTTGGCCAACCCTTAATCTGTGGTTCTGTTCTTACTTTTGAGCATGAAGAAGATGCTCGTAAACTTGGTTTTGATAAAGTAATCATGCAAGCAGGTGGTATTGGGTATGGTAAAAAAGACCAAGCCATAAAAGATAAACCACAAGAAGGAGATAAAATAGTAATTCTAGGGGGTGAAAACTACCGTATTGGTATGGGAGGAGCTGCGGTTTCTTCTGCTGATACCGGAGAATTTTCAACAGGAATTGAATTAAATGCAGTACAACGTTCAAATCCTGAAATGCAAAAACGTGCTGCCAACGCGGTTCGTGGTATGGTAGAGAGTGATGAGAATTTTATCATTTCTATTCATGATCATGGAGCTGGTGGGCACTTAAACTGTTTATCAGAATTAGTAGAAGATACGGGTGGAAAAATCGATTTAGATAAATTACCAGTTGGAGACCCTACGCTATCTGATAAAGAGATTATTGGAAACGAATCTCAAGAACGTATGGGGTTAGTGATTGCTGAAAAACATATAAACACCCTTAATAAGATTGCTGAACGTGAACGTTCACCTATGTACACTGTAGGTGACGTTACTGGGGATCACCGCTTTACTTTTGAATCTAAAACTAACGGAAACAAACCAATGGATTTATCTTTAGAAGACATGTTTGGTAGTTCTCCAAAAACGATTATGACTGATCATACAGTTGATCGTAAGTATGCTGATGTGGGGTATTCTAAAGAAAACTTTACTCAGTATTTAGCACAAGTTTTACAATTAGAAGCTGTTGCCTGTAAAGATTGGTTGACTAACAAAGTTGACCGTTGTGTAGGTGGAAAAGTAGCAAAACAACAATGTGTTGGTTCTTTACAAATTCCACTAAACAATGTTGGCGTAATGGCCTTAGATTATAAAGGTAAGGAAGGTATTGCTACTACGATTGGACACTCTCCTATTTCTGGATTAATTGATCCTGAAGCTGGAAGTAAAAATTCAATCGCTGAGGCTCTAACAAATATTGTTTGGGCTCCTTTAAAAGATGGTTTACAATCGGTTTCATTATCGGCAAACTGGATGTGGCCTTGTAAAAATGAAGGTGAAGATGCTCGCTTATATAAAGCAGTAAAAGCGGTTTCTGATTTCTCTATCGATTTAGGAATCAACGTTCCAACAGGAAAAGATTCTTTATCGATGAAACAGAAATATCCAAATGAAGAAGTAATTTCTCCGGGTACTGTAGTTATTTCTGCTGCTGCAAACTGTAACGATATTACAAAAGTAGTAGAGCCTGTTTTACAAGCAAACAAAGGAGATATCTATTATATCAACTTATCACAAGATGATTTTAAATTAGGAGGAAGTTCATTTGGACAGGTAGTAAATAAATTAGGAAACTCTGCTCCTACGATTACTAATAATGAGTTCTTTAAATCAGCATTTACTATTTTACAGAGTTTAATTAAGGAAGGAAAAATCGTTGCTGGTCACGATGTTGCATCAGGAGGATTGATTACTACTTTATTAGAATTATGTTTTGCAAATGTAAATGTAGGTGCAAACTTAGATTTATCTGCTTTAAACGAAGCTGATAGTATCAAATTGTTATTTGCTGAAAACTCTGGAATTGTTTTCCAAGCAACAGATGCTTCTGTTGAACAAACTTTAGCAGATAATAATATTGAATTCTTTAAAATAGGTTCAGTAACTGAATCTGATCGATTAAATATTAAAAACGGATCTGATGTTTTTGCTTTATCGGTTGCTGAATTAAGAGATACTTGGTATAAGACTTCGTATTTATTAGATCAAAAGCAAACAGCTAATGGTTTAGCTAAAGATCGTTTTGACAACTATAAAAACCAACCTTTACAATATACATTTCCAACTCATTTTACAGGAAAGCTTATTGATACTGTGGGTACTGTAACTAACAGACCTAAAGCTGCTATTATTCGTGAAAAAGGTTCTAACTCTGAACGTGAAATGGCAAACGCTATGTATTTGGCTGGTTTTGATGTGAAGGATGTTCACATGACAGATTTAATTTCTGGTCGTGAAACGTTGGAAGATATTCAATTTATTGGAGCCGTTGGAGGTTTTTCTAATTCAGATGTTTTAGGTTCTGCTAAAGGATGGGCCGGAGCATTTTTATATAATGAAAAAGCGAATACTGCTTTGAAAAATTTCTTTAACAGAGAAGATACACTTTCTGTTGGTATTTGTAACGGATGTCAGTTGTTTATGGAATTAGAATTAATTAATCCAGAACATAGTGAACATGGTAAGATGTTACACAATGAATCTAAAAAGCACGAAAGTTCGTTTACGTCTGTAAAAGTTCAAGAAAATAATTCAGTAATGTTATCTAGTTTAGCTGGCACTGAATTAGGAGTTTGGATTTCTCACGGAGAAGGAAAATTCAATTTACCGGAAACTGAAGACAAGTATAATATTGTGGCTAAATATGGATATGAAGGCTATCCTAATAATCCAAACGGTTCAGATTATAACACGGCAATGCTATGTGATAAAACGGGGCGTCATTTAGTAACGATGCCACATATTGAGCGTTCTACTTTCCAATGGAACTGGGCTTACTATCCACAAGACAGAAAAGATGAAGTTTCACCTTGGTTAGAAGCTTTTGTTAATGCAAGAAAGTGGATTGAAAATATTGAAAAATAGTTTTGTAACAAATGTTACAAAACTATTTAAAATTTAATAATACCTTTGCAGATTAATAATATTAGTCTGTTTTAGAAGGGTTTTAGATTAATAATATTAAAAAGGCACGCTTTTGCGTGCCTTATTTTTTTATTGAAATTTTTCCTTATTAATTTCTAAATTTATTTCTGGTTATAATAGCTTTAAGCTTTTCTTTTACATCTTTACCAACATCATAAATCATTTGTTCATTACTAGGAAAAGGAACCGAACGGTACCCTAATAAATCTATATACTGCTTTTCTAAAGCACGTTTATCCCCCTTATAGTTAGCATAAACATGTTCAAAAACAAATTCACTTTGTAATGGAAATGATTCTACCAATTGTTTTGTGTAGTTATTTACAAATCTAACTTGGCCGGTTACCTGAACAGATTTTGATTGTGTAAATTGATAAAAATGACACGTAGCTTTTATAAACTTATCTACTTTAATTTTATTGCCTAAACTATCTTTCACCTGGTTACCATTACTATCTAATAAATATTTATAACCATCTTTTATTTGTTTTTCTTTTACAAATTCTTTTTCATAAATGTGTTCCGGAGAAATTTTGATATCTCTAAAAATCAGCTCAAGCGTAAAATCGTAATTAACTCTTCTATCTTTTTTATTATGATAAACTGTCCAAAAATCATTAAGTTGATACGCTTCAAAATTTAATAGATCTTCTTCCAATCTTTTCGGAATAACTTTATCTGTTTTATTTTTCATTGATACAAATACAAAGTCTGTTCCAATAGCATGAGCTTCATCTAATAATTGTCTTACATCTTTATAATTAGGATTTATTCTATCTAAATATTCTAAGTCCTTATAAACTCTTCTGTAATCTTGTTTATTTTTTGAACCAAAAATATTTTTAGCCTCAGCATATAAATAATCAGAAAAGTCATTTTTTGAATTGATGATTAAATCGTCATAATTTTTAAAATTGAAAGCAGCATTTTTTCCTGAAGAGAAGATTCTTAAAGGTAAAAGAGGTCTGATTCTTTCTTGTCTATTATTCAATGCTACATATAGGTTGAATATTTTTTCTAAGTTCTCAGGGTTGTCATCTTTTTTTAAAAAGTCAATTTCTGATAAATCTCTCGAAGTTGCTTTATTAAATGCATCTTGTAACATTATAACATAAGGCTCATTTTTCTCCTTTGTTTTATTGCTTACTAATTTTTTTAAAGATAAGTTTATGGCCTCATCATAATTTCCTTTATTAATAGCTTCCTGTGTTGATTTAACACTGCTACACGCATAAATTAAAGCACATAATAATAATAGTATAGTTTTTTTCATAAATGGTTATAGTTTCATTATAACTTGTATTTTGCAATTAAAATGCCAAAGAGTACTTTACGGCAAAACTATAGTATTTTAGTTTTATACAACTTAACTTTTGATAATTATTAATGTATATTTTTAAACAATAATATATTGTATTCAGCCTTACCCCATTTTATCAAAGCTAATCCTTAAAATATCAATAAATTTACATTTGTAAATTATGAAATTTCCAGTTTTTACGTAATAATACTCAGTATCACAGTCAGAATTAGCACTATTTTGTCAGTAATTATAGTTTGTTACATACGCTCTACACTATTTAAGTAATCATTTAGTTAATACTATTTATAAATACTGATATTTAGTATATTAAGTGTTATAAAATATTAAAAAATTCGTTTTAACAACTGATATATTAAATGTTACCTGCTTTTTACCACTCATTCATAGTTTACTGTATAATAAAGCCTATTACTTATCCCATGTAAAGTAATTTAGACGAGCTATATGAATATCATTTAAAACAGTGTTAATTACATTTGTAAACACACCCTTATTCGAAAAATGTTATTGACATTTGTAACCAATTAAATACCGAGTTTTTCAGCTGTATTTATAAGATATTTTTATAATACAGTATTAAATACCTATTTTTAAGTGATTTAAGAATCACTATCTTAAGTTTTAGTTTAATTATACTGTGTGTTATTTATAAATCTATTCAATTTTGTTAATCTATTTTATTTTGTTACATTTGTGTATTGATTATATATTTTACAATTGTGAATTTTGATAATTTCATTTTACGTTTAAAAACTATTTTAGATCATTACAATTTAACATCTTCAACTTTTGCTGATACAATTGATGTTCAACGATCTAGTATGTCTCATTTAATGTCTGGAAGAAATAAACCAAGTTTAGACTTTGTACTAAAGATTGTAGATAAATTTCCGGAAGTAGATTTGTATTGGTTATTAAATGGTGAAGGTACATTTCCTAAAAAAAATAATGCAGTAGAAAAAAATAACAATTCAACTCAGGAGTATCAGCTCAAAAAAACAGATATAGTTACTCCTTCATTATTTGAGCAAACAGAACAGAAGGACGATGTTGTTTCAAATATGCAATTCTCAGAGAGGTTGAATTCAACCAAAAAAATTAAAAAAGTAATCCTTTTATATGAAGACGGATCTTTTGATGAGTATAATAAATAACATCTTACCTGTATTTATCATGTAATCCAATACTATTTAGTATTAATGGAATTATTTTTTCTAAACGTTTTTGCTTTGTATCTTCTCGTTTAGCTTCCGTAATATATTCAGAAAACTCTCTTTTTTTACTTAATGAGAAGTTCTCGAATTTTTCTTGTAGAAGTTTATTCTCTATAAATTTCTCTTGTAATTCTTTAGGTAATTCAATAGGAATATTATTCCTTTTAGGTTTCAACACTTTTCCTTCTTCAGCATTTTTCATAGCTTCAAGCACATATTCTTTAACCATTAGAATAGTTATATCTTGAATTGAATAAAATCTCCATTGGCGCATTGCTTTTGTTTTTCCTTCTTGCGCATTTATCAATACTTGGTATTCATCTTTCAAAAAGACTCCTTGATGAAACCATAAACATACATATTCTTTAAAAGCTGCTATTCCTAAAATATTTTTTCCTTTATATAAATATGCTGGTTTTCCCCATTTTATAGTTTCTTCTAAAGAAAGTTCTAATAAAGAAGAACGCAAGAGCGATAACTCTTGCGTCCATGTATTATTTGTTGTTATATATTGGGTAACTTCTGTATTCATTATGAAATTTGACTATCATCTTCCAATGACATCATCCAGCTTACACCAAATTTATCTTTTAACATCCCAAATTTACCACCCCAAAAGGCGTCTTCAAAAGGCATTAATATGGTACCTCCTTCAGCTAATCCATTAAATACAGATAATGCTTCATCTTCATCATCAGCATTTAAACTTATGGCAAAGTTATTTCCGGCATTAAACTTTTCATCGGCATTTAAATAATCAGAAGCTAAAATAGCCATATCGTCACTTACTTCTAATGTGCAATGCATAATTAATTCTTTAGCAAAATCCGGTATATTTTTAAGGACTTCTTCCGGTGCTTCTTTAAATTGCATCATCATGGTTATAGTACCTCCTAAAATATCGGCATAGTAGTTCATTGCTTCTTCACAATTTCCATTAAAATGTAAGTATGTATTAGTTTTCATGCTATTCTTATTCTTTTTAGTTTAGTTTATTAATTTGCTATGTCACTCGTAAACTTTATTCGCATTAAACGCAATTCATCATCATCATAATCTCCATCAAATTCATCTAAAGCTTCTTGAATTTTATCCGTTTCTGCCTCCATAAAATACTCATGAATTTCTTGTTGTTGATCTTCATCTAACAATTCATCTATAGCATAATCTATGTTTAATTTTGTTCCCGAAAAAACAATAGCTTCCATTTCCTTTATCAACTCAGACATTTCCAAACCTTTGGAACTTGCTATATCTTCCAGTGGTAATTTTCTATCTGTATTTTGAATGATGTATAATTTTAACCCTGAGTTAACTCCTGTACTTTTTACAATTAAATCGTCAGGTCGGATAATATCATTTTCTTCAACATAAGCTTTAATTAAACTTATGAAATCACTTCCGTATTTTTTAGCTTTTCCTTCACCAACTCCATGAACTTTGGATAATTCATCTAATGTTATTGGATATTTTAATCCCATATCATCAATAGATGGATCTTGGAATACAGCAAAAGGAGGTACGCCTAGTTTTTTACCTACTTTTTTACGTAAATCTTTCAACATTCCCACCAACTTATCATCTACACCTCCGGAAGATTTGCTATTCGTTATAATGGTACCATCATCATCAGTAGTATATACGTGGTTTTCAGTCATCATAAAAGAAGTTGGATTCTTTATAAAATCTTTACCTTCTTTTGTTACTTTTAAAACACCGTATTGTTCAATCTCTTTTTTTATGAGATCTGCCACCAGTACTTGTCTGATTAATGCATTCCAATAATGTACGTCTTTTTCTTTACCTATACCAAAGAAAGGTTGTTTATGGGTTTTATGTGATTTTAACAACGCATTTTCTTTACCTATAATTGTGTTAACAATCTCTTTAGGTTTGTACATTTCATTGGTTTCAACTATTACAGACAAAAGTTTTTCTACCTCAGTTTGAGCTTCAAACTTTTTCTTAGGATTTCGCATATTATCATCCATGTCTGCACCTTCTCCATTTACTTCATCAAATTCTTCTCCAAAGTAATGTAACAGGTACTTACGTCTGTTCATAGATGTCTCGGCATACCCTACAACTTCTTGTAAAAGTGCATGTCCAACTTCTTGCTCAGCTACCGGCTTATTAGCCATAAACTTTTCAAGCTTTTCTATATCTTTATATGAATAGAACGTTAAACAATAGCCTTCACCTCCATCACGTCCTGCCCTTCCAGTTTCTTGATAATAACTTTCTAAACTTTTAGGTATATCATGATGAATAACATATCGTACATCCGGTTTGTCAATTCCCATACCAAAAGCTATCGTTGCTACCACCACGTCGCAATCTTCCATCAAAAACATATCTTGATGTTTTGCTCTGGTTTTTGCATCTAAACCTGCATGATACGGAACTGCTTGTATACCGTTTACTTGTAAAACCTGAGCAATTTCCTCTACTTTTTTACGACTTAAACAATATATAATTCCTGATTTCCCTAAACGTTGTTTGATAAACTTTATAATATCTTTTTCAACATCTTTTGTTTTAGGTCTTACTTCATAAAACAAATTAGGGCGATTAAATGAAGCTTTAAAAACATTAGCGTCTGTCATTCCTAATGTTTTCAAAATATCTTCCTGTACCTTTTCTGTTGCAGTAGCTGTTAAACAAATAATTGGTACATTATCTATTTGCTTAATAATATTTTTTAAATTCCTATACTCTGGTCTGAAATCATGCCCCCATTCAGAGATACAGTGAGCTTCATCTATAGCTACAAATGAAATTTTCTGAGATTGTAAGAAAGAAACATACTCCTCTTTAATTAAAGATTCCGGTGCTACATATAGTAGCTTAGTTATTCCTTCCTCAATATCAGATTTAACCTGATTGATTTCCGTTTTATTTAATGAAGAATTTAAAACGTGGGCTATTCCCTGTTGTTCTGAAATCCCCCTAATAGCGTCAACCTGGTTTTTCATTAAAGCAATTAATGGAGAAATAACAATAGCTGTTCCTTCCTTCATTAATGCTGGTAATTGATAGCATAGTGATTTTCCGCCCCCCGTTGGCATTATCACAAACGTATTTTTATTGTTTAAAATGCTATTTACAACATCCTCTTGTAAACCTTTGAATTGATTAAATCCAAAAATTTTCTTTAACGACTCATATAAATCCGACTGCTCTATATCCATCTTTTTAATAACAAAATTAAAAACAAAAACTAATTTATAAAAAAACTCTAGATAAAATGTTATAATCTCTTTTTTTATGAGATTTTGTACCTAAAATATTTCTATTTTTACAACTTCATTTTGATAACTAAATTTTATATCTTGAAAAATTCAAGCGATATCCTTTCAACTGCTAAAGATACTATCCTTTTGCAAAGTAATGCTGTTGCTAATTTAATAAATTTATTAGATAATTCCTTTGTAGATGCTGTAAACTTTATACTCAAGTCAAATGGTCGGGTTATTGTTACAGGAATAGGAAAAAGTGCCAACATAGCTACTAAAATTGTTGCAACCTTAAATTCAACAGGTACTCCAGCTGTATTTATGCATGCTGCTGATGCCATTCATGGTGATTTAGGAAATGTACAAGAAAATGACACCGTTATTTGTATTTCTAAAAGTGGAAATACTCCGGAAATAAAGGTATTGGTTCCTCTTATTAAAAATTCTAACAATAAAATTGTAGCCATTACAGGAAATCCTGATTCTTTTTTAGGGAAAAATGCTGATTTTGTTCTTAATTCATATGTTGAAAAAGAGGCCTGCCCTAACAATTTAGCACCGACCACCAGCACAACAACTCAGCTTGTTTTAGGTGATGCTTTAGCGGTTTGCTTATTAGAATTAAGAGGTTTTACCAGTAGTGATTTTGCTAAATATCATCCGGGAGGTGCTTTGGGAAAACGGTTGTATTTACGGGTTTCTGATCTTATAAAAAATAATGAATTACCTAAAGTTTCACCTACAGATCCTATAACAACAGTTATTATTGAAATTTCAGAAAAAAGATTAGGTGTTACTGCAGTTATTGATGATTCAAATAAAATTATTGGAATTATTACTGATGGTGATATCAGGCGAATGTTAAGTAAAACAACTCAAATTGACACACTTACAGCTACTGATATTATGAGTAAAAACCCGAAATCAATTCATGTTGACGCTATGGCTGTTGAAGCCTTAGATACTCTTGAAAATAATAGCATTACACAAATATTAGTTACTAACGACGCTAAAGAGTATGTAGGTGTTGTTCATTTACATGATTTAATTAAAGAAGGAATATTTTAAGTATGGCTTCAAAAGAAATGTCTTTTCTAGAACATCTTGAAGAGTTAAGATGGCACTTGGTTCGTAGTTTTGCCGCTATTTTTATTATAGCTATTTTAATTTTTGCAAACATTAATTTTGTTTTTGACAATGTTTTATTAGCTCATTTAAAGTCCGATTTTTCAACTTATCAATTCTTTTGTAAAGTATTTTCATCAATAGGAATAGATAGTAGTTTCTGTGATATTAAATTTAAGCAAACACTTCAAGCTTTAAACCCTACACAACAATTAATGACCGGAATTTGGTCATCATTAATTTTAGGATTTGTTGTAGCTTTTCCTTACGTATTATGGGAAATATGGCGTTTTATAGCTCCGGGATTGCACGAAACTGAAAGAAAAAAGTCTAAAGGTTTTATTTTTGTTTCTTCTCTTTTATTTTTCTTAGGAGTTCTTTTTAGCTATTTCGTTATCATTCCTATGTCTGTGTATTTCTTTTACAATTTTCAAATCTCAGACGCTATTCAAAACAACTTTAAACTAGAAGCATACATTAGCTTAATAACCAACACAATACTTGGCGTTGCTATATTTTTTGAGTTACCGGTAGTTATTTTCTTTTTATCGAAAATAGGATTAGTTACTCCTCATTTTCTAAAAAAATACCGCAAACATGCTTTAGTACTTGTTTTAGTAATTTCTGCTATTATAACACCTCCGGATGTAGCCAGCCAAATAATTGTTTCGGTTCCTATCATGATTCTTTATGAAATAAGTATTTATGTTTCTAATTTTGTCTTAAAAAAACAACAAAAATATGTCTCAAAAAGTCCAAGAGTTTAATGAATATCGTTCTAAAATGAACGAAAAAATATTAGCATCTGATAACAAAGTAATTAAGCGTATCTTTAATCTAGATACTAACACTTATACAGAAGGGCATCTATCAGTAAAAACTAAAGAGTTACTAGGATTGGTAGCTTCTGCCGTTTTGCGTTGTGATGATTGTATTGCTTATCATTTAGAAACTGCACATAAAAACGGAGTTACCAAAGAAGAAATGATGGAAACCATGTCTATAGCTACTTTAGTTGGCGGAACTATTGTGATTCCTCACTTAAGAAGAGCTGTGGAATTTTGGGAAGCTTTGGAAGAAAACAACCAATAAAATACACAGACGTTTAAGAGTATTTTAAGAGCTTTTTAAGTTATAATAAGTACTTTTAAACGTTTTTTAAAATAATATGAAGTTAAGAGCTAACGATATACAAAAAATTTACGGAAAGAGAAAAGTTGTTAAAGGTATATCCTTGGAAGTTGAACAAGGAGAAATTATTGGGCTTTTGGGCCCAAATGGGGCCGGTAAAACAACTTCTTTTTATATGATTGTAGGCATGATTAAGCCTAACGCAGGGAGTATATATTTGGATAACCAAGAAATTACCGAAGATGCCATGTATAAAAGAGCTCAAAAAGGAATTGGTTATTTGGCGCAAGAAGCTTCTGTTTTTAGAAAATTATCTGTTGAAGATAATATTCTATCTGTTTTAGAATTTACCAATCGTACTAAAACGGAAAGAAAACAACGCTTAGAAGAGTTGATAGAAGAATTTAGTTTAGGTCACGTTCGTAAAAACCGTGGAGATTTACTTTCCGGAGGAGAACGTAGAAGAACTGAAATAGCTCGCTGCTTAGCTTCTGATCCTAAATTTATTTTATTGGACGAACCTTTTGCCGGTGTTGATCCTATTGCGGTTGAAGATATTCAAGGAATTGTAGCTCAATTAAAAAATAAAAATATTGGTATTTTAATTACAGATCATGATGTACAGGCTACTTTGGCTATTACAGACAGGACTTATTTAATGTACAATGGTGGTATTTTAAAGGAAGGAACTCCTGAAGAGCTTGCAGAAGATGAAACGGTACGTAGAGTTTATTTAGGGAAAGATTTTGAGTTGAAAAAGAAAAAATTCTAATTATATAGAATTTTTTCTCTACTTAAAATAGTCGCCTACTCAAAATGTATTTCAATATTTTTCAATTCTATTTCCGATAACTTTTTAAGTTTACCTTCTTCATATAGTTTACCTATAGTATAAAAATCTATAGGCTTATCTTCCGGTTTATAGTTCGTATAATCTACTAAACGAATATTTTTCACATACTGTTCTTTTTTAACATCTCTAAAACGAATTCCTCCTCCGTTAGTATGGTATTTGTACGCTAAAAACTCCACTAAAAAAGTTTCTTTATTAAACCAGTAAAGAAATACATCATCAAAGTCATCACCTCCTCCGTTTTCATTAAATGTAACTTTAACTTTATAGTATTCTTTACCATGAATTGTTTCATTTTCAAGTAACTTCTTGTTAACAGCAGTATCATTTAAACCAAATGGTAAGATTGAAAAATAATGTACTGAATTTATCGAATTACTAAATCGTTTTTTATCAGTATCCGTTAATTCAACTGGTATATTATTAACCAATCGCTCAAACCCTTTATTAGATAAAACATCAATAGTAGTTATAGTATCATTTTGAGTTATTCTTTTTAATTCGTAATTCCCTTTATTTCTGTTAGCTATATAGTGCTTATCTCTAAAATCGAATGAAATTTTAGCATTTTCAATATGATTTAGCCCGGATTTTTGTATTGATAAATCAACAATTTCTTGTGCTGTATAGTTAGGCTTACAGCTTAAAAAAAATACTGTAATGATCCCTAAATAAATTTGCTTCATTTATTTTTTATTTGTTTTGGTCATTATTGATACTCAAAATTACAAGAAACCTCCGGTAGTTAATAATAAAGTTCTGTTAATTAAAAAACGACTACCTGGGTAGTCGTTTTTTTAATCTTCATCTGTAAGAGTTTCCATAAAAGCTATTAAATCTTGGATTTCCTGATCTGTTAACTTTAACTCATCAAAAGGTAATGTTTGAAGTGGCGCATCAAATCCTAAACCTGTTCCTCCTCCATTGTTGTAAAATTCTATAACTTCTTTTAACGTAGTAAATACCCCATTATGCATATATGGCGCTGTTTTAGCAATGTTACGAACGGTTGGGGTTTTAAAAAAATGCTTTCTTTCTTCGGTTTTAAATAAATTATACCTTCCTAAATCTTCACTTATGGCTGTTTGTTTTAAATTAGGAGTTCCTATAAATTCCAATTCTGTATCAGTATAATTCGGAGGTACTGTACCGTTAAAAACGGGAGCAAAATGACAAGTAGCACATAATGCTTTTCCCATAAATAAATTAAAACCATGTTTTTCAGCTGCTGTCAAGGTTTCTTCTTCTCCTCGTATATTCTTATCGAATTTAGAATTAAATGTGTTTAATGTTCTGATATAAGTAGCAATAGCATGTCTTATATTAAAATCTATTCTTTGATTGTTATACAGCTTTTTGAGTTGATCTTTATAACCCTGGTTTTTCATTACTCTGACTACAACAGAATCCATCGTCATATTAAATTCGTTATGATTTTTCACAACACCTACCACCTGCCCTTCTAAACTACCTGCTCTTGAATCCATAAAAAAACCTCTTTGATAAGCCGCATAAGCTACTGTTGGTGTGTTTCGTGTTTGGTTTTCATCAAAAACCCTCTTTCCGTCTGCAAAACCTAAATCTTTTACATGACAGGTAGCACAGGCCATATTATTCTTTTTAGAGAGTGACGTATCATTAAACAAGGCTTTTCCAAAAGCTCTTTTTTCTTCAATATAAGTGGTATCACTTTTTAAATCAGAAAAAAATGTTTGATTCAATGCTGTTTCTGAAAAAAGAGTTGACATGGTATTAGAAAGAGCCATTTCAAAAGGAAAAGTTACTTTCCAATCTTTTTGAATATCAACCAACATAGCTAATTGAGGATGAATATGTTTTTTAATAAATTCATATCTATCAAAAATATCAAAATCACTTTGAAGAGCCTTTTGAGCTTCTTCAATAAGCTGTATAAAGTTGTTTAATAACTCTTCAGAACTAAATTTAGATTGACACGTTTTTACAATAGTGGCAATAGTAGTATACGTATACTCCGATTCTTTTAATGATTGATTGAGTACCGGTGAGTCAAATCCCGTAATTCCTGTTGTTGCTATTCTTACAATCTGATCTCTTAACAACCAAATAATATGATAATCCTTCAACTGTAAAACCATATTATTTTGAATTAACTTCAATCGAGCTTTAGTTACATTAACTAAATTTTTAAGGGCTAAAGTATCTAATGAGTCTTCATACAACGTTTCTTCTATAACTTGAAAACCTATAGGTTTCATTACTTTAGTATCCAGGCTTTCTTCACCTTTAACAATTAATATGTTGGGAGCATTAAGAGATTTATAGTTGCTTTTATCTGAATAAGCTAGTAAAGGTTCAGAAAACTTAAAGTTTTTTCTTGCTTGAATATAGTAATCTTTCTGTTTACTTACTTCATTTGTTGCATTGATACTATCTAAATATTGAATCGTTTTTGTTAAGTATGATGAATAAAGTTCTTTAATATCTCCTTCTATAGAGCTTACAGTTGTATATTTTTCTTTTTTCTTACCGCAAGCTATTAGTAAAAGCAAAAGACATACACAAAGGTATGCCTTAGCTTGATTGAATATGTTTTTCATATATTATCTGTCTAATCCGGTGATAATATGTAATACTGAACCTTCATTACTACTATTAACAACATCTGAATTAGCTAACGGATCTGTAAACACAGTACCATCAGCAGGAGTCCATCCATGATTTTGAGTGATTACCATAAATGTGTTTTTACCATTATTAACAACATCAGTAATATCAAGCATTCCAGTAATTTCCCACGCTGTAGAAACTGAACCGTATCCTTGAGATGCTGCATAATCTTGATTACACTCTAATACAACTTTTAACTCCCCGGTTTTTAAATTATATTGATATAATCTAGCATGGTGATTTTTTTCAGCTACATCAAAATACCCGTTAGGATCTTCTTGAATATATGCGTAGTTTTCAGTAACAGTGATGTTATCTGGGCTGTGGAATTCTTTAGCCTTACCGTCTAAAATATCACCATCTAATACACATGTAATTTTAGCTGCTCCGGTTGGATCATTTTCATTTAATACTAATTTGTATACACGTCCGTAAAAAGTTCCTTTATCTTTTAAACCATCTTTTCTTCTTCCGGTTACACAAAAATAAACTTCTCTATTATTAGCAGCAGAACCTCTTCTCCAATCAATATCTTCTAATCTAGAGAATCCCATTACTCCTTTAGTTTTACATTCAGCATCTAAAGCATTTAATTCTTTTTCAGCTAATTCTACAAAAGTTGCTTCGTATTCTGTACCTTGCTTCATATCTGCTTCATAAGTAACTCCGGCTGTAGTAACTTTTAAACCATATAACTTACCCCCTTGTAAATCTCCTTGATTACCAACATACATACCTAACTGACCAGATGGTACATTGTTATCACTATGATCATCTCCTATAAACACTACTGTTTTTCCTGCATAAGCTTCTTTACCAATGGCTACCGCATTTTCTGTAGACCATTGTCCTAAAGCTGTTAACATTTGAGCTGTACCTGCTTCACTTGCATTCTTAGTTGGTTCAGTAGCAAAAACACCTTTTGAAGCTCCACCCCATTCACCTCCTGAAAGGTATAACGGACCAAAACCATGTTCTTGTGGTGTTATTAATGATCCTGAACATTGCGCTGTTTCAGCTGTAGCAGAAGCATTTAAAATATACTCTCCAGAAATAGGTCTTAAATTCTTGTTTAATTTTATTCTGGCAATAGAATAATCTGCTTCAATATTATTGATTAACGTAAACGTTTCATCAGCTTCAGCAATTAATCCGGCTCCGTCTGCCATAGAACCATAAACAAAATTTGGTGAATTAGGAATTACATCTTCTGAAGATAAAATCGGAGTAATTTTTAAGTGAGAAAACTCTCCGGTAACTTTTAAAAAGTTAGGTGTTTTTGAAGAGGCTAAATATACAGTAGCATCTGTACCGTTTGCTCCATCAACTCCATCCTGACCATCTTTTCCGTCTTTACCATCAATTCCGTCAACTCCGTCTTGACATCCAACAAAGGTCGATAGTACTAATGATAATGACATTACAGTCAACTTACTTAAGTTAAAATTTTTCATTGTGATAATTTTGGTTTCTTTATAAGCGCAAATCAACGTCCATTAAATTACCTTACTCTTATCTCAACTTTAAATTGATATAAGTAAAAAGTTAACAACTTTATTAAATCATAAATAACTAGAATTGTTCTAAATAAAACAAAGAAGAAGATATTTAGCTTGAGTACAAGTATTTAATTGTAAAAAGAACAAAATATAGTGAGTTAAATAATTTACATTAAATAAACATACTTGTCTAAAAAAGAAAAAACGTCAATATTTGACGTTTTTTTACCCTTCATTCATGAGCGAATAAAAATTGCTACAAAGAATCTTCAATTAATACTTTATGCAGTAAATCTGCATCAAATAAACAATGAGAACATCTCCGATTCTTTATAACTCTTTTTCATAAAAATTTTCCCCGACGACACCTAGTATTATTTTTTCATTGTTTATGTAATCTTTTACATATTGTTTTTGTACGTGACAAATATATAGGGCTTATTTTTAAAAGTAGTAAGTCAGTGACTTACTTTTGGTAAGTCACTGACTTACTTTTTACCTCTTTTTTTGCATTTTTTGCCAATTTTTAGAAAATTTACTCAAATTCTATTTTTAAAAACAAATATATTTGCACTCTAATGAAAAAAATAAAATTACATATCCGTTCAAATGCGCAAGAAAGCTCTTGTTTTGTTATTGGAGATCAACCTTTGAAGCAAAAACGGCGTCGTATGTACTAAAAAATGATATTATTTTTAACTATGATATAATTAAAAATTACAGAAATACATAAGCGCCCATAAATTTTGGGCGCTTTTTTTATTTTTTTTTGAACTGAATGAATAAAAATTAAAAACATATACACTAATTGAGTTTTATCATTAAGCAATTGACTAACAAAAAGTTGCAGCTCAGCTCTTTCTCGGGAACTTTCCGAGCAGGTATCTTCTATTTTTAAAACAAAACATAAATTCCTGATAATCAAAATTTTAACACCTTAAAAGTTTGGTAGTTTCAAAAATACTTCACATCTTTGCCCCATCAAATAAAAACAAATATTAACAATTAAAAACAACAATTATGTATTTACACAGACAATTCGGAAGTGAGTTTGCGATGAAAGTTGGATCTGATAATACGATAGTAATTAAGGGTGCTTGTTGGAAAACGGTAAGTATGGTGCGGTAAACGAATCATAAGAATATACGATATATCCAAGGCATCTTTCAAAAAAGGTGCCTTTTTTATTATGTAATAATTAAAAAAATAATGAAATACAGGATATTACATTTAATAAATGTTAAAATATCTAAAAAATTTGCATATATCGTAATTTCTTATTATATTAGAGCATATGAAAAATTGAAAAAAAATATGAAAAGTTTAAAATTGCACATACTAAATGAAAAAGGACGTTTACTCATCCAAATGGAACGCTTACTAAAATTACGTACACCGTAAAATGATAACCCGCTAATTTAGGGTCAAATCAACTAGCGTTCACACCAAAATTGCAAACGCTTCCTAATTTATGACAATGTAGAATTTCCTGAAGTCTGTTGTACTCAATAGGCCTTGGTAGTAAAAAAGTCTTCAATGTTGTTGGGCAAAAAATTTGTCCGTAAAATTCTACTAACACACCCATTGCTATGGGGTGTATGGCTATATCGCTAATTAAACAACGGCGAGTTTATTTACATCGAAAACATCGATGCTACCTAAAGCTGCAATAATGCGGCCAGGGAAATTATTGTCAACTATTTAAATTACAAAGTTATGAAAACGTTAAAAACTATTTTTGTTATGATTATCCTATTCGTGTTTACTACATCTTGTACTGACTTAAGTGAAGATTTAAAATTACACGATAAATTAAAAAAAGAACAAGTTATTTCAACCGATACTCCAACCAACACAACCTTTCAGGATACTGGTGATGGAAATGATGGAAATGATGGAACCGGTAAAGGTTAACAAATAATTTTATAAGTAAAAGTCTTTGGTTATCCCAAAGACTTTTTTCATAGATTTGTATTTTTCGTAATGAATAAAATTATTTTATTAACCATTTCATTATTTTCCATACAACTGTTCGGAAAAAATTATTATACTTCACTCACAAACTACAGCTTGACTCAAAGTATTGATAGTATTGAATATTTTTTGAAAGCATCTAAAAATAAAAAAGATGTAAAACAAAATAGAATTCAATATCTTGAAAAAGCTTTTATTTTTTCTAGTGAAATTAAAAGTGACTCTCAAAAAGCAAAATATTTTAGTTCTATTGCATATCAATTTTATCAACTTGGTGATACAATTAAATTTTTACAGATAAATTCTAAAGCTGAAAAAATTGCGTATAAAGTAAGAGATACATTTTTAATTGCTGATATACATTGGAGTTATGCTGATTACTACAATAAAAAACAAGCTTTCAATAAATCCTATACCCATTATAATCAAGCATATAAATATTTCAGTAATCTAAATAAATTATATGAATCAGCAAGAATGCTTTTTGCTATGTCATATCTTAAAGGTAGATACAGAGATTATATGGGAAGTGAAATCTTAGTTATTAAAGCAATAGAAATTTTTAAAGAGTTAAAAAATTATAAACGACTTCATATTTCGTATAATCATCTAGCACAATTACAAATGGATATAAAAGAATATGATAAAGCTATCTTCTACTACAATAAAGCATTGTTATATTTTAATAAAATTGACTATAAAGAAAAAAACGATCAATATATTGCTATTTACAATAATATAGGCAATGTATATCTTGAAAAAAGGGACTTTACTAAAGCATTACAGTACTATAAAGAAGAACTAAACAATAAAAAATTAAAAATAAGCCAATATGCAAGAGTCATAGATAACAGAGCTTATTGTAAATTATTAATGTGTGATACTACAAATATTAAACATGATTTTTATAAAGCATTGTATATCAGAGATAGTTTACATAATAAAGCAGGTATAGTTTCTTCAAAAATAAGATTATCTGATTATTATAAATATATAAAAGATACGTTAACCTCATTTAAGTTTGCTAAAGAAGCCAATATTTTAGCTAAAGAAATAAAAAACGGAGGTGATTATTTAACTACGTTGCAACAACTTGCTAATTTAGACACCAAAAACTCTAAACAGTATTTAGACCGATATATTGAGTTTAATGATAGCTTGATTAGTGAAGAACGACGTATGCAAAACAAGTTTACCCGTATTGAGTTTGAAACAGATGAATATATTGAAGAAACAGAACGCTTATCACAACAACGTATCTGGATTATCGTTACTAGTATCGGCGGTGTGCTTATTTTAAGTTTGTTATACTTTTTGCGAGTACAAAAAGTGAAAAATGAAAAATTAAGCATCGAAGCTGAACACCAAAAAGCAAATGAAGAAGTGTATATTTTAACCTTACAACAACAAGCTAAACTGGAAGAAGAGCGTATTAAAGAACGTAATCGAATTTCTGAAGAACTCCATGATGGTATTTTAGGAAAATTGTTTGGTACTCGTTTCGGTTTAGGGTTTCTTCCTCTAAAAGGAGATGATACAACTCTGGAAAAACATCAAGAATTATTAAACGAACTCCAAGATATAGAAAAAGAAATCAGAGATGTTTCTCATAAATTAAGTGATAACTTTAATAGCTCTAACATAAATTTTACCTCAATTATTAAACAATTATTAGAAGATAAAGGTTTAATTGGTAAATTTACCCACAGCATTCATTTTTCTCCGGAAATTTCATGGAAAGAGCTAAATGAAATAACAAAAGCCAATATTTATAGAATTATACAAGAAGCTTTACAAAACATTATAAAACATGCTAAAGCCACTCATGTAAGTTTGGATTTTTCTTTAAAAAATACAGATCAGCTTATTATCAAAATACAAGATAATGGTGTTGGATTTGATGTAAAAAAAGGAAAAAAAGGTATTGGAATAAAAAATATAAAATCGAGAATTGAAAAATTAAAAGGAAGCCTTAACATTGAGTCAGAAATTAACATAGGAACAACCCTACATATAAATACCCCTTACATCAAAAAAGATGGAAACTAAACAATTAACCGCTTTAATTATTGATGATCATCCGTTAATCTCAGAAGCTTATAAAAGTGCTTTTAAATATTTAGAAAGTCAAAATAACATGTATTATTTTGATATTCATGTAAAACACAACTGTGATGATGCCTATCAAATCATTTATCAATATGCTACTACGCAAAAAAATATTGATGTTATTTTTCTAGACATGAGGCTCCCTCCTTCTAGTGATGGGAAAATTTTATCCGGAGAAGATTTAGGTATTCAAATAAATGAATTACTCCCTGAATCAAAAGTTATAGTATCAACAACTTTTAATGATAACTATAGAGTTCATAGTATCATCAGGCGTATAAACCCGGATGGTTTTCTTGTAAAAAATGATATTACTCCACAAGAATTAGTCACTGCTATTGAAGAAGTTTTAACCACTCCACCCTACTATAGCAAAACAGTTATGAAAATGATTAGAAATCAGGTTTCCAGTGATTATATTTTAGATGATATTGATAGAAAAATATTATATGAATTATCAATAGGTAATCGAATGAAAAAACTACCGGAAGTAATTCCTCTATCATTTGCAGGTATTCAAAAAAGAAAAAGACAATTGGCTAAAATTTTTGATGTTGATAGTAATGATGATCGCGAATTAATTTTAGCAGCCAGGGACCGAGGTTTTTTATAATAGCATCATACATAAAAAAGGGTGTAATTTAAAATTACTCCCTTTTTTATTCTTATAAGCCTTTAAAATGATTATAAAGAGAAAGAATAAGTTCCACCAATACCTACAGTAGAAGCACTACCTCCATCTAAGCTAACTCCAGTGTAATCAGCATGGATAGTAATTTTATCTGTTACTTGATAACCTACAATCGGACGGTAGTAAAAACCATCTTGAGTTAACCCAGAAGGTCTAACTCCTAATCCGTAACCTAAATCAGCACCAATAACAAATTTATCAGCTACATTGTAACGAGTAGCAACCGCTAAAGGAATAAAAGCTAAATCAGCTCCTTCTCCTTGAAAATGTAAATATGACACAGAAGGACCGATTTTTAACCCTTCAGCAACATTAAATACATAGTTAGCTTCAATAGCTCCTGTAACATTAGCCCCACTTGTATCACCTACAGGTAATCCAATGGTACCACCAACATTAAGTTGTCCTTCTTGTGCACTAACAGCTAAACCAAAAGCCATCATAGCAACTACTAAAAATTTTTTCATATTTTTTAAATTAAATTTTTGAAGTAGCAAATGTAACTTTAAAACATAAAGTTTTACTTATTTTTTGTGTTAAAATTACTTATAAAATAACTTTGAAGTTTAACTTTTTTTTAACATAAAAAAGGTAGGGTCAGTAATTAAATAGCACTTATTTATAAGTTATTATTATTTGGTTAAACAATCGGCTTAACACTTACGTTCTCTCCTAAAAATAAAGCATAACCTACTTGTAAACCAATCCAGTTTATACTTCCTTCTGAAAAAGAATATCTTGTGAGGTCAATCCCTACTGGAATATTACCGTTGATATAGTTTTATAATTAAAAACATCAGAAATACCTAAACTAGCTTATTACAAAGCAACCTCCGTCTAAACCAACTATCCAAACAGTATTACCGTTACATGAAGGTAAAGTAAAAGCCATATTTCCTGTTGTTGCAGAACCTGTGTTACCCTCAATTACAAATTGATCCTTTTGAAGTTTGTTCGTTAGACTCTTGATTGTTAACAGCTATAAACCAAAAACTATCGTTACTATTACTATTTTTTTATATTTCTTAAAATTATATTTTTTTGGACGGCGAATGAACTTCAAAAAAGTTGATTAAACTTCGTTTTTTTTTAATAAATTCTAGATTTAAGGTTGGTTTTACAGTTTAAAGATATATTCATTAAACTAAATGCCATTCTTATTAAGTAGTATAAGTTATTATCAGTTACCAATAAAAGTATCTGAATAAATAAAAAATCAGTTAATGTAATTTTAATCTAATTAACTATAACTGATTATAGCTATATATTAATATCAAATTTTATACAATATTGAATAAGATAGAAAATATATTTATAAAAAAAATCGAAGTAATATGATATTACTCCGATTCAATTATTAATTGATTATATAACCTTACTAAAGGCTTATATTTTTTTACCAAGCGTATCCTATAGACACTCCTAATCTAGGTAAAAACCCATCTATATTTACTGTTGTACCTCCAGTTGCAGAAGTAGAAATATACTGAGCACCGAAGTTTAAATCAAGAGCAAAACCAGTATTTCCTCCACCAAATACCCATTGATAACCAGCTAAAGCTCCTCCTGAAAAAGCTGAGAAACCTACATCTGCACCAGAACTACTCTTTGCAGAAGAAGTTGAATAACTTACAAATGGCGCTGCATACCAACCTCTTGGAGCATCATTTTCTGACGAAAAATAAAATTTATATTTTCCTTCTCCTCCAATAGCACTTGTACTGATAACCTCACTGCTTGTTGTTACTTTAGCTCCAGCATACGATAATCCTATTTCAAATGATCCTTTTTCAGAAATAACTCTTTCATAAGATAAATCAGCAACACCAAAAGCAAGACCTATTGGGTTCGCCTTAATAACATTCTTTTGTGCATAGGCAATAAAACTAAATGCTACCATAGCAATAACTAGTAAATTTTTTTTCATAATTTTATAATTTTACATTTGAATGACAAAAATATATTTATTTTTTTAATAACAAATTTTTAACATAAAAAAAACAATAACATTAAGTGAACTGGGTACAAGCTTTACAAGATTATACTGCTTTTTTAAAAATTGAAAGAGGTTTGGCTAAAAATTCTATTGATAGCTATCAAAGAGATATAAAAAAACTTATTCTATATGTTCAATTGTTACAAGAAACTCCCTCTCCTACTAATATTTCTTCTACAGTCATAAAAGATTTTATATATGACATTAGTAAAACTATCAACCCAAGAAGCCAAGCTAGATTAATATCCGGATTACGTAGTTTTTTTGATTATTTAGTTTTTGAAGATTATAGAGAAGACAATCCAACTGATTTAATTGAAAGTCCAAATATTGGTAGAAAACTGCCTGATACACTATTAAAAGAAGAGATTGATAATTTAATTGCTGCTATTGATTTAAGTCATCCACAAGGAGAACGTAATAAAACTATTATTGAAACTATTTACAGTTGCGGACTCCGAGTAAGTGAAGCCATCAATTTACAATTAGCAGATTTTTTTTTTAATGATGGTTTTATCAGAATTTTAGGAAAAGGAAATAAATATCGCTTTGTTCCTATACATCATACAACTATTAAACGTATTGAACTGTATATAAATGAAGTTCGCTCTGACATTATTCCGCAAAAAAAAGATGAAGATATTCTGTTTTTAAACAGAAGAGGAAAACGATTAACACGTCAAATGGTCTTTATAATTTTAAATGATCTAGCTAAAAAAATAAACCTCAGTAAAAAAATAGGTCCTCATACTTTACGTCATTCCTTTGCTACCTATTTATTGCAAAACGGAGCTGATTTACGTGTTATTCAACAATTATTAGGTCATGAAAGTATTACTACTACAGAGATTTATGTACATGTAGACAGAGAATATTTAAAGAAAACTGTAGAAGAATTTCACCCTAGAAGCAACTCTAATAAGTAAAGAATAACTTAAATTTTAGGCATAAAAAAAGGCAAGCTACCTACATCACACTGCTACAACCTAATACCCTTGCTGCGTTCCCGCCCTGGGGGATTCAAAGGGAGCTAGTTGTGTAGGACTTGCCGAGGCAAATGTACAGTCTTTTTTTTATAAAAAACAACAAAATTTACATAAAATTAATGTAACATTTTTAAGTTTTTGAGTACTAATGATTTGTTATCGTACTTTTTTATGACCTTACAAATTCATTTAAAGTACCATAAAAAAGAAATATATTTGTATAACTAACTAAATTCACACAATGGAAAATCAAACAAACAGTAAGAGTATTATTTTAAAATATGGTTTAATTTATGGAGGAATTGTTATCCTTGCCAATTTAATAATTTATGCCCTTGGTATGACTTATGAAACAACTGGAGGTATTATTAACCTCCTTGCTATTGCTTTTGCTATAATAGCACTACCTATTATTGGAATTGCTAAGTTTAAAAGAGATAATAATGGAAATTTAACGTGGGGAGAAGGCCTTAAAATAGGGGTTGGAATTGTATTTATAGGAGCAATAATATCTATTTTGTACACCAAAATATTCACAGGTATAATAGAACCAGACTTCTACATGAAAGTTGAAGAAATGACAAAAACAAAGCTTTTAGATGCTGGGATGAGCGAGGAGCAAATAGATACTCAGTTAACAATGCAAGCTAAATTTCAAGGTACTATAATTGGTGATGCATTAGGATTATTATTTTATACTTTTTTAGGTTTTGTGGTCTCTGCCATAGTGAGTTCCGTAAAGAAAAAAACAGAAGAATATTAGATATCCTATTGAGCTATAAATTTCATTAATTATTTCCTAATGAATTAGAGCATATGAATACTTTTGATTTATACTTTTTTAATATAAAATAATATATTTGCATTAAATAACAATTATAATTATTATGATAGAAAAATTTAAGAATTTTGAGCTTGACAAGAAAGAACAAAAAGAAATTAACGGTAGTACTATAGTACCTAATGAAGATGCTTGTGCTAGAGCTACAGGATTATATTCTGGTGGTAGTTGGTGGGCCGGTGTAGGCATGTGGATTCATTGTTAATCTTTTAGAAAAACAATAAAGGGTGTCTAAAATTTCAGACACCCTTTATTGTTTACTTCTATAAATAATTATCTTTAATAAAAGTAAATAAATTAAAAAGTTAGTAGGATATTTTTTATCTTTAAGTTTAATAAAACATGAATATATCGGTAGTAATACCACTTCTTAACGAAGAAGAATCTATAAATGAATTATATGATTGGATTGCAAGAGTTATGCAATCCAATCAGTTTTTATACGAAGTTATTTTTATTGATGATGGTAGTACAGATAATTCTTGGCAAATCATACAAGAATTATCTTTAAAAAACGAATCTGTAAAAGGAATTCGCTTCCAAAAAAACTATGGAAAATCTCAAGCTTTAGATGCCGGATTTAACGTGGCTATGGGTGAAGTAGTTATTACTATGGATGCAGATTTGCAAGATAGCCCGGACGAAATTCCTGAACTTTACAAGTTAATTACACAAGAAAACTACGATTTAATTTCCGGTTGGAAAAAAAAGCGTTATGATAATGTAGTTACTAAAAATTTACCATCTAAACTATTCAACTGGGCGGCACGTAAAACTTCAGGTTTGCATCTTCATGATTTTAACTGTGGTTTGAAAGCTTATAAAAATGAAGTTATAAAAACCGTAAAAGTAAGCGGTGAAATGCACCGATATATACCTGTTTTAGCTAAAAATGAAGGTTTTAATAAAATTGGAGAAAAAATTGTGCAGCATAAAGCCCGTAAATATGGTGTAACTAAATTTGGTATGGATCGATTTATTAATGGTTTTTTAGATTTAATTACTATTTCCTTCTTATCAAAATTCGGTAAAAGACCTATGCATTTTTTTGGTTTATGGGGAACACTTATGTTTATTTTTGGTTTTCTGTCTGCCTTTTATATAGGAGCCATGAAATTATACCGAGTAGCCTATGATATTAAAACAATATTAGTTACCAGTAATCCTTGGTTTTATATAGCCTTAACTTCAATGATTTTAGGTACTTTATTATTTTTAGCGGGCTTTTTAGGAGAACTCATTATAAAAAATAATTCTCATCAAAAACATTACAATATTAAAGAGGAGCTAAATCTTTAAAATTGTACCTTTGTCATTTTATAAATTTATCTATGAAAGATATAATAGCTAAAGCAAAAGAGTGGCTTTCTGATACTTTTGACGCTGAAACTAAAAGTGAAATTCAACAATTAATAAATACAAATTCTGAAGATTTAAACGATCGTTTTTATAAAGATCTAGAATTTGGTACTGGTGGAATGCGTGGTGTTGTAGGATCAGGTACTAACAGAATTAATAAATATACTATAGGTAAAGCTACTCAAGGATTGAGTAATTATTTACATAAATCTTTTCCTAATAAAAATATAAAAGTAGCAATTGGTTACGATTGTAGGCATGATAGCAAATGGTTAGCTAAAGTTGTTTCAGATGTTTTATCTGCTAATAATATTCATGTTTTATTATTTGAAGACTTACGTCCTACTCCTGAGTTATCTTTTACCGTAAATCATTTAGAATGTGATGCCGGAATTGTTTTAACTGCATCACACAATCCTCCTGAATATAACGGGTATAAAGTATATTGGAATGATGGTGGGCAAATTGTGCCCCCTCAAGACAAAGAAATTATAGCTGAAGTTAACAAATTAGATTATGCTGACATTAACTTCAATGCAAATGAAAGTTTAATAACTACTATAGGTAAAGAAATTGATGAAACTTTCTGGAACGCTTCTCTACAAAACGGAACTTTTCTTATAAAAGGCAGAGAGGATTTAAAAATAGTTTTTACCTCTTTACACGGAACCTCTATAAAACTAATTCCGGAAGTATTAAAAAGAGCCGGATATACTCAAGTTCACGTTGTTGAGGAACAAGCTGAACCTAATGGTAGTTTTCCTACAGTAAAATCTCCTAACCCGGAAGATCCTGAAGCTTTGCAAATGGCTGTTGATTTAGCCAACAAGATAAATGCTGATATTGTTTTAGGAACTGATCCTGACTCAGACAGAATTGGTATTGCTGTTCGTGATTTAGAAGGTAATATGAAGTTATTAAACGGAAATCAAACGATGAGTTTAATGACTGATTTTCTAATAAACGACTGGAATAAGCAAGATAAATTAAACGGTAAACAATTCGTTGGCTCAACCATAGTATCGACCAATTTAGTAAATGAAATTGCTGATAGTTATGGTGTAGAAACAAAGGTTGGTTTAACCGGTTTTAAGTGGATTGCCAAAATGATTAAAGATCACCCTACTCAAGAGTTTATTGGTGGTGGTGAAGAAAGTTTCGGTTATATGGTTGGTGATTTTGTTAGAGATAAAGATGCGGTTACTTCTGCCCTTTTGGCTTGTGAAATAGCTGCAGAGGCCAAAGCAAAAGGAAGTTCGTTTTATCATGAGCTTTTAACACTGTATACTCAACATCATTTTTATAAAGAACATTTAATTTCTTTAGTAAAAAAAGGAATGGATGGTGCTCAACAAATTCAGCAAATGATGAGTGATTTACGTACAAATCCGTTAACAAGCATAGATGGTGAAAAAGTAAGTTTTTTGTATGACTATCAATCGTCAATCAAAAAAAATATTATTACAAATAAAGAAACTATAATAGATGTTCCTAAGTCAAATGTATTGATATATGAAACCGAAGCTGGTACCAAAGTAGCTGCTAGACCTAGTGGAACAGAACCCAAAATAAAATTCTACTTTAGTGTAAAATCTAAATTAGATACGATCAGTGATGCAAAAGAAATTGAAGCAAAATTAGATTCAAAAATTCAACGCATTATTAATGAACTAAAGTTATAAATGAATATAACCATTGTACATTATAATACAATCCCTGTGTCTCTTTATGGTGGAACAGAAAGAGTTATCTGGTATTTGGGGAAAGAATTAGCTAAACTTGGGCATAGAATAACCTATCTTGTAGAGCAAGGTTCGTATTGTGACTTTGCTACTGTAAAAGCTATCAATCATTCCGAAGATATTTGGTTACAAATTCCAGAAGATACTGATGTAGTACATTTTCAACATCAGCCTAATATTACAGAAAATGCTAAACATCCCTACATTGTTACTATGCACGGCAATGCAGGCAGTAATGAACAATTAGATACCAATACTGTTTTTGTTTCTAAAAATCATGCCGAAAGATACGGAAGTACAACTTTTGTTTACAATGGTTTAGATTGGGATGATTACTCCTCTCCCAATTTAAAAAAAGAAGAATACTTCCATTTTTTAGGCAAGGCCGCTTGGCGTATTAAAAATGTAAGAGGAGCTATTAATGTTGTAACGAAAGCAAAAAATAAACGTCTAAAAGTCTTAGGTGGCCATCGTTTTAATTTTAAAATGGGAGTGCGTTTTACATTATCTCCCAAAATTTCATTTTATGGTATGGTTGGAGGGACTCAGAAAAATGAGTTACTCAATAAATCGAAAGGACTAATTTTTCCGGTTCTTTGGCATGAACCTTTTGGTTTAGCCATTATTGAAAGCTTATATTATGGTTGCCCCATTTTTGGAACTCCTTATGGATCTTTAACTGAACTAATCTCTAACGATGTAGGTTATTTATCTAATAAACGAAGTGACTTAACCAATGCCATTGAAAATGTAACTACTTTTTCTAATGAAAAATGTAGTGAGTATGCTATAGATTGCTTCAATTCAAAAAAAATGGCAATTTCATATGTAGAACTCTATGAAAAAGCTGTTAGCGGAATTATTTTAAACATAGAAAAACCTAAACTTAAAAACGCTCAAAACTCCAAGTTTTTAGAGTGGTATGAGTAATAATTAATTAAATGAAAGATTTACAAAAAGTCATTAAATTTATTTTCCCCTATAAAAGATTAGTCATATTAAATATTATTTGTAATGTTTTTTATGCACTTTTCAGCACTCTTAGTTTTGTTGCCTTTATTCCTATGCTCGATATTTTATTTGAGAATAATAAAAGAGTATATGTAAAACCTACATATCAAGGATTAACAGAACTTAAAGACTATCTTGAAAATAGTTTAAATTATTTTATTACACATCAAATTGAGTCTAAAAGCAACGGTGAAATAGTAGTATTAGCTTATATCTGTATTGTTGTTGTATTCTTATTTTTCCTTAAAAACGTAGCTAATTATGCCTCTTTATATTATATGGCTATTATTAGAAATGGAGTTATTAGAGATATGAGAAATGAAGTGTACTTAAAAATACTTAACCTTCCTATTTCCTTTTTTACAGAAAAAAGAAAAGGTGATGTAATGTCAAGAATAACCAACGACGTTGGTGAAGTTCAATGGTCTTTTTTAAGTGTATTAGAAATGTTAGTTAAACAACCTTTAATTATCATTTTTACATTAGTGGCTATGTTTTCTATTAGTCCGAAACTAACATTGTTTATTTTTGTTTTTATTCCTATTTCCGGGCTTGTTATTGCTTATATAGGAAAAAAGCTACGCGCCTCATCTGATAAAGTACAAAGGGAAAACGGGCAATTTTTATCGCATTTAGAAGAAACATTAAGTGGATTAAAGATTATTAAAGGATTTGTTGCTGAGCCTATATTTAAAAGTCGCTTTTTTAATACTTCTGAACTTATTTTTAAGTTTTCTAATAAACTTATGTTTAGGCAAAATTTAGCTACTCCTCTAAGTGAGTTATTAGGAATAGCTGTAATTGCCGTTGTGCTATGGTACGGTGGAAAAATGGTTTTGGTAGACAAATCAATGAGCGGAGGTACTTTTATTGGGTTTATGGTACTAGCATATAATATTTTAACGCCTGCTAAAAACATATCCAATGCTATGTATAGTATTAAAAGAGCCAGTGCTTCTGTAAACAGGATTTCTGAAATTATGGAAACTGAAAACCTAATAGCTGATAAATCTGATGCTATTGATAAAGAAAGTTTTAACTCAGAAATTAAAATTGAAAATATTTCTTTTAAATATCAAGACGATCACGTTTTAGAAAATTTTTCTCTAAATATTCCTAAAGGAAAAACAGTTGCTTTGGTGGGACAGTCAGGAAGTGGAAAATCAACTTTAGCAAATTTAATTCCTCGCTTCTATGAAGTAAATCAAGGAAATATTTATGTTGATGGCATTAATATAAAAGATATTTCAAAACATTCCTTAAGAACTTTAATGGGTATTGTAACACAAGATGCCATCTTGTTTAATGATACAGTAAAAAATAATATTGCCTTGTCCAATCCAAATGCTACACTAGAAGAAATTCAAAAAGCTGCTGAAATAGCTAATGCTCATGAGTTTATTAAAGATTTACCTAAGCAATATGACACCAATATTGGTGATGGAGGTGGAAATTTATCTGGAGGGCAAAAACAACGCCTATCTATAGCTAGGGCTGTGTTAAAAAATCCCCCAATAATGATTTTAGACGAAGCTACTTCTGCTTTAGATACTGAATCTGAAAAGCTAGTACAAAATGCCTTAGAAAAAATGATGTTAAACAGAACCTCTATTGTTATTGCTCATCGATTATCTACCATTCAAAATGCAGATATTATTGTAGTTATGAAAAAAGGGAAAATCATTGAGCTAGGTAAACATGAAGAACTAATGCTAAAAAAGGGGGAATATTTTAAGTTGGTAACCATGCAATCATTTGAATAATTATGAGTTTTTTAAAAAAAGTTAAACGTTTAAAATTTTATTATTACGCCACTAATATTCTTGAATATATAGTTCCAAAATTTTTTTCTAGATTTTTCCTAAAAAAATGGTTGAAAAAAAAACCAACAGACCAAATTCTTTTTGATAAAAGATTAAATCACTATATCTCCCCTAGAGTTGATACTGAGAAGAAAATTGATTGGATTTTATTAAAAAAATTCAAATTCCCAAAGAAAGCCACACTCTATTTTTTTGATCTTTATAGGATTACCAAATACTTTGATTCGAACAAGCGAATCAAATATAAATTTGGAGATGTGACAGAAGTTTTTGAAGAGCCTACTATTGTTAAAAGTCGTCCAATAAACCATAATGGTAACTCTATTATTATGAAACTTGATTCTTTAAGGCACTTTAATTTTATTGAAGATTCATTAAGTTTCGAAGATAAAGATGATAGAATAGTTTGGCGTGGAGAAATTCATAAAGAAAATAGACGATTACTTGTAGAAAAGTTTCATAATCATGATTCTTGTAATATAGGAGAGGTAAGTAAAACAGGTTATTTTCCAAAACATTGGCAGAAGCTTTTTTTAACACCGAAAGAACAATTAAACTATAAGTTTATTATATCTATTGAAGGAATGGATGTAGCAACAAATTTAAAATGGATAATGAATTCTAATTCATTATGTTTTATGCCAAAACCTAAATACGAAACCTGGTTTATGGAAGGTTTATTGATTCCTAACCATCATTATGTATTATTAAAAGATGATTATTCTGATTTAATAGAGAAAAGAAACTTCTACTTAAAAAATATTAGTGAGGCTAAATTTATCATAAAAAATGCAAATGATTGGGTCAATCAATTTAAAGATTTAAAAAATGAAAAATTATTGTCTATTCATGTCTTAAATCAATACTTTAAACAAACTAGCCAAATTTAAATAGAAGGATGGCAATAACGAGTTTAACTCTTACCAAGAAAAACCAAGCCTCTGCACTTGAGTGGAGTGGGGTTAATCCTTTTTGAGACCAATAAACTTATTATTCCTAATGATACCGTATGTTTATATTGGAACTATTCATTAGCCATCTTTCATTTTACAGGTTGTAATCCTATTTTTTTTCCTCTTTCTAACATAAATTGAAAAGAAGCTTCGTACTCATTAGGTATTTTTCCGTCTAAAATAGCTTCTTTAATAGCTTCTTTTATTTGGCCTATTTCCCTACACGGCTTTAAGTTAAACGTTTCCATAATTTCTTTACCGGTAATTGGTGGTTGAAAATTACGTACTCTATCTCTTTCTTCTACTTCCTTAATTTTTTGACGTACAATTTCAAAGTTTTTATGATATTTTTTAAACTTCTTAGGGTTTTTAGTAGTAATATCAGCCTCGCAAAGGATCATTAAACTTTCCACATCTTCGCCTGCATCAAAAACCAACCTACGAACAGCAGAATCTGTAACATCAGTAGCTAAAACAATAGGTCTGGAACTTAATAATACCATTTTTTGAACAAACTTCATTTTATTATTTAAAGGCATTCGTAAGCGCTTAAATAATTTATATACCATTTTTGAGCCAACAAACTCATGTCCGTGAAATGTCCATCCCTGCTTAGGATTGTATTTTTTTGTTGGTGCCTTTCCTATATCATGTAATAAAGCCGCCCAACGTAACCAAACATCTGTGGTATTTACCGAAATGTTATCTACAACTTCTAAAGTATGATAAAAGTTATCTTTATGCTTTTGTCCTTCAACTTCCTCAACTCCTTTCAAAGCTATTAATTCAGGTAAAATTCTTTTTAACAACCCTGTTTTTTCTAATAGTAAAAAACCTATTGAAGGTACCGGAGATTCTAAAATTTTATGTAATTCAACAATGATTCTCTCTCTTGTTATAATATCAATACGTTCGGCATTTCTAGTAATTGCCTCTAAAGATTGCTCTTCTATTTCAAAATTTAATTGAGTAGCAAAACGTATGGCACGCATCATCCGTAAAGGATCATCAGAATAGGTGATATCCGGATTTAATGGTGTACGAATAATTTTACGTTCTAAATCAACAATACCCTCAAATGGGTCTAATAACAACCCAAAAGTCTCTGTATTTAAACTCAATGCTAATGCATTAATCGTAAAATCTCTTCTATTTTGATCGTCTTGCAGCGTTCCGCTTTCAACTTCCGGATTTCTACTATCTTCAGTATATGATTCTTTTCTAGCTCCAACAAACTCTATTTCAATATCATTAAATCGAAGCATGGCGGTACCATAGGTTTTAAAAACCTGTACTTTGGGCTTATTAGGTAATAAACTGGCTACTTTTTCAGCAAGTTCAATACCACTTCCTACGGCAACTACATCAATATCTTTGGCATTTCCTCTTTTTAATATATAATCTCTTACAAAGCCACCTATAACATAACATTCTAGGTTTAATTCTTCTGCAGCTTTGGTTATGTATTGAAAAATTTCGTTGTTTATGGCTTCTTTAAAATAGTGGTTCGGCATAGTTTTACTCTCTAATCACAATCACATCATCTCCTTCTATTTTTAAAATGGTAGATGATTTTTCTGCTACTTTATCTTGATGCAAATTTACCACATAATCTACATTATTTAAAATAGCTTTGCTTATTTCTGAAAAACACTTTGGCGTAGGCTCTCCACTTACATTAGCAGAGGTAGAAACTATTGGCTTTCCAAATTCTTTAATCAATTGTTTGCAAAAATCATCTTGAGGGATTCTAATTGCAATAGTATTGTCTTGCGCAATGGTATTTTTAGCTAAATTTTTAGGATTATTATAAATAATGGTAGTGGGTTTAGTCGCATTTTGAAGAATTTCCATAACCTTTTGAGGAATTTCTTCTACATACTGTTCTAACATAATTATTGAATCCACCAAAATTATTAAGCTTTTGGTTTCTTCTCTATTTTTTAATGTATATATTTTTTTTACTGCTGTTTCATCTGTAGCATCACAACCTAATCCCCAAACCGTATCTGTTGGGTATAGTATTGTATTACCATTATACAGAGTTTTTAATAAACTATTAATCATTTTTTTATCTGTTATATTCTAATTCTTCCTAAAGAAAAATACCTGATTTTTACTAACCTCTTTATTATTCTAAAAATTGATTTTATGTATATTAATTTGCCCTTTATTCCTTTTTTTTCTCTTTTTTTATTCTCAAAATACTCTTTTACATTATGTTTTGAATAATTATGTATATCAAATACCTTTATTAAACCTTTAGGTATTTTATTTCTAATTAACTTAAAATATTCTTCATGAATTCCACTGGTTCTTTGAAATAATGATTTTCCATTATCAATGAATCTGTATCTGTAAGCACAATAAGGTATATGTTTAAATTTCAAGTCATTAATCCCACATTTAATCCAAAAATCATAATCTTCAAAAGTTTTTAAACTTTCATCATATCCTCCTACCTTCTCCCACGCTTCTTTTTTAAAAAAAGAACAAGCTTGAATAATATTTTTATAAAATAATAAAGTCAGTTTATCATATTCGGGATATTTTTTAATTAAATCTTCATCTCCAAAATGGTGTAAGTCTCCATATAAAATATCAACTTGTTCATTTTTATTAAGATATTCTATAAATATCTTAAAATCTTCATTTAACACATCATCAGAATCTAAAGGAAAAATATATTTTCCTTTAGCCTCTTTTATACCTGTATTTCTTGCTGATCCTAGACCTCCATTTTCCTTATGTATTAATTGGTATTTTTTTTCTATGCTTTTTAAGTAGTTTAACGTTTCTACTTCTTTAGAACCGTCATTTACTATAATAATCTCGTGAGGAATTGAAGGTATATGATTTAGACTTTCTAGACATTCATCTAGAAAAATTTTGGAAGTATTATAAACCGGTATAATAATAGATAAAAACATAATATTTAATTATTGTTATTTCCTTAAATAAGTTAATTCTAATTTAATTTTAATTTTACAATATGATATTCTTTTATTATTTAATTTTACTATACATAAACGTATAACTTTTTGTAGTTAATTTCTAAGCTATTGATCTAAAACACACCCTGTGCGAAAGTAAGTATTTATTATGCATATACTTAAAAGCTAAAAATGTGATATTTATAAAGATTCTTTGCTCATATTAAACTTTTCAATTTCTTCTTTATAAAAAGCTATGGTATTATTTACCATAATTTCGTATGTAAATTTTTCTTTAACTGTAACTCTAGCATTATCAGATATGAGTTTTACATCTATTCTTTTATCCAAAACATTTATTATTTTGTAATAAAAATCATCATCATTTTCAGCTATAAAACCATTTCTGTTATTTTCTATAATTTCATAAGAAGGTTTAATATTACTTACAATTACAGGTTTAGATAAAGACATCGCCTCTAAAAATACAAAAGGAAAATTCTCTCCACGCGTTGGAAAAACAAACATACTTGCTTTAGATAATACTTTTTCTAGTTTATCATAATCTACAACTCCATAATACTTGGTTCTTTTCAACGCCTCGTTTGTTAAAACATGTTTTTTTAAATATTCCCAATATTCATCTCTTCTTCCAACTAAATGTAAAGTGGCTGATTTGTTTTCCTCACATATTTTATTAAATGTAGTACATAAAATTTCCACGCCTTTCTCTTTAGACAGTGTCCCAAAATAAAAGATAGAATCTTCAATAATTTTTTCTTTTTGCTCTTTAAATTTTCCAATATTAACACCATTATAAATAACTTTATAATCATCTCTATCAAAAAAAATATTGACCAATTCTCCAGAAAAATCTGACACTGTAATAAGGCTTTTTGAAGTATCTTTGAAACTCATTACTTCAATTTCATTAAGTATCTTATCGGTTGTCTTAGAAAAAGGATAATGAAAATAATCTGTTAACACTATATTGGTTCCGTGACATCTTACCACTATTGGTTTCTTTTTTCCTATTTTTAAAAAATACCCTCCATAATCTTGAGTTTCAATAATATCTATTTCTTTTCCTTTTATAAATTTTTTGAACTCTTTAGCTATATACTCTCTTTCTTTTATAAATAATCCAAAATATACATTATAAAATCTATCACTATTTTTTGTTAACGACCTTATTAATTCTTGTATTCTATTTGATTTAAAAAAGTTTTTTAGAACTCTAATTTTTACTCCATCATCTTCAAAATCAAAATTTTTCTTTCCTTGATATATAAATACGTATACATTATATCCTCTAGCTATAAACTCATGGGCTAATATTTTAAAAAAAGTTCCTATTCCTCCATATACAGGAGTATTTTCATGAGAATATTCTGTTGTTAAAAAAGCTATATTCATTATAATATATTTCTGATTTCTACTTAACTTATTAAGGTTCTTAACTACTTTTATCTTTACAAAAATAATATTATTTTACATTTAAAATAGAGTATAAGCCCCATATCAAAAAGAGTTAATTCTTTTAAAAACTTTTTAATATTTTGATTTATTTTCTCTTCTTCCTGCAAAAACTCACTTCTATTATGTTGTTTTATAACCCTCTTTTTAAGTCTATAAAATTTCCTTAGAATTTCTCTTTTTATTTTTTTTTGATTGTTATACTTATATTGACTATTAAGAATGTTATTAAATTGATCAAAGAAACTTTCATAATAGTCTTTTTCTTTCTGAATGGAGTTATTTACCTTTGATGTTATATTATCTGTTCGCTGTAGGTAATGTGCTAAAATTTTATTTGTTTTTACAATTTTTTTAGATTTAAAAAAAAGCTTGTAGGTTGTAAAAACATCTTCATAAAACAATCCTTCAGGATAACTTATTTCTTTAAAAAGCGCTGTTTTATACATTTTACCCCAAGCATAATTTTTAATTTTTCTATCTGTAATTAATTCAAAAATAGCTTCTGAAACACTGAAAACCTCTACTCTACCATTATTATTTCTAGATTTAATTTGATTTTTATTTCCTTTTTCTTCAAATACAATATCATATTCCACCACTGCAATATCAGCATCATATTTAATTAGAGAATTATACAAAATTTCAATATACTCTGCTTCTATCCAATCATCTGAATCAATAAATGTTATATATGGAAACTGTGCTGCTTTTATCCCTGTATTTCTCGCTCCTGAAAGCCCTTTATTTTCTTGAGTAATTATGGTTATTCTAGAATCTTCTTTTTCAATTTTTTTACATATTTCTAATGATGTATCAGTTGAGCCGTCATTTACTATGATAATCTCTATATCTTTAAAAGTTTGATTTACAATAGAATTAATACATCTTTCTACATATTTTTCAACATTATATACCGGTACTACTACACTTATCATATTTTATTGTTTATATAATAAAATTTTTCTCCTTTAAATAAATAAACTAGCTTTTCTAACAGTAATAACGGTAGTTTTTGTAGTTTTCTAGTTATACTATCTAAATAATAATTAAATCCTTTCTCTTTATTTTTCCATGAATACTCCCACCAGTGAATACAAATGGTTTCCTGTCTTACACAATCTTGGGTAAACTCTTCATTAATATAGTAAGGATAAAAATATTCTTTTTCTAAAACTAATACATCATTAATTTCCTGTGTTTTATATTCTGACAAACCATAATTCTTCAACACTTTTGTTAAAATAATTGGACTTCCCATTGCATTAAATTTTAAACGCTGTTTTATTTCAGTTTCTTTAATACAATCCAAGATAAATTTGCTCCCTTTTTTTGCCCCTATTATTCCAGCTCCAATAGGATTAGGGGAAGAATCCATATCTGTTTGAAAGCCTGTAAAGTTTTCTTTTTTATGCAAATCATCAAACCTTTTTAAAATTTCAATATCTGTATCTAAATAAACCCCTCCTTCTTTATATAAAGCATATAGTCTCATATAATCAGATACAAAGGCCCATTTCTTTTGTTTATACAGTAGCTTTAGAAAAGGTAATTTATCAAAAGGAGTGTTTTCTTCATTCCAAATTTTAATTGTATAATCAGGAAGTCTTTCTTTCCAAGATGTTATACATTTTTTGGTTAAATCATTAAACTCTCCATTTCCATACCAACAAAAATGAATTATTTTAGGAATCATTTATTATATAATATTGTATTTTTATCCGCGCAATTTACAACAAATATATACAATGGCTGTTAGTGGTTTGATTATTTCTTATAATGAAGAAAACAATATAAAAGACTGTATTACCTCCTTAAAAAAAGTATGTAATCAGATTATTGTGATAGATTCTTTTAGTACAGATGCTACTGTTGAAATAGCTAAAAAAATGGGGGCAACTGTACATTTGCAAATTTTTTTAGGTGATGGACCTCAAAGAGTTTATGGTTTACAATTTTGTGATAATGATTGGATTTTAAATTTAGATGCAGATGAACGTTTAGATAATGATAGTCTTGAATTTATTAAGAGTAAAGTTTACGAAAAATCTCCTTATGATGCTTATAATTTCAGATTTCGTCATTTTTTAGGTAAAGAAGAAATTAATCATTCTGGATGGTATCCTTCCTATACTTGTAGATTTTTTAACAAAAAAACAGCCTTTCCTGCAAAAACAAGAGTTCATCAAAGTATTCAAGCTACCAATATAACTAATACAAAATATCATATTGTTCATTATGGATGGAAAGATTTTCATCAAATCATAAACAAATATAATCTTTACACAACTTGGCAATCAGAAGAATATTTAGAGCAAAATAAAAAGATTAATTCATTTACACCTTTAATTCATGGCATTTGGTCCTTTGTTAGGTGTTATTTTTTTAAGAAGGGTATTTTTAATGGTATCGATGGAATGACTTTCTCTTTAATGCAAGCTTTTTTTTCCTATATAAAATATGCCAAGCTTATAAAACTTTATAAAAACAATCATTAGTTTTTCTTTGTATTCAACACTTCTAATTCTTTATATCTAAAATACACTCCTTTTGCATGTAAAAAGGATAAAATAAACCCTTTTTTGCCGTCTAAAAACCCTAATTTGATAATGTAATGTATAAAAAACCTTATTAGTGGTTTTATGAAAAAATGGTATACCGTAGGTTGTTTTCCTTTTGCATATAATTCTTGTGACTGCAAAATAGCATATTTTTTAAGTTTATTTTCATATTGAAAATACGACTTATAGGAAAAGTGGTTTATTCTTCCTTTTAAGTTTTCTACATTAGTTGGTAGTATGTCTATTTTCTCATGAACCTTACCTACATACTTACAGCTATTTTTTATTAAAAGTCTTATAACACTTCCGTTTCTGAATCCTGAATAAGAAATTTTTTTATTTTTAAAATAGAAAGTTCTATTTATTCTATAAGCACTGTATAAACTTTCATTTGAAATGGTTTTTTGAATCTCTACTCTTAATTCATTAGTAACCTGTTCATCAGCATCTAAAAATAAAATCCATTTATTTGTAGCATACTGAAGGGCATAATTCTTTTGTGATGAAAAATTATCAAAATTACGTTGTAATAATCTCACATCATATTCTTTTACAATAGCAACAGTAGCATCTGTACTAAAAGAATCAATCACTATAATTTCATCTGCAAAAAAAACAGAATCCAACGCTCTTCGAATGTTAGATTCTTCATTAAATGTTGGTATTATTACTGATAATTGGGTCAATTACTTAATTTTTGCCAAATATATCATTTTAAAAATTTAGTTGTTCAAAATATAATCACTTAATATTTTACACAGCTACATCGTACTCGCGTAATGCATCATTTAATGATGTTTTCTTATTGGTACTTTCTTTACGTTTTCCAATAATTAAAGCACAAGGTACATTATACTCTCCTGCAGCAAATTTTTTGGTATAACTTCCCGGAATCACCACAGAACGCGCAGGTACTACACCTTTCATTTCTATCGGAGTATCTCCCGTTACATCAATAATTTTAGTAGAAGCAGTTAAAACTACATTAGCTCCTAAAACAGCTTCTCTTTCAACCCTAACTCCTTCAACAACAATACATCTTGAACCTATAAAAGCATTATCTTCTATAATTACAGGAGCTGCCTGTAAAGGTTCTAAAACTCCTCCGATTCCTACACCTCCTGATAAGTGTACGTTTTTACCTATCTGTGCACATGAACCTACAGTAGCCCAAGTATCAACCATAGTTCCTTCATCTACATAAGCTCCAATATTTACATAACTAGGCATTAAAATAGTTCCTGACGAGATATAAGCTCCGTGACGTGCCACAGCATTAGGAACAACTCTTATTCCTTTAGCTTCATAATTTCTTTTTAACGGAATTTTATCATGATATTCAAAAATTCCAGCTTCTAAAGTCTCCATTTTCTGAATAGGAAAATATAGCACTACCGCTTTTTTTACCCATTCATTTACTTGCCATCCGTTTTCAATAGGTTGTGCAACTCTTAACGCTCCTGAATCTAATAAATCAACTACTTTTCTTATGGCTGCAACCGTGCTTTCTTCTTTTAAAAGTTCACGATTGTCCCATGCTTTTTCTATAATAGATTGTAATTCTGTCATCTTTAAAACTAATTTGCCACAAATATAATTTGTGTTACTGAATTAGGCACGAAGATACATTTTTTAAACAGAAAATAGGCTCTTGTTAAAAATCATTACTTTTGCAAAAAATAAGTTATATGGGCAGAATTTTAGCCATTGATTTTGGAAAAAAAAGGACAGGAATTGCCGTAACAGATGAGTTACAAATCATCGCTTCCGGGTTAACTACTGTAACTACAGATAATTTAATTGATTTTTTAAAAGAATACATTTCCAAGGAAAATGTTGAATTATTTATCATAGGAAAACCTAAGCAGTTAAATAATGAGGACAGCGAAAGTGAAGCACTTATTCTTCCTTTTTTAGAAAAATTGACTAAAGAAATTCCTTCAATTCCTTTTCAACGTGTTGATGAACGATTTACTTCTAAAATGGCTTTTCAAACCATGATTGATAGCGGGTTGACAAAAAAACAGCGGCAAAATAAGAGTTTAATAGATGAAATTAGTGCCACAATTATACTTCAATCTTATTTATATAGTAAATAGTTGTATTCAAAACACCTTTCTTTGTATTTTTGCCGACACTTAAAAATAAAATAAATGATTTTACCCATTGTAGCATACGGAGATCCTGTATTACGTAAAATAGGAAAAGAAATTGATGCTGACTATCCTGATTTAAGTAAATTAATTGCTGACATGAAGGAAACAATGTATAATGCTCAAGGTGTAGGAATTGCTGCTCCTCAAATTGGTAGAGACATACGTTTATTTATAATTGATGCAACACCTTTTGCTGAAGACGAAGATGTTAGTGAAGAAGAAAGAAAAGTTTTAGAAGGGTTTGACAAAGTTTTTATCAATGCTAAAATTCTTAACCAAGAAGGTGAAGAATGGGCTTTTAATGAAGGGTGCCTGAGCATTCCTGATATTAGAGAGGATGTTTTTAGACAAAAAACGATTACAATAGAGTATCAGGATGAAAATTTTAAAAAATATTCTGAAACATTAACCGGTTTAGCCGCAAGAATATTTCAACATGAATACGATCATATTGAAGGAGTGTTATTTACTGATAAATTATCTTCTTTAAAAAAGAGATTAATAAAGAAAAAATTAGAAAGCATTTCTAAAGGGAAAATAGATCCCGGTTATAGAATGCGTTTCCCTAATGCAAAAAAATAATATAGTAACAAGACGTTTAAATATTTTAAAAATATATGGAATTTAGTAAAATTATAGCTGTAACAGGAAAGCCTGGTTTATTTGAAATTTTATCACAAACTAAAACAGGAGTCATTGTAAAATCAATTGTAGATGGTAAGCGTTTTCCTATCACGGCAACACATAACGTAAGTTTATTAGAAAACATTGCTATTTATACCTATGAAGAAGAAGTTCCTTTAGCAAAAGTTATTAAAAATATTGCCGATAAAGAAAATAACGGAGAGTCTATTTCTCATAAAGAAAAAGACAGTACATTAATTTCTTATTTTGGAGAAGTTCTTCCTAATTTTGATGAAGAGCGTGTATATGCCTCAAATATTAAAAAAGTAATTCAATGGTATAATTCTTTAGTTAAAGCTGGTTTTGATTTTAGTACTTTAAATGAAAAACAAGCTGTTTCATCTGAAGAAGAAGAATAAAATAGTATGAATACTCGTAAGCAACAATTAGAAGCTTTTAATCGTTTGTTAGATATTATGGATGAACTTCGTGAGAAGTGTCCTTGGGATAAAAAACAAACACTCCAAAGCCTTCGACATTTAACTATAGAAGAAACTTACGAGTTAGCAGATGCTATTTTAGATAACGATTTATCAGAAATAAAAAAAGAATTAGGCGATGTGCTTTTGCACATCGTTTTTTATGCTAAAATAGGTAGTGAAAAACAAGCCTTTGATATAGCTGATGTAACCAATAGTATTTGTGATAAACTTATTGAAAGGCACCCGCATATATACGGTGATGTTGAGGTTGCTAATGAAGAAGAAGTTAAACAAAATTGGGAAAAGCTAAAACTAAAAGAAGGTAAGAAATCAGTATTAGAAGGAGTGCCAAAAAGTTTGCCTGCTTTGGTAAAAGCTAGTAGAATACAAGAAAAAGTAGCCGGAGTTGGTTTTGATTGGGAAGAGCCCCACCAAGTATGGGAAAAAGTTCAGGAAGAGCTAGAAGAATTAAACACAGAAATCCAAAATAACAGTCAGGAAAAAATTGAAAAAGAATTTGGTGACGTGTTGTTCTCTATGATTAATTATGCTCGTTTTATTGGTGTTAACCCTGAAAATGCTCTGGAAAAAACAAACAAAAAGTTTATTAATAGATTTCAATTTTTAGAAAAAGAAGCTTCTAAAATAGGCAAACAGCTTTCGGAAATGACACTTGCTGAAATGGATGTTTTTTGGGAAGCATCAAAAAAATTCTATAAATAAAAGGCTATTTTTACAATTAAAAACAGCCTTCCTTATTTACTCTTCTTATTTTAATTTACAAGCTTTTTAAATACATGATAACCGCTTTTCTAATGTCAAAAGCAACTTCATCCTTTGTAGGTTCGTTTATTTGTAAAACTTCCGGATTTTTATCTGATAAGAAGGGAATATCAAACCCTTTTAATAAATAATCAGAAAAAGCTACGGTATACTCTTTTTCTAATTCAATTTTTTTGTTCTTTATCAACCACTCTTCTCCTATTTTTTCTGCATTATAGCGTTGTAAATAAGCTCCGGTTCCTGCTGCTTCTTGGCCAAAAGCTAACACTTTTTTAAGTAAACTCCCCTTTATCTTAACATTTAAAACAGCTCCTCCATAAGGTAAAACTCTAAAAATATCAACCGCATTAATTTCTCCTTCCAACTGATCATCTATTCTGATTGAACCACCGTTTACCAAAGCACAGTCAACCTTATCATTATAAGCATAACTCATAGCCTTGGTAATTACTTCTCCCATATTAGTTTGAATGCTTCTCACCGGAGTATCTCTGGCATCTAAAGGAATAGTAGCTGTATAAATTATTTCTGTAGGATTATTAATTACCTCTTTAATTTTTGTGTTTAAAATATCTTGCCATTTAATAACAATAGTTTCAATATTCTTATCTGCAATAATTGTTTTATTAATTTCTTTTAGCTCCGATTTTAGGACAACTTTTTTTGTTTTTGCATCATATTCAAATCTATGAATATAAATTGTTTTAGCATTTGCATCTGCTTTAGCAATAGTAACCTTTCCTATGTGTTCATATTTATGAGTATGCTCATGTCCTCCCATAATCAAAGGTATATCCGGCAACAATTCTGCTATATGCCTATCTTGCTCTACTTTTACATGTGTTAAGCCTAACACTATGTCTACCTTTGGTTTTATCTCATTATATGCTCTTTTTATTTCTTTAAACACATCTCCATAAAACACATAATCTCTAGGGTTTGAAGGAATACATACACTTATGAAACCTACTTTCACCTTTTTACCATCAGGAAAAATAAATTCTTTAATATAAGAATCTTTTAAAGGCTCTTTATTTCCATTTACATCTTTATAAAAATAACTTTTTTGTCCTGATTTATTATGAAGCACGTTGGCTGAAATCCAATCAAATGTACTTTCATTTATTCTTTTTTGTAAGTCTACATAGCTTAAATCAAACTCGTGATTACCAAAAGCAACAACATCAAAATTCATGGCATTCATAACCTCTACCATTTGTTTACCACGAACTCTTTCTCCATTTACTTTAATGGTTCCTAATAAAGACGGATTTAAAAAATCTCCAGCTAAAACTAAAAGGGTATTTTTATTTTCCTGTAGTAGTTGTTTATGAACGGTTTCAACTCTCGCCAAGCCTCCGTATTTTCCATTTTGAATCGGAGCTATTTCATAAACGTCATTCAATTGAATAATATTGAATGTATATTTTTTATCAGATAAAGAATCAGATACTACCTTATGTTGTGTAGTACAACTTAGTAAAAGGTGAAATAAAAATAGAAATAATAAAAACTTTATTGATCTCATTAAAATAGGTTAAAAATGAAATCAAATTTACTAATTCTAATGTAGATAATAGCGCGTATTGTATCTAATTAACTTTCTATACTCTACTAATTCCGGAAATTCATAGAAAAAGTTTATTTTCTTTTGCGCTATTGTTTTTGGGTTTTTTATTTTCTTCTTTAAAACGAAGTAAGTCCAGCTTTCAACAATGTCTTCTTCCGGGCTTTCAGCAGCATAATCTGTTACAAAATCAGCAAAGTTTTCTTTATACAATCCAAATAACTTTTCTACACAACTCTCTTCCGTAAAACAATGTCTTTCTTTAATAACATCCCATTTTTCAAGAAGCTTACCTTTCCAAAACAGCGATACAAATTTATTTAAATAGCTATTTTTATATGCTTCTCCTTCAAGTGTTAAATAAGGTTCTCCTTCTTCCTGGCTTATCTTATTGGTAGGTCTAATTTGGGTATTATTCAAGGTTAGTAAGTGTCCAAATTCATGAACAAGGGTATACACAGATTCTTTTAGCCTTCTTCTGTCTTTAGACCTGAAGTTAACATCTAACGTATCTATAACCAATTGCCATTGATCATTTCTCGTGCTAAGCGCCGCTAAAGCTCCTGTTTTTTCGTCTAGTCCATCAGAAATCAGAACTATTTTTTTGATGTATTTTTTGGTAATAGTTTTAGGAAAAATATCATAAAAGGTCTTCCAATGAAGCTCTGCTAAGTCATCATTTTTGGAATGGTTTCTAATAAATTTTCCGTTTTTAATATTCCATACCCCTATTTTCTCATCATCCGAAGAATAATGGAAAATTGAAAATGTAATAAAAAAAGTAACTACTATTAACTTCATATCTTTAAAATACTTCTAATGCTTTATTATAAGCACTTTCAAAACTCATTGGTTTAATATTAGTTTCGACTTTTATTGAGGTAAAATATGACAACAACTTTTCAGTTGGCATATTACCTGTTAAATCATCTTTTGCCATTGGGCAACCACCATAACCTTTTATAGCCCCATCAAAGCGTTTACATCCTGCTCTGTAAGCACTATCAACTTTTTCAAACCAAGTATCGGGTGTTGTATGCAAATGCGCTCCAAATTCAATGTTTGGATACTTGGGGATTAAATTAGAAAATAAGTACTTTATTACTTCAGGAGTAGAACTACCTATTGTGTCAGATAAAGATAATATTTTTACTCCTAAATCACAAAGTTTTTCTGTCCATTCTCCAACTATGTCAACATTCCAAGGATCTCCATACGGATTCCCAAATCCCATAGACAAATAAGCTACCACTTCTTTATTGGTTCTGTTAGCTATAGATAACACTTCTTTTAATGTATCAATAGACTGATCAATTGTTTTATGTGTGTTTCTCATCTGAAAATTTTCAGATATCGAAAACGGGTAACCTAAATAATCTATTTCTTCAAAATTTGATGCATCGTTTGCCCCCCTAACATTGGCTACAATGGCTAATAATTTACTTTTGGTGCTTGATAAATCTAATTTAGACAATACTTCAGCGGTATCACGCATTTGAGGTATTGCTTTAGGTGAAACAAAGCTACCAAAGTCTATGGTGTCAAACCCTACTTTTAGTAATGAATTTATATATTTTACTTTAGAATCTGTCGAAATAAAATGGCTCTTAATGCCTTGCATAGCATCTCGAGGGCATTCAATAATTTTAACGCTATCACTCATCGTTCAAATATACATATTTTCATTTACTCTTTAATTTATTTTAAAGTTAACCAATATTCAATAATTAATTTTTAATAAAAGGTAGATCTTTCTGTATATTATCTACTTTTACTTCTGTTAGACCCTTTTTTTATAAAAAGTGTCACATTTAAAAAAACAAATTGTCGTTAGTGTAGAAAATATTTTTTGGAAGAGCAAAATTTACATATCAATCAACTAATCGAACGCTGTAAAAAAAACGATACTAATGCTCAAATGCTTTTATATGAAAAGTATTACAAAGCTATGTATAACAGTGCGTACCGAATACTAAAAGACAAGTTTGAGGCAGAAGATTTAATGCAAGAGGCCTTTCTTTCTGCCTTTACAAAACTTCACACATTTAAAGGAGAAGTTACTTTTGGTGCTTGGTTAAAAAAAATAGTTGTAAATAAGAGTTTAACTCAGTTGAAAAAAAATAACAAATATGATATTGTAAAAATGGATGTAATTCCAAATTATGAGGTTGAAGATACAGCCATTGATTATAGCAATTTAAACGTTGCTGATGTTTTACACACCATACAAAGTTTAAAAGAAAATTATCGTATAGCACTTACATTAAATCTCATTGAAGGGTATGATTATGAAGAAATAGCTCAAATACTTAAGTATTCTAACGAAAATGTTAGAACCACAATTTCAAGAGCTAAAAAGAAATTAAAGCAAGAATTACTTGCTAATAACATTAAAAGAAATATTTATGGCAAATGATTTAGAATCTTTTTTCAAGACTAATGACTTTGATATTCATGAGCCACATTCAGGTCATTTAGAACGTTTTAAAAGAAAATTAAACCTTCCTAAAAAGAAATCTCCTTTTCCGTGGCAGTGGTTAAGCATCGCTGCTTCAGTAATTCTAGTATTAGGTTTCTATTTAGGTCAAATGCAAAGAACTAACATCAGTTTAACTGAAATAGCTCCTAATATGGCTGAAACTGAAAGTTTTTTTATGACAACAATTAAACAGGAGCTTAAAGAAATTGAAAAACATAGAAATATTGAAACTGAAACTTTAATTGAAGATGCTCTTGATGAAATTGAAGAACTTGAAGAGCAATACCAAACCTTTATTAAAGAATTATCAAAAAACAATAATAAAAAACTAATGATTCAAAACTTGATTAATAATTATCAACAACGACTCACAGTTTTAGAAAATTTACTCACCAAATTAGAATATCAAAGGAATCCAACAAAATTTGAACTAAAATACGATGAAATTATATAAGACGCTTACAACAATACTAATAGTTTTAACTTCAACAATCATGTTTGCCAACACGGGAAATGGCCCTAAAAAACATGAAAAAAATAAAATAATCAAAAAGCAATTTTCGGTTACTAAAAATGCTACCCTATACTTGAATAATAAATATGGAAATATTAATGTAACTACTTGGGATGAAAATCGCGTAGAAATTGATGTGAAAATTATTGTAAAAGGGAATAATTTAAGTGATGTTAATGACAAATTAGACGCTATTACGGTAGATTTTCAAGCCACAAATGATTTAGTTGAAGCCAGAACGATAATTCGTGAAACTAAGTCTAGCTGGTCTTGGTGGAAAAATAACAACACCTCTTTTAAAATTAATTATTTTGTTAAGATGCCTATTACTAACAATGCCGATTTTAATAATAAATACGGAAATATTGAAATTGATGTCTTAAAAGGTAAATCAAATATTAATTGTGATTACGGAAATATTGATATTGATAAACTATTAAATATTGAAAATAGTATTGATATTAATTACTGTGGTTCTTCAGAAATTAATTTTATAGAGTCAGGAAACATTTCTGCTGATTACTCTACTTTAAAAATTGAAAATTCTGAAAAGCTAAAAATAAATGCCGACTACTCTACTGTTAAAGCAAATAAAATCAATACACTTCACTTTAATAGTGATTATGGAAGTATTATTGTTAATGAAGGGGTTGATGTATATGGAAATTCTGATTATGCTGGAGTTAAAATAGGAACCATTCATAAAAATTTAGAAATTGATACCGATTACGGAGGTGTTAAGGTAGAAAACATAGCAAACGGTTTTGAAAAAATTTCTATTAAAGGAAGTTATGCCGGTATTAAACTAGGTACTAAGGCTTCTAATAGCTTTAAGTTTACTGTAAGTTTAGAATACGCCAGTTTCAATCATCCGGATGAAAAAATAGAATTCTTTAAAAGCATAAAAAAGTCATCTAAAAAATATTATGAAGGGATATTTGGAAGCTCTCATACAAATTCTGTTATAGATATAAAATCTAGTTACGGAGGAGTTTCATTAAACATAAACGATTAACTAAACAACAATAATAAAGATGTATAAAATGAAAAAATTAACTGCAATTCTATTTTTAGCTCTAAGCTATACAGTAACAACACAATCTCAAAGTTGGTGGAGTTCAAAAAAAGTTACCGGAAATGGTACTATGACAACAGAAACAAGAAATGTACAACGTTTTGATAAAGTAAGTGTTGGAGGTTCTTTTGATGTTGTACTAACTGATGGTAACGAAGGAAAAATAACTATTGAAGGAGAAGAAAATATCATTCCTTATGTAGAAACTGAAGTTCATAACGGAAAATTAAAAATTAATTTTAAAAATAACACGAATATAAGAACTACTAGAAAATTACTTGTAACGGTGGCTTTTAACGAATTAGAATCTGTTTCTTTAGGAGGCTCAGGCAATGTTAAGGTTACTAAAGAAATTAGCAATAGTGATGTTTCTTTCAGTGTTGGAGGTTCCGGAAATATTTCGGCTCTTGTAGGTGCAAACAATGTAAAAGCATCTATTGGAGGTTCCGGAAATATTAAACTAGAAGGAAAAACAAATGATTTTAAATGTTCTATCGGAGGATCAGGAAATGTTAAAGCTTATGAATTAAAAGCTAATAATTTAAAAGCAAGTATTGCCGGATCAGGAAGTATACAAACTCACGTTACTTCTAATATTAAGGCTAGCATTGTAGGTTCGGGTAGCATTTATTATAAAGGAAAACCAAATAGTATAGATACTACATCTTTAGGTTCTGGAGATGTGGTTAATAAAAACTAGTCACCTAGTAGTATTTACTATAAAAAGCCTGTTAACTATGTATAGCAGGCTTTTTTTATTTTACACAAAAAATATAGATATGTTTATTTCTTTTAATTAATTTTCCTACCCCATACCCTTCTCTATTTTTGGGCTTTTAAATTTTAACAAATAATGAATAGAAAAGAATTATTAAGGTTGGCAGAGACCTATGGTTGCCCTTTGTATGTTTATGATACAGATGTTATAATTAATCAATACAAAAAAATTACCGGAGCTTTTTCTAAGGTAAAGAATGTAAAAATTAACTATGCTGCCAAAGCACTTTCTAACGTTAATATTTTAAAAGTTTTTAATTCGTTAAAAAGTGGATTAGATACCGTTTCTATTCAGGAAGTACAATTAGGGTTATTGGCAGGTTTTGACCCTAAAGATATTATCTATACTCCTAATGGGGTTTCCTTACAGGAAATTGAAGAAGTAGCAACGCTAGGGGTACAAATTAATATTGATAATTTATCAATATTAGAACTTTTTGGACAAAAGCATCCTAACATACCTGTTTGTATCCGTATTAATCCGCATGTAATGGCCGGAGGAAACAGTAAAATTTCTGTAGGTCATATTGATTCTAAATTTGGAATCTCTATTCATCAGGTACCGCATATTAAAAGAGTGGTTAAAAATACGGGAATGCATATTAACGGAATACATATGCACACCGGGTCTGACATCTTAGATATAGACACATTTTTACGTGCAACTGAAATTTTATTTGATGTTGCTGAACAATTTGAAAATATCGATTTTATCGATTTTGGTAGTGGTTTTAAAGTTCCTTATAAAAAAGATGATATTTCTACTAACATAGTTGAATTAGGAGAAAAACTATCAACTCGTTTTAATCAGTTTTGTAAAAACTATGGTAAAGATGTTACTTTAATGTTTGAACCTGGCAAGTTTTTAGTAAGTCAATCCGGATATTTCTTAGCTAAAGTAAATGTTATTAAACAAACAACATCAACTGTTTTCGCAGGAATTGATAGTGGTTTAAATCACTTAATAAGACCTATGTTTTATAATTCATATCACTACATAGAAAACATTTCTAATCCAAAAGGTAGAGAACGTTTTTACAGTGTGGTAGGTTATATTTGTGAAACAGATACTTTTGGTTCTAACAGAAGAATTTCAGAAATAGCTGAAGGGGATATTTTATGTTTCCATAACGCCGGAGCTTATTGCTTTTCAATGGCTTCTAATTATAATTCAAGATATAAGCCTGCTGAGGTAATGCTATATAAAGGAAAAGATTATCTAATCAGAAAACGAGAAACGTTTGAAGATATACTTAGAAATCAAGAACAAATATCTTTATAAAAACAAGAACTCCAATCATTATGATTGGAGTTTTCTTTTTAAACACCCTTTATCGAAATAAATATTTTGGAGTGTGTTTGCAAATAAACTTCCCCTATTATTCATTTGCATGCGCAATATCATAATAATCTATTAGTTATGGTACAGGAAAATCACCTAATATATTACCATAAAAAAACCCGCTTAAAAAAGCGGGTTCTTAATTTTTATAATGTTATGTTGATTATATTACTTTTCAGCAACAACTTCAAACATAATATCAGCTACAACAGCTCTGTGTAAACGAACAGCAGCATTGTATTTCCCTAATCTCTTAACACTTCCTCCGGTAACTTTGATAAACTTTTTGTCAACTTCAGTTCCTGCTTTTGCTAAAGCTTCAGCAACATCTGCGTTATTAACTGAACCAAATAATTTATCTCCAGCTCCTACTTTAGAAGCAATTTTAAGCTCGTAACCTTTAATAACTTCTGCTAACTTGTTAGCGTCATCAACTAATTTAGCTTCTTTAAAAGCACGTTGCTTTAAGTTTTCTGCTAATACTTTTTTAGCTGAAGAAGTAGCTAAAATTGCATATCCTTGAGGTATTAGGTAATTACGTCCGTAACCATTCTTAACAGTTACAACATCGTCTTTAAAACCTAAGTTTTCTACGTCTTGTTTTAATATCAATTCCATGTTTCTACTTCTTTATTATTTTAACATATCACCAACGTATGGCATTAAAGCTAAATGACGTGCTCTTTTGATTGCTTGAGCTACTTTACGTTGATATTTTAAAGATGTTCCTGTTAAACGTCTTGGTAAAATTTTACCTTGCTCGTTTACTAAATACATTAAGAAGTCAGCATCTTTGTAATCGATGTACTTAATACCGTTTTTCTTGAAACGACAGTATTTAGCTTCTTTTTTAGTTTCAATATCAAGTGGAGTTAAGTAACGTACTTCTCCTTGCTTGCTTCCTTTTGCTTGTTGATCTATAGACGACATAGGTTATTTTTTTGCAGATTTAACACGTTCTTTTCTCTTCTCAGCCCAAGCTGCAGCATGCTTGTCTAACTTTACAGTTAAATAACGCATAATGCTATCGTCACGTCTGAACTCTAGTTCAAATGGAGCAATAACTTCACCTGAAGCTTTAAACTCAAATAAGTGGTAAAATCCACTTTTTTTCTTCTCAATTGGGTAAGCTAATTTTTTTAAGCCCCAATCTTCTTTGTAGATCATTTCTGCACCCTTCGAAGTCAAATAGTCTTCAAACTTTTGTACTGTTTCCTTTATCTGAGCTTCAGATAAAACGGGATTCAAAATGAAAACAGTTTCGTAATGATTCATAATTAATGTTTTTATTTTTAAGGGTGCAAACATACTCTTTTTTTTCTTATAAAACACAAAAAAATTATTTTTTATATTTCATTATTTAGACTAATTTTGCTAATCGGTTTATCATTTAAAAATTAGATTATGAAAAAACTCTCCATTTTTTTACTATTTTCAATGTTAACATTAACATATTCATGTTCTTCTGAAAAAGATACTCCTCTTTCACTTACATGTGAGGAAGCAGAAGATAAAGTTAAAAAAGCATTTACAAATGCTATCGAATTAAATACTGTTGAGGCTTGTAACGAATATAAAGAAGCTGTTTTGAATCAGTCAGGACCTTGTGGTTACAACAAAGAATGCATACAAAACCTTCTAGAAGAAGGGGGCACATCATGTATTGATACAGGTAGTGGTATTCTTATAGGCTCTGGAATTGTTATAAACGATGGATCTTTCTTTGGCGGTTGTAATCAATAGTTTTTAACTAGAACATAAATAGCTCTAATACCATCTTTCCAATTAATTTTTTTCCCATCTTTTTTTGTTCTAGGAAAATAATTAATTGGAATTTCTCTTATAGAAATGTTCCTTTTAGCTATTTTTGCTGTCACTTCAGAACAAAACCCAAACCTATCTTCTTTTAAGCGTATAGATTTTAACAAAGTACTTTTAAACATCTTATAACATGTTGCTTGATCATTTAAAGATGTTTTATAGAGAAAATTAGTCAAACCAGTGATTATTTTGGCACCTAAATAATAATGAACACTTCTTTTTCCAAGTTTATCTTTCCTAACACCATAAACAACCCCTGTATCATCAACAATATTAAGTAGTTTAGAATAATCATTTGGATCATATTCCAAATCCGCATCCTGAATTAAAATATAATCTCCTGTACAATATTTAATACCTTTTCTTATACAATATCCTTTACCTTTATTTATGTTATTAAATAATACTTTACAATTACTATTTTTTTTAAGCAGCTCTATTGTTCCATCAGTAGATTTATCATCAACTACAATAACCTCAATTATGGTGTTATTTAGTTTTAAATTTGTAATTACCCCAAGTAACTTTGATATTGTTTTAACCTCATTGAAACAAGGTATTATAATTGATAATTTTTTCATATTTCAACTTATTTTATATTGCCCTCAAATAAAAACTCCAAATCTTTTTTAATAATACTTCTATTTCCTTCTATTGCAATTTTATTTATTAAAGAAATTAGTTTTTCTCGTTTTAAAATTTGGTAATCCTTATATATTAAATACAATAGTACATAAGCATTGATCATATCTGGTTTTTTATCCACTATCTTCAATAATAGCTCTTCTGCTTTACTTTCTTTTTTTAACCGTATATAAACGATTGACATATTAAATAAAGCAGTTATGTTATTTGGATCGATTTTTAAAACCTTTAAATAGCTCTCTTGTGCTAAATTGAACTTATCTTCATTTAAATATATATTCCCAAGATTATTATTCATTCTCTTACTATTTGGAGAATATCTCAGTTCATTTTTGTAGAATAACTCAGGAGATGACCACTCAATATTTCTAATAATTGTTCTTCCTCCAAATAAAACTAACAAAACAACTAAAACACTTTTAATTCTCCTTCCAATAATATATTTATCATAAAAAGTGCTTAATAAAATTAGTATTCCAAAAAATGGAATATAAAACCAATGCTCGAGGAAATTAGCATTCAACCTTATAATTCCTGTATAAGGGAACAAAGTTATAGCCAACCAACTACATGCTATAATAATTCTATTATTACTTTTTAATATTGCTTTAAAAAGTGTGACTGTGATAAGTATTATCAATAATACTCCTAAAATTACGTTGAACTTATCCCATGAATCATAAAGATTCATTGGCTTCTCTATATATAGGTCAATTGGATAAATTAGAGTTTTTAAATACTCAGGTAGAGTACCTATGAAATTAATTATTCGTTTAATTAGCCCTACATTTACGTCATCTGATAGACCAAGAAAACTAGTGAAGTTAAAAATTGTAAATTTGGCCCATAGATAAACCCCAAGAATTAAAAAATTGATAAAATGGATAATCAAACATTTTTTTGTTTTTAATTCAACTTTGAACAGAACAATTTCAATTAATAACATTATCAGAGGAAAAACAACAGCGATTTCTTTAGATGTAAGTCCTAATATAAAAATTACAGGTAGAAAAAATAGTAGATTTCTTTTTTTAAAATCAATATAAGTCCCTAATAAAATAAAAAAAAGCGCTAATGGATCGGAAACACCTGAAACATAAGAGATTGCTTCACTATTAATGGGATGTACAATGAATAACAATGTTGACAGTAAGGCCGCATCTGGAGTAAACTTCAATCCTCCCTTCAGTATTTTATAAATTAAAATTGAATTTAGTAAATGAAGGAATATTGAAAATATATGATATGGTTTGGTATTATATTCAAAAAAAAAGTAAAGGATTGAATTTATAATATGTTGGTTAGGACGATAAAAATTACTTCTAATTATACCGCCATAATTCGTCGGGTTTTCTACAAAAAAAAGAGGAATGTTTTGTAGCGATTTAATAAATGGATTATTTTTTATCAAAATTATATCATCATACAAAAAAACTCCATTAATAACATTTCCATAGACTAGAATAGTGCTTAAAATTAGAATACAATATGTAAATCTCTCTTTCATATAAATAATTATAAAAATCCTCCTTTATAAAGGCAAATAGTATTTGATTATCTTTTATTTTTGCATCAATATTGTCAATTCTGGTTTCCTAAAATAATAGGCATTCCTGTTTTTCCGGAACCAATAATCACCACTTTACTATTGGTAGATTCAGCTAACTTATTCGTAGCTTCAATACCTTTATCTTGTAAGATTTTATCTGTTAAAGAAGCACTTAAAATTCGGTTAGCATCTGCTTTACCTTGAGCTTCTATTCTTTGACGTTGTGCTTCTTTTTCAGCTTTTTCAATTCTGAATTGGTACTCTAAAGCTTCTTGTTCTTGCTTTAACTTACGTTCAATAGCGTCTTTAATGGTGTTAGGTAATTGAACATCTTCTACTAAAACACGCTCTATAATAATATATTGATCTTTTAACTCTGCCTGAGCATCTTCTAAGATTTCTTGTTCTATTACATCACGTTTACTTGAATATAATTGTTCCGGAGTGTATCTCCCAACAATACTTCTGGCAGCAGCATTAATTGCCGGATCTAAAATATCTGAAATGTAATTTACTCCTTTAGTTTTTATTAGTTTACCTAAATTTTCATAATCGGGTCTAAACCACACTGTACCGTCTACTCTAACTTCTAAACCGTTTAACGATAAAACATTCATTTGATCTGAAATAGACTGCTGACGCACTTTTTGCACAATCATATCATTCCACGGAGCTACAAAATGGAATCCTTCTCCATACGTTTTTTCGGTATTAATCCCCTCACCAAAACGTTCAAATAGTACTCCAGCTTCTCCTGGCCCAATGGTTTTTGTTGATTTAGCTATAAAAATTAATAGTATTACTGCAACCGGGATTAAAAATGCTCCTTTAGGGATATTAAATCCTATTTGATTTCTTGCCATCTGTATTTATTTTAATACCCAAATGTACAGAATTAATTTTCATTATACCTTAATAAACGTAGGGCATTTAGTACTACAAGTAAGGTAGAACCTTCATGCATAATTACAGCCGGACCAATAGAGGCAAATCCAAATAATGTTGCCGGAATAAGCAGCGCCACAACTCCTAAGCTAATCCAAAGATTTTGTTTAATGATACTTTTAGATTTTCTACTCAACCCAATCACAAAAGGTAAATTTTCTATCTTGTCTGAAAGTAATGCTACATCCGCTGTTTCCAAAGCTACGTCGCTTCCTGCTGCTCCCATAGCTATTCCTACCGTGCTATGTGCCATTGCAGGTGCATCATTTACCCCATCTCCTACCATGGCTATTTTTGTGTTTGCTTTTTTTAGTTGTTGAATAGCAGTTACTTTATCTTCCGGCAATAAATTCCCTTTAGCTTCAGTTAATCCTATTTGTTTAGCTATTGAATTTCCTACGTTTTGATGATCTCCGGTAAGCATTATCATTTTTTGAATTCCTATATCTTTTAATTTCGATAAGGTTTCTTTGGCATGTTTTCTTGGAACATCCATTACACTTAATAAACCTATAAGGTTTTGTTTATAGGCCACTAACATCGTTGTTTGTCCTTCTTGTAATAAAACATTCATCTGTTGTTTTACCGTTTCAGAAATTAATATGGATTGGCTATCCATTAATGCTTCATTTCCGATAAACACCATATTTTCCATATAATCTGCTGAAATTCCTTTACCTTGAATAGCTTTAATATTAGAAGCATTTCCTAAAGAGGCAACAGCATATGTACTTTGTATATCTTTTGTAATAGCTTTTGCTAACGGATGATTACTTAACGTTTCTACCGCTAACACAATACGTAAAAACTCATTTTTTTCAAATCCATTTAACGGAATTGCATTTGTTAATCGTGGTTTTCCTTCTGTGAGCGTTCCTGTTTTATCAAAAGCGATGGTAGTTAAACTTCCTAAATCTTCCAAGGCTCTTCCTCCTTTAATTAATACGCCCTTATTTGCAGCTCTTGCAATACCACTTAACACTGCACTTGGTGTTGAAATTGCTAAAGCGCACGGACTAGCCGCAACCAATACCGTAATGGCTCTGTATAAACTTTCATTGACTGTTTCATTAATTACTAAATGAGCAAAACACAAAGTAAAAACCAAAATAATCACAAAAGGAACAAACCATTTTTCGAATTTCTTGGTAGCTAGTTGAGTCGGTGATTTTTGAGTATCCGCTTCACTAACCATTTTAATTAACCTTGATATTGTAGAATCTTTATGTAATCTAAGCACTTTAACTTCTATTACATTATTTCCGTTAATTGTGCCTGTATATACTTTGTTTTTTTCTTCAATATCTTTAAAATCCGGTATTTTATTAAGCTCTCCTATTTCCTCTTTATCAACCGGCATACTTTCTCCGGTAATTGAAGCTTGGTTAATACTTGTTTTTCCTTTTATGATTACTCCATCAGCAGCTATTTTAGTATTCGGTTGTACTACAATTACATCATTAATCTTAAGAGCTTCAACACTTACTTCTTTAGTTGAATTGTTTTCTTTTACAAGTGCTGTTTTAGGAGTTAATTCTCCTAAAGCTTCTATAGATTTTTTTGCCTTGCTCATTGCATAGTTTTCCAAGGCATGACCCAAGCTGAATAAAAATAAAAGCAATGCACCTTCTTCCCATTTCTCTATATAAGCTGCCCCTAAAGCTGCCACCAACATTAAAAAATCTATTTCAAACTCTCTTTTTTTAATTTTACCAATAGCTTCTATCGTTGTATAATAACCTCCGAAGAAAAAAGCAATCATGAAGCTTACTAATAACTTTATACCGGAAAGGTTTGTAAACTTTTCCAAAATGAGACCTATAAAGAAGAATACACCACTTAAAATCGCAAAATAGAGCTCTGTTTTTTCACCAAAAATTCCTCCGTGGTTATGATCATGATGTTCATCATGTTTTTCATGTGTATGTGTTGACATGGTATGTTGTTTTTATTAATTGACTTTTTATCTGTTAAAAAGATGCATTTTGTATAAAAAATAGTACGGTTGCCAGTAAGCATAAACCGTACTATTTTTCTTATTTAATGAGCGTGACCTTCCATTTCACCTCCCATTTGTAATAGTTTTCCTTTTAAAAAGTGAGCTCCTTTAGTTACTACAGTCACCTCAAAATTATCGTCCTGAATTGTCTTTATTTCTATGAAACCTACATCCGTTTTACCGGTAGTAACTTCTACAGGAACAAATTCTTCTGCTGTTTTAGCTATAAAAATAAAATTTTCTCCTTCATTTTCTATAACCGCTTCTTCAGGCACAGCATACACAGCCTCTTTTCCTGCCAACAAAATTTCGGCATTAATAAACATACCCGATTTTAATTTACCTTCAGGGTCTTCAAAATGCCCGTGTACATTAACTGTTTTGTTTTTATCATTTACTTTTTGGCTTATCAACTTTATATATCCTTCATACGTTACATCCATTCCCGAAGGCTTAAAAATAAACTCATCGCCTTTCTTAATTTTAGAAATATCGGTACCAAAAACATTTAATTCAGCATGAATATGATCGTTATCAATAATTTCCATCATTTCAGAATTTGCTGATAAAAACTTTCCTTTATTCAGGTTATTTTCAACCACGTAACCGGTTATAGGTGATTTTATATACACGTACTGTTGAATGCCTTTTTGGGCTACTACACTAGGTGATAAACCTGCCATTTTTAATTGAGAAGCATAATTTTCTACCAAACTCTGTAACGATTTATACGTGCCTTCAGATGCTTGGTACGATTTTTTAGAAGCAATATCTTTTTCAAACAATGTCTTTTTACGCTCATAATCAGCCTTTGCTACCGTACGCTTATTCACTGCTTCTAAATATGCATACTGTAACTCAATAAAATTTGGATGTTGTAGAATGGCTACCGTTTGCCCTTTCACTACTTTATCTCCGGGTAGCAATTCAGTTTGATACACAAATGCTTCCATAGGTGCATAAATTGTTGCTTTATTTTGTGGTGGTGCTTCAATAGTACCGGTAACGGCAATTCGGCTTCTCATGTTTTTCTTTTCTAGTTTTCCGGTTTCTATTTTTGCAGCCAAAATTTGCGAACCTGTTAAATGAATTTCATTTTCTTGAGGTTCATTATTCGTCGTTTTTTTATTTTCTTCTGCATGATCATGTCCGGAATGATCTTCTTTTTTTGAGCTACATCCTACTATTAGCAGTGTAATTATAAGTAATAAATATCTTTTCATGTTTAGTCTTTTTTATAAAATTCATATTCAATTACTGTTTGATTGTAATTGTTTATAAGTGATAAATAGTTTTGCATTACCTGAAAATAAGCTCCGAAGCTTTGGCTATATTGATAAGCGTCAATTTCTCCTGATGTATAAGCTAACTGTAGTTTTTCTATAAACTTTGTTGCTATAGAAACCGTTTTGTCTATATCAGATAATTCTTTATCTAAATAATAAATTTGTTCTTGTAAGCTTTTAAAATTGGTATGAATAGCTATTGATTGAGCTTTATTTTCAATGGCTATTTCTTCTTTTAAAATTTTTTGTTTTTTAATTTTTGAATCATTACTCCAAAATGAAATTGGAATGGTAACACCTACATTAAATCCTGTAAAACTTGAATTTACTCCTGTTTTTCTGTTAATAATACCGGCATTAATCCCCGGAAAGTAAGCTGCCTTTGCTAAGGCAATATTTTTTTCTGCAGCTTTATCTTTTTTATCAAATACAGTAAAGAATGTATCTGAAATGGAGTCTTGATTCATGAGTATTACTTTTTTAGCAGGGAATTTTTCTTGCGGTTGAATGCTGTAATTAATTTGCAATACTGCTTTTAACTCATTTTCTGTTTGAGAAAACTGCTTATAAATTCGGTTTTTTTGAGATTGTACTCCTAAAAATTGTAGCGCAGTTAAATCATTTTCTAATCCGCCAATTTCTCCTGAAGCATGTAATTCTTTAGCAACCTTATTAATTGTATTACTATTCTGTTGCTGTTCTTCTACCAAAGAAAGCAACCCGTATAAATAATTCCATTGTTGGTATAAGCTTTTTACTTTTCTAATGGTTTCTTTTTTAGAAAGTTTTACAGTACTCAAAGCTAAATCTTTGGACGCTTTTGCCGCTTTTTTCTTTTGAATATGGGTAAGAATTGATCCAAAATTTTGGTTTACAGACCATTCTTGTTCACTAACTCCCGGTGTAACTCCAACGTCTTGGTATTGAATACTCGTTGGGTTTAACGCAATAGCTCCGGAAACCTCTGTGCTACTTTTAGCTACAGCTAATTCAGCCTTTTTTAAAGATACCGAGTTTTCTAACGCTAAGGCTACTACCTCCTGCTCCGTTACTATTTTTACAGCTTCTTGTGATTGAACTGTAAATACTCCGCTTATAAATACGATTATAACAGCCATTGTTTTTGTTAACTTTACCTTACCAAGCTTCATTTTTTCAAATAAAACGTACAATACAGGCAAAATAAGCAAGGTTAATAAAGTAGCTGAAATAAGCCCTCCCATAACTACGGTAGCTAATGGCTTTTGCACTTCTGCTCCTTCCGATGTAGATATAGCCATAGGTAAAAAGCCTAATGAAGCTACTGCTGCTGTCATTATTACCGGGCGTAAACGCACAGAGGTTCCTTGTTTAACAATTTCATAAATATCTGAAATACCTTCTTTTTTTAATCGGTTAAACTCGGCTATTAAAACAATACCATTTAATACTGCCACTCCAAACAGTGCTATAAATCCGATTCCTGCTGATATTGAAAAAGGCATATTTCGTAATTCTAAGGCAAAAACACCTCCTATTGCCGACATGGGGATGGCCGTAAAAATTAATAAACTTTGTTTTACAGACTTAAAAGTTAAGTACAGTAAAAAGAAAATTAATAATAATGCTACCGGTACAGCAAAACCTAACCTTTCTTTAGCTTCCTCTAAATTTTTAAAGGTACCTCCGTAGGTTACATAATACCCCGGATCAAATTTTACTTTCTCCGCTATTTTTTGTTTTAATTCTGCTACAATACTTGCTACATCTCGCTCTCTTATATTAAATCCAACAGTAATTCTTCTTTTAGCATCGTCTCGTTGTATTTGGTTTAAACTTGTTTTAAAGCTTACTTCTGCTACATTAATTAAAGGTATTTGAGTTCCTTTAGGGGTACTTATGTATAATTTTTTTATATCATCAATACTTCCTCTGTTGTTCTCTGCCATTCGTACTACTAAATCAAATCGTTTTTCGCCTTCATAGACTACTCCGGCACTTTGCCCTGCAAAAGCTGCATTTATTGCCGTATTAACATCTTCAATATTTAATCCGTAGTAAGCTAATTGATCTCGTTTATAATTAATTACAATTTGTTTTAGCCCTGTCATTTTTTCTATATACAAATCTTCTGCTCCTTCAACTTCCGGAATAATTTTTCCTAATTCATTTGCATACGTAACTAACTTTTCCAGGTTTTCTCCATAAATTTTAAGTACAACATCTTGCCTCGCACCCGTCATTAGTTCATTAAAACGCATTTGTATTGGTTGTTGAAATCCATACGAAACTCCCACCATGTTTTCTTCCAATACTTGTTGCATTTTTTGAGTTAACTCGTTTTTAGTACTTGCTTTAGTCCACTCACTTTTTTCTTTCAGAATAATAATCATATCGGTAGCCTCAATAGGCATGGGATCTGTTGGTATTTCGGAGGATCCTATTCTGCTAACAATTTGTGCTATTTCATTCGGAAATTCTTTTAGCAATAATTTGGAAGATTGATTGGAAACATCAACAGAATATGATAAAGAACTTCCGGTAGAAACTAACGTTTGTACCGCTAAATCTCCTTCATCTAAAGAAGGAATAAATTCAGCTCCCATTCTGGTAAATGTAAAAATGCTTACTAAAAAAATGAGTACAGCAATAGCAAGCACTTTTATTTTATTGGTTAAAGCAAAACTCAACACCAGGTTGTACGCTTTTTTTAAATACTCTATAAATGTATCTGACAGTGTTTTTTTATGTGTTATTTTTTTACTTAAAAACAAAGCACTCATCATTGGAACGTAAGTTAAGGATAGTATGAATGCTCCCAGAATGGCAAAACTTACCGTAATAGCCATTGGTTTAAACATTTTTCCTTCAATACCTACCAGGGCTAGAATAGGAAGGTACACGATTAAGATTATAATTTCTCCAAAAGCGGCACTGGTTCTTATTTTTGATGCTGATGCATACACTTCTTTATCCATTTGCTTTTGGGTTAGTGTTGTTCCTGATTTAGCGTATGCCAGGTAATGTAAGGTTGCTTCAACAATAATTACCGAGCCATCTACTATAATACCGAAATCAATTGCTCCTAAACTCATAAGGTTTCCGGATACTCCAAAAACATTCATTAAACAAATAGCAAATAGCATAGCTAGCGGAATAACAGAAGCCACGATTAGTCCTGCTCTAAAATTCCCTAGTAAGATTACTAAAATAAAAACAACTATTAGTGCGCCTTCTACTAAGTTTTTAGTAACTGTTTGTATGGCTTTATCAACTAATTTAGTTCTGTCTAAGTAAGGGCGTATGGCTACTCCCTCAGGCAAACTTTTTTCTATTTGTGCTATTCTTTCTTTTACATTGGCTATTACTTTTGATGAGTTGGCTCCTTTTAACATCATTACAATAGCTCCAACTACTTCTCCTTCTCCGTTTCTGGTCATAGCACCATAACGTACAGCATGGCCTAATTGTACAGTTCCAACATCTTTTATTAAAACCGGAGTACCATTCTCGGTATTTTTAACCACACTATTTCTAATATCATCAGGGCTTTTAATTAAGCCTTCACTTCTTATAAAATATGCTTTGGGGTTTTTATCTATATAAGCACCTCCTGTATTTTGGTTATTTTTAGCCAGTGCTTCAAATACTTCATTAATACTTACTCCCAAAGTTTGTAAACGTTCCGGTTGCAAGGCTACTTCATATTGTTTTAAATATCCACCAAAGCTACTAACATCGGCAACTCCTTCTAAGCCTAATAATTGACGACGAACAATCCAATCTTGAATGGTTCGTAATTCCATAGCCGAATATTTTTTTTCATAGCCTTTTTTAGCGTGTAACGTATATTGATAAATTTCTCCCAATCCTGTAGTTACAGGCGCCATTTCAGGAGTTCCAACACCTTCCGGTATTTGACTTTTAGCTTCTATTAAACGTTCGTTTATTTGTTGCCTGGCCCAGTAAATATCAACCTGATCTTTAAATACTACCGTAACCACACTAAGTCCGAAACGAGAAAACGATCGTACTTCCTCAATATCAGGAATATTAGACATGGTCATTTCTATAGGAAAGGTAACTAAGCGTTCTATATCTTGTGCAGATTGTGAGGGTGCAGTGGTAATAATTTGCACCTGATTATTGGTAATATCCGGAACAGCATCTATAGGTAATTGTTGTAAAGAATAAACACCCCAACCTATTAATGCCACCACTAACACACCAATAATCAATTTATTTTTTATTGAAAATTTTATGATGTTATCTAACATTATATTTTGATTTTAATTTATACAGTTTTTCGTGTATTAACCATACACAACAAGACCATACATCATGTAAACGATGTATGTATTAAAAATGAAAACAATAAATTAAAATCGAGGTGGTTGGAATATTTCTTTTAAATAAGAATTGCAGTACGTATTTTGATAGTAGTTTATTTTCTCTCTTATTTCTACAAATGAAATAAATTGAAAGTTATAAACCATTTCAGATACAAATTCAAGTGTTAGCGTAATTACTGTACAGTGATGATGATGTTTTTTGTCTTTTTCATCATGTGTATCATTTTGATGATGAATTTCTTCATGCAGTTCATCAATATCAACATGACTTTCAACATTATCATAAACCACAATATCGCTATGTGCTTGCACCGGAGGCGCAATAACAAGTAACATTAATATGGCTAGAAGTATGTTTTTCAAGTCTTTCTGAATTTTTACAAAAATAAGAATTTAGTTTTTGGTTGGTTTAAAAATTATAAAATATATACAGATTTGTTTGCTTTACATATTTTGAGTATAGTAATTATAATCTTTTAAAACGGTATCTATAAATTGAATATCTGTTTCTTTTTGAGATTTAATGTCGGTTACCTCCTCTATTTTTTTTCTTAGTTTACTAAGCGTTTTATAATCTCTTGCTTTTTTAGCAGCATAGAATGTATCCTTTATAATACGTGCATCATTGTCAGATAATTTTATAACACTGGCATATTTTGGCGCATAGGCATCGTGTATTTCTTCTAAAATAGTTTGTGAAAATGCAGCTTCATCTCTTAAATTGATAACTACTGTGTTTGCAGACAAATCTCCTATTCTTTGGTTATTTTTTGTGGTAAGTATAGAAAATAATCCTACAAATTTTCCACCTATAAACAACAACCATAATAATACCAGATATTCATCTAACCCTAATGAATACACATAAATAAAGACTAAAATAAAAAAGTTAAAATCTACAATTCGCATAAACCAGCGCATGGTATAATCAATAAAAGAAGGCTTAAAACCATCAATATTAATCACTCTAATTTTTGCTAATTTTTTCCCTATTGTTTGCCCGTTCAATAATATTTCAGAGTATAAAGAATAAAAGGTAATGGGTAAAAAAAGTAATACGTCAATTGCCTTTACAGACCACATATCACCATTGGCTGCGGCATTAATAAGTGTAAAGTTAAATAAACGAATAACTAAATACAGGTAAGCAAACTTAACAATGTTATCTACAAAAAAAGCAAGTATACGATGTCCTACATTAGCTAATTCAAAGTTTATTTTTACATTTTGTGTCGTATTTACTTGCAGTCTTTTCATACATTAATTACATTTGTCTCAATGAGAGAGGTAGCTTTTATTAAGCAAAATAAAGAAAAATGGCTTGAATTTGAAGAAGTAATTTCAAATAATACAAAAAAAAGCCCCGACGAAATTGCTGATTTGCACATTAAGATTATGAACGATTTGTCTTATGCTCAATCGTTTTACCCAAAAAGTAACGTGGTTTTATATCTTAATAAATTAGCAAAAAAAAGTTATGGAAAAATTTATCACACCAAAAAGCAAGACAAAAATACTTTTGTACAATTCTTTTTAGAAAAAATTCCGCTCCTTGCCTACAAGCATCGAAAATATATTTACCTGTCCTTTACCTTCTTTTTTATCTGTTTTTTTATCGGATTACTTTCTACTTTTAATGATGAGAGTTTTGCCAGAGAAATATTAGGAGATTCATACGTAGATCAAACTATTGAAAATATTGAAAGCGGTGATGCATTAGCTATTTATAAGAGCGGTAGTAATTGGGGAAGTTTTATTGGTATTTTTGACAACAACCTGCGCGTAGGTCTTAATATGTTTTTATCCGGGTTGTTTATTGGCTTAGGCACCGGATATTATATTATATACAACGGTATTATGGTAGCTGTTTTTCAAGCCTTCTTTTACCAAAATAATACGTTTTTAGATAGTATTAAAGGAATTTGGATTCATGGTACTTATGAAATTTTTGCTATGATTATTGAAGCAGCTGCCGGATATATTATTGGAGCCAGTATTTTATTTCCGGGATCTCTTAACCGATTTGATTCGTTTAAAAAAGGACTTAGAGAGGCTTTTTTATTATTTTTAAGCACTATTCCTTTTACCTTTGTGGCAGCTTTTTTAGAAGGATATGTAACTCGCTTTTACAATCAAATGCCAACCCTGCTCTGCTTTTTAATTATTATCTTCTGTTTAGTTTCTATATCGTATTATTATCTAATTTTACCTTATAAGGTAGCCTCAAAACACCAATTACGATAATGCAGAAAATAGTTTTACTTTTACTATTCCTTGTTAGTATGCATCTGTATGCAAATACATACAGCTTTACTTTTTATCAAAAAGAAAAAGATAGTATTTCATACGCCAAGAATAGTGATCGGGTTAAGCAACGCAGTTTTTCTGATGAATTGACCTCAAAATACAACGGTAAAGATTTTATATATACTGAAGAAAAAACGCCTGAAAAGAAACCTCAAAAAAAGGCTAATTTAAATTTTGGAAAATCTGCCGCATCTATAGTTAAATTCATGGCCTCTGTTTTTCCTTATCTTTTAGCTATCATCGTTATTTTTATTCTTATCAAAAGTTTTGTGTATGGTGATAAAGATTTTTGGAAGTTTAGCAAAACAACAAAAAAAGGAACAAAAAAATTGATTTTTGAAAATGAAGATGAAAATATTAATGAACATGATTATGATAAGCTGCTTGCTCAAGCCATACAAAATAAAGAGTACAGATTGGCTACCCGCTACTACTATTTGTCTTTATTGAAAAAAATGTCTAAAAAAGGACTTATAGATTATCATAAAGATAAAACCAACTCTCAATATCTTTTTGAATTAAAAGATAACGATACCAGAAAACAATTTTCATATTTACTGTATATCTATGATTATGTATGGTATGGTGAGTTTGTTGTAGATACACCCAAATTTAACAGTATAGAAAATAGCTATAAAAACTTTATTAACACCTTATAATTGACTCTATCTAAAAACATATCATTTCTTTTATGCTTAGCTTGTATGCTTGTTATGGTAAGTTGTAAAAAAACTAACTGGCAAGAAAATTACAGAGAAAGTGCTAAAAGTCCGTTTGGCACTTATATTATAAACCAAGAAATTTCAGCTATATTTAATCAGAATGAGGTGATTAACATCAAAGAAAATATTGCTGATTATTTTGATAATATATACTATGATAATACGGCTAACTATGCCAATTATATTTGTATTAAATATTATGCTAACCGATTAGATAAAGTTTCTATTAACCGATTACTTGAGTTTGTTAAAGCCGGAAACCATGCTTTTTTAGCCTTAAACTCTTTTAATGAAGAGCTAAAAGATTCACTTAAATTTGACACCAGAAATTTAGATATTGATTTATACAATGCCATCGATTTAAAATCATTAAACGGCACTTTTCAACTATACCCTAAAAAAGATACCTTAAAAAACCGATATACTTTTGACAGAAATATCAGGCGTAATTATTTTTCAAACTTTGAAGCAAAAAACACCATCGTATTAGGTTCTCAGATAGTAGACGGACATGATCAACCGAACTTTATTAAAATAAAGTATGGTAACGGAGCCGTATATTTGCACACCCAACCCATAGCTTTTACCAATTATTATTTACTGAAAAAGCAACAAAACTATGTAACCGATGTTTTTTCTTTTTTACCTAACAATACCATTTTGTGGGATTCTCAACAACGAATCAGAAAAAACTCACACCAAAAAGATGATAAATCTGTTTTTAAATTTTTCTGGAAGCACGAATCGTTAAAATGGTCATTATATGTAGCGTTCTTCGGCTTATTATTATTTTTAACATTTAATGCCCGAAGAAAACAAAGAGCCATACCTACCATTGAAAAACTAAAAAACTCTACGGTAGATTTTACGCACACCATTGCCAATTTATACCTAAAAGAAGACAACCATAAAAATTTGGTTACTAAAAAAATTACGTACTTTTTAGAGCGCGTTAGAACCAAGTACTTATTGAATACGCAAAACTTAAATACTGATTTTATTGAAAAACTAGCCTCTAAATCAGGAAACAAACTAAGTACAACTAACTATTTAATAAACACAATAGTAGCATTAAACAAAAAGTCAGACTGTACACAAGATGAACTAATGCGACTAAATACTTTAATTGAAAACTTTTTTGAAAATAGCTAATTATGGAAGATACAACTACCAATACTAATAATTTAGAATTTGAGAATAGAATTGATTTATCTGAACTACAAGAAAGTGTTTACCAAATCAAATCACAATTAGGAAAAGTAATTGTAGGTCAAAAAAATATGATTGACTTATTGTTAGTTGCTATACTTTCAGACGGGCATGCCTTAATTGAAGGAGTTCCGGGAGTGGCTAAAACTATTACCGCCAAATTACTTTCCGGCACTATGTCTGTTGATTTTAGCCGCATTCAGTTTACACCGGATTTAATGCCTTCAGATATTTTAGGAACCTCTGTTTTTAATGTAAAAACTTCAGAATTTGAGTTTAAAAAAGGACCTATTTTCTCTAATATGGTTCTTATTGATGAAATTAACAGAGCCCCGGCAAAAACTCAAGCAGCTCTTTTTGAGGTTATGGAAGAACAACAAATAACAATAGACGGAGCAACCTATACTATGGACAGCCCTTTTATTGTATTGGCTACCCAAAACCCGATAGAGCAAGAAGGAACTTACCGTTTACCGGAAGCACAATTAGACCGTTTTTTGTTTAAAATAAATGTTGATTACCCTAGTGCTGAAGAAGAATTAGAAATTGTTACCCGAGAGCAGGCATTAATTAACGGCTCTAAATTAGGTCAAATTGAAACGGTTATTTCTGCTGAAGCCATTCAGAAATACAGACAGTTGGTAACACAAATAAAAGTAGAAGAACATTTACTTAAATACATTTCTAATATTGTAGTGAATACCCGTAACAATTCGTTTTTATTCTTAGGTGCCTCACCTAGAGCAACTATTGCTATTTTAAAAGCTTCTAAGGCTTTTGCAGGAATTAACGGACGTGATTTTGTAACACCTGAAGATATTAAAAATGCCGCTATTCCTGTATTACAACACAGAGTTATTGTAACACCTGAAAGAGAAATGGAAGGGTTAACCAGCAAACAAATTATTGAGCAAATTATTGAATCTGTAGAAATACCAAGGTAATCAAATGAAGAAATTATACGCTTCTTTATTTTTAAACAACAGGCTTTTTTACATAGTAGCCTTTATTGCCCTGCTTTTTGTTGCCGGTTTTTTTATACCTGTACTATTTGCCATTGCTAAAGTAGCGTTGTTTACCATAAGTGTATTAGCTTTTATTGATTGTATTCTGGTATATCTTGTTTCCAAAGGTTTTGAAGTACAACGTACACTTCCTGAACGTTTATCTAATGGTGATGATAATAAAATTACGTTGCTATTAAAAAACAATTATAAGTTTAATACCTACTCTACGCTTATTGAAGAATTACCCTTTCAGTTTCAAAAAAGAGATTTTCAATTTCGCCAGGTTTTAAAATCCGGACAAGAAAAAAGTATTCATTACAATTTACACCCGGTAAAAAGAGGCGTTTATCACTTTGGACATATTAATGTATATGTCAGCACTCCTCTACAACTGGCTACCCGAAAATATATTTTAGGAGATGAAAAAGAAGTTAAATGTTATCCGTCGTTTTTAAAACTAAACGATTTTGACATTAAAGCGGTTTCTAATAATCTAAATTCTTACGGTAGTAAAAAAATAAGACGAATAGGACATTCTTTAGAATTTGAACAAATCAAAGAATATGTTTCCGGTGATGATATTAGAACATTAAATTGGAAAGCTACTGCAAAGCGTAACCATTTAATGGTAAATCAATATGTAGAAGAAAAATCGCAACCGGTATATTCTATTATAGATAAAGGACGTCCAATGCAAATGCACTTTAACAATCTTTCTTTGTTAGATTATGCCATTAACGCAACCTTAGCCGTAAGTAATACTATTTTAAGAAAACATGATAAAGCCGGAATGCTCACCTTTTCTAAGAAAATTGAAAATTTAATTGTAGCTGAACAACGCAGCTCACAAATGAATTTAATTTCAGAAGCTTTATACAATGTTTCTACTGATTTTTTAGAGGCTGATTACAGTTTGCTTTACGCCTCTATAAAACGTAAAATTACCAGTAGAAGTTTATTAATACTCTACACTAACTTTGAAACCTTAGATGCTTTACACAGGCAACTTCCTTATTTAAGAGCTATTGCCAAAAACCACCTTTTATTAGTTGTTTTTTTCCAGAATACGGAACTAAATACCATTGTTGACCAAAAAGCTGCCTCTGTAGAAGATGTTTATGACAAAATAATTGCGGAAAAGTTTATGTACGAAAAAAAGCAAATAGCTAATGAATTAAAAAAATACGGAATTCAATCAGTACTAACCAAGCCTGAAAACTTAACAGGAAGTACCATCAATAAATACTTAGAATTAAAATCGAGAGGATTATTCTAAGCATATTAATAACAACCAAATAGTAACTTAAAAATTATAACTATGAGTAATTTAAAATTAAAATTAAAAAAAATTGATCCGGTAAAATATGCTCTTATTGTGGGGTTAATGATGGCCTTAATGTCGTTTATCATGATAGGCTTTGTTACCTTATTAGGAAGTGTTTTTGGTGCCGCTTCTAATGAGTTTGGTGCTTTTGCTTCTATAATGGGCGGTGGAATACTGGCATTAATTTTTGTTCCTGTTTTATATTTTATCCTTGGTTTTATTATGGGATTAATAGGCACTATGGTTTTAAACTTTATTTTAAACAAAACCGGTGGTTTAGATTTAGATTTTGAAAAAAACGGCGTGGATATTTCCAGAATTGGTGAAGAATAATAAGCTCTTTACAGAAGGGAAATAACTTTCCTCTCTGTGAAGCACATAAAAATTAGTCTATGAATTGGTATTTATATTGCATTAAAAATGCTTTTAATTTCTCCGGAAGAGGAAGAAGAAAAGAATATTGGATATTTCTTTTATATAATGTAGTTATTATATTTTCTATTATCCTAATTGGTACCTCTTTGGGTTCTATTAGATATAGAGATACTACTTTTAGTATTGCAGCTTTATATGTGTTGTTTATTCTCATTCCACACTTAGCTGCTGTTGTAAGAAGACTTCATGACACAGGAAGATCCGGTACTTGGTGGTTCATTCGTTTTGTTCCTCTTGTAGGTTCTATTTGGCTATTTATTTTATTAATTGAAAATAGCCAACACGGAACCAACAAATGGGGTAAAAACCCTAAAGGACTTGGTAATGATTCTGAAATTAATCAGATAGGTAGAGAATAAAACATTTTGAAAAACCGCTATAAAGCGGTTTTTTTATGCTTTTTTGTACAATAATTTTATTTTTTTCTTGTTGTATTGTACAATCTTGTACAACATTTATATTTTTTTGAAATTTATTGTACAAAAAATATTTTTCAGCTCTGTACAAGGTTATTTTACTTTTTAAAAAAAATTGTACAAATAATGCTTAAACAAATTAAACAACATTTTGATGTTTCATCGTTATCAATAGCTCTTTTTATAAAGGGTTCTTTAAACACACTAAACTCATATTCTATCAACAGAAGAGGATTATCGTTTCAACAAAAAGATAATTTACTGACACTTTTTAATGCCTTAGAATTAGAAAAAAATAACAGTGTAGTTATCAATGAAACTGTTGAGGTACTCAATAAAAATGTTCACACAACGCTCTCACCATTAGTTACAGCATTGTCTCGAAGAATTAAAAAGAAAGAGCAGCTATTACAAAATTATAAAACTTCCGTTACCTATTATTTAAGAGGATTACACGCATGTGAAAACCTGATACACAAAACTACTTTTACTGAAGAACAACAGAAGTGGATTATACTAAGAAAAAAGCATCTTCAACAAAAGCTTCAAGAAAGAGCAACGGCCATTTTGCAAATGCATGCTGAATTAGAGGGATTAAAAGCTCGAAAAAACAGCCTTGAAAAGGTTCAACTGAAAGAGTTACTGTTTTAAGGTTACTTATTTTTTAAACGATCAGACACGTATTCTTTCTTTGTCTTTCCATGCTCTTTTGGTACTCCGTTATCATCTAAACTAACCATGATAATTTTGTCTATTTCTATAATAGTTTTGTGGGTTAATTTATTACGCACTTCGCACTTAAGAGTTATAGAAGTTCTTCCAAACTTAACAACATCTATACCTATTTCAATAATATCACCTTGTTTTGCCGAGCTTACAAAATCTATTTCCGACATAAATTTGGTAACTGTTTTGGGTATTTCTAACTGAATAATGGCATAAATACCTAACTCTTCATCAATCCATTGTAATAACCTTCCGCCAAATAATGTTCCGTTAGGATTCAAGTCTTCGGGTTTTACCCATTTACGTGTATTAAACTTCATAATTATTGTTCTATATTAATTGCTTCAAAACTCATTAATTCGGTATGAGAAAAAGAAGCATGAATTTGAATTGGGTTACAGCAAATTTCACAATCTTCAATATAACTTTGAGTAGTAACACTGGTATCTAATAACATCGATATTTCTTCCCAACAATACGGACATTGAAAAAAGTGCTCTATCATATTTTAAATTTTTCCGTAATACTTTCTAATAAACCATTCTACAGAAAGAAAAACAGCAATCAGTATTAAAATCCACTTCCAATCAATTAAATTCTTTTGGCTTGTTACCGATTTTTGAACTGTAAAATAACTTGGATCATTCATTAAATCAGCCACTATGTTTTCTACCTGATTCTTAGTATACAAATGACCTTTGGTTTTATTGGCTAACTTTTGTAGTTTTTGCTTATTAGCATTGGTAAATTGTTCTTCTATTTGATACGTAGTTATTTGAAACCTTCCGTATTGCTTTACCGTTTGTCCGGCCACTGATACTTGGTATGCATATTCTCCGGATGCAAGTCCTTCAACCGCTACCTGATATGAGTTATTTACTAATGAAAAAGGAACTGTTTTGACCTCTTTAGTTGCTACATTCATAATTTTTAGTTCTAAAGAAGCTCTGTTGTCAAAACGATAATTCTTATCTACATAAAAAGCTGAAAAAGTTATAGGTGCATTGGCAGGATATATATTTTTTGCCTTTACCTCTAGCCTATTTCTCTTTTGATTAGACGCTAAGTATTGAGTTATATTTCCTATAAATGTATCAAAGTTTTCAAATGTTTGGTCTTTTAAATAACTGGCAGCCCGCCATTTCCAGATACCTTCACCCATTATGAAAAGGTGTTTTTGCTCATTTTTTTCAATCGTGGTAATTAAAGGTTGTTCTGTAGCAATGCCGCTTATTTGCTGATAAAGTAATACCTGAGCCTCACTATTTACTTGTAATTTTCCAAATTTATCTTCTAACGGAGGAAAATCATTAAAACCAATATCTTCTTGCAGAAAGGTTAAAAAGTTTTCATTATAAACTGCTCCTGCATTTTCTGTTTGATTAATTACATTCTTTTTAACTCCTAACTCTAAAGAATTCAAATAATGCCAATCGGTTTTAGTACCGGTTACAATTAAAAGATTTGAGTTTACTTGCTTAAAATATTCTCGAAAATAAAAGTTAGGCTGATAAAAAATATACATTTGATACTCATCTAAAGCTATTCGTTTTTTACCTACTATTTGTATGTCAACACTACGTTGCTTATTACTTTCTATCGCTTTTTTGATAGCCCCTAAATCCGGGTGCATTACAGAGCTTAATAACAGTACTTTGGTTTGTTCATCAATTACTTCTACAGAAAAACTTTTGTAGTTATTAGCGGTATTTTTTTCATTGGTTAATTTGCTAATAGAAGCTTGATAATACTGTACTCCTTTTTCTTCGGAAGTTAAATTTACAGTAACTGTTTTAGCAGGATTTTCAGGAGAAAATTTTAAAGATTCTGAATATACTTTTTTTCCTTTATGTGTTAAGGTAAAGGTAGCTGTTACTTCTTCTTTTCCTTCATAAAGCAATAAGGCTTCAACAGGAAATTTATTTTTAATATAACTATATTTATTAACGTTTAACTGTGTTATTTGAAGGTCTTGATATTGGGTGGTATCTCCTATTATTACAGGATAAATTTTATGTTTTGACGTTACAAATTCATAATCATTTCCGGTAGTTTGATTACCGTCAGTAATTAATAAAGTGGCTAACTTTTCTTTTCCGTACAACTCATTAACAGAAGTTATTGCTTTGTATATATCTGTTTCTCCTTCATTAAAGGTTAAGCTATCTGCTATTTGAATAGCGTTTCCGAAAGAAAACGGTTGTATTGAAAATTTACTGTTTAGCTGTTCATTATTTTTTAATGCAGTATAAATAGCTGTAACGTCTTTTTCTTCTTTGAAATAGCGAGTTGACAAAGAGTTATCTACCAAAAGTGCCAAGGTAGGTTTTACATTTTCTGTTTGTACAATATCTATTTTAGGATTAATCAGCAATAAACCAATAAGAAATAGGCTTAGCGTTTTTAAAGCAAATAGTAAAACAGTTATTTTAGGTTGTTTTTTTTCTTTAAAAAAATATTGAAAAAAAGCAATAACAATACTGAGTAGTAAAACTAAAATTATATAAACTAATGTTAGTGTTTGCACGAATTATTTTTTAAAACGTGAATATAAAAATATCTCCTTACATACGCATAGTTATGCAGTAGCTAATTTGCTTCTTGTTTATGATTTAGGTCATAAACAAAAGATAAACAGCTTAGTAACTTTAGGCAAACAATTTTATGTATTATGAATCATATTAAAACGTTACCCTCAGAAAATGTATTTATAAAAAATCATCATTTAGATTTTATACATCAAATTAACCGCTGGATAAAAACTCAAGAAGAAAATGCTATTGGTATTTCAATCATTCTAATTATGGTAGGCACCATGATTGCGTCAATTTCAGTTGCTTTGGCTATTCATAAAGAGATTGCTTATATTCCGCTAATATTTTCTTGTTTTTCTGCCATGGGAGCCAATGCCATTGCTATAAGTCAACGACCTTTTAAAGTAGTTATATGGGCTTTTTTAATTAATATTATCGGTAATATTGTCTGTATAATTTATCAACTTATTTAACGGTTGATTTAGGTTTGGCTTCATACATTTTAAAGAAAAGCATGGAAGCTATATTACGGGCTCTTTCTTTAGCTTCATGTGCTTTTTCGCCTGTAAATAAATCATCAATTGTAGAAAACCAAAGTTGCAACCAACGCCCAAAATGTTCTTGAGAAATACTGTAATTAAACTCCTGATCAACATCTTTATGAGCTTTCATTGGGTTTCCTTTAAACTTTCGAACAAAAAACAAATTGGTTTCCCAAAAATCGGTTAGCTTTTCAAGGTGGGCTTCCCAATCTTGTTCAGGAATTGTTTTTAAAAAGATAGGACCTATAAAATCATCTTGCTTAATTCTGTTATAAAAAGTTGATACTAATAAAAATACATCTTCTCTGGTTGTTATTTCTCTTTTATCCATATAAATCCTAAATTTACGCTTTCAAAAGTATATCTTTATACTCTTAGCGTTTATGACTTAAATCATAATGATTCCACAAGAAATACTACTGTCTTTTCAAGCAGAAATTAAAAGTTTTCGTAAAGATGAAAAAATCTTTTCAGAAAATGATACGGCTCGTAATTATTATCAGGTAATTAGCGGAGCTGTTAAAATGAGTAATTTTAATGATGATGGTAAAGAGTTTATTCAAGGTATATTTTATAAACAGCAAAGTTTTGGAGAACCGCCCTTATTTATTGATGTAAAATATCCGGCAAGTGCTATTACATTATCTGACTCTGAAATTATAGTGCTTCCTAAAGAACAGCTACTGGTTTTACTACAACAACATCCTAAAGTACATTTAACCATTACCCAAAACCTGGCGCAACGCTTGTATTACAAAGCTATTATTGCTTCTGAAATTTCAGGACAAGAGCCTATGCACAGAATTCTTCGTTTTTTAGATTATTTAAAAAATGATGTGCATAAATTAAGCGGAAATTTCACCTTTAAAGTACCTTATACAAGACAACAAATTGCAGACATTTTAGGTCTTCGTGTTGAAACTGTTATACGATCAATTAAAAGCCTTGAAAAAAAAGGAGAAGTAAAAATACTATCTCGAAAAGTTTTTAGGTAGTTTATCTTTCTCAATTTTTCTTCATTAAAATTGCATTTTTTATATTAATCTTTAACTTTGCGACCTTAATTTTATAAAAAAACAATTTTGTTATGAAGAAAAACTACTTTTTTCTACTAATAAGCCTTTTTTCTATTTTTTATATTTCAGCTCAATCAAACTTAGTTCCTAACGGAGATATGGAAAATTGGGATAGTTTAGATGACAATCCTACAGAGTGGGCAAGATTTAGTACCGGAATATGGAAAAAAAGCACAGACTTTCAAAATGGCTCGGCTAGTTTAGAGCTTGAAATTAACTCAGGAGATACTCAAAACTTCATTTTTTCTCCTAATATAGCCTTTACTAATGGTACAACTTATGTTTGTACTTTCTACTATAAATTAGTTACCGGTACATTTAGTAAAGTAAACTTTAATTTAGTGCATAAACCGGGAGTTTGGCCTGAAGATTTAGCTACCAATGAATTTACAAATTTTCCTGCCAATACATGGGTAAAAGGTGAATTTGAATTTACAGCAACTACTACCGAAAATATTCAGGTATATATTAAAACTTATGGAACTGAAGGTGCAAAAATTTTAATAGACAACGTATCTGTAATAGATAACAATCCTATTGTTAATATTCCGGATGCTAATTTTAAAACAGCCTTATTAAATCATTCTCCTGTTATTGATACGAATAATGATGGAGAAATTCAAGTATCAGAAGCAGAAGCGGTAACAGAAGCGATATATGTTATCGGTCAAAATAAAGCGGATAATGAAAAAATCAATGACTTAACAGGTATTGAAGCTTTTATTAATATTGAAAACTTATTCGCAAACAATAATAAAATTAGTACTTTCAATGGATCAAATTTAAGTAAACTTATACGAATTAATATTAATGACAATAATCTCACCAATTTTAATTTAGCCAATGGGAAAAATGAACTAATACAACAATTAATCATAAATAATAATCCTCAATTATTTTGTATTCAATTAGATGCTGATTTTGAGGCTCCTTTTGAAACTAATTATTTTTGGCAAAAAGATGCTATATGTAGCTATAACAGCAGTTGTGACTCAAGTAATGTAATAGATATTCCTGATCCTAATTTTAAAAAGAGATTACTTTCTAATAAAAATTTAAACACTAATCAAGATAATGAAGTTCAATATTATGAGGCTGTTGTTTACACAGGGTTTATCGACGTTAGTAATAATTATGACACGCCTGATAATGAAAAAATTTCTGATCTAACAGGAATTGAACACTTTAAAAAAATAATCAACCTTTATTGTTCTTATAATAAACTAACTCAACTTGATTTAAGTCAAAATACAGAATTACGATTAATCAATTGCGATAATAATCAATTAACAAAATTGAACTTTAGTAAAAATATACGCTTAGAAAAACTTTCATGTAATAGTAATATTTTAACTCAATTAGACCTCACAGGAAACACAAATTTAAAAGAGCTTTCCATTCAATCTAATAATTTATCGCAAATAGATCTTAGTAAAAATATTAATCTAGAAAAAATTCACTTAGGTCATAATCAATTTTCATTACTGTTATTTGATCAAAATATTAAATTAAAAGAGCTAATCTGTTCTTATAATCAACTAACACAACTGGATTTAAGTAACAATATAAATCTTACAAAATTAAATTGTGAAAACAATTTACTAACCAGCCTAAATATAAAAAATGGGGTTAATGAATTACTTGAAACCCTAGACGCAACAATTAATAGAATGTTTTGTATTACTGTTGATGACCCTAGCTATTCAAATACTAAATCAACTTGGCATAAAGATAAAGCTGCGAGCTATAGTACAAACTGTTCTAATATTACTTATGAAGTGGTTTCTATTCCTGATGCTATTTTCAAAGAAAAATTACTTACCAATACTTGGATTAATATTAATAGAGATAGCGAAATACAGCTAGTAGAAGCTCAAAGCTATACAGGAGCCATTGATGTTGATAATTCCTATGATACACCTGATAAAGAACGAATTTCAGACTTAACAGGTATTGAATATTTCAGTAAATTAACTGGTATTTATTGTAAAAACAACAACTTAACTCAATTAGATTTGAGTCATAACTCTAACTTAATATCCATAGAATGTGGATTGAACAAAATAAAAGAGTTATACATTAGTATGGACGCTCCATTACAATCTTTACAATGTTATAATAATGACCTAACTGAATTAAATTTAAAAAATGGTAAGAATAACCTTTTAACCTCTTTAGATTTACAAAGTAATAGACGATTATTATGTGTTACTGTTGATGATGTAGAATATGCTTATAATCAATCTTCTTGGTTCAAAGCTCCTTTTATGACATATAAAATAGATTGCTCTACTGCTTTAACAGATATTGCAATTATACCTGATGAAAAATTTAAAGAAGAGCTTTTGGCTAACACTTATTTAAATGTTAATAATGATAATGAAATACAAGTTTTAGAAGCTGAGAGATATAATATTACTTTAAATGTAAGAAACTCTTACATCACTAATATAGCAGGGATTGAATATTTTACAAATTTAACTAACTTTAATTTAGTAGGTACTCAAATTAAAAATTTAGATTTAAGTGCTAATACTACTTTAAAGGAAATTTATTGTCGTTCAAACTACCTTACTAATATTAATATAAAAAATGGAAACAATTCTCTCATTAATAAACTAGATGTAGATTTTATAAATACGTTAACCTGCATTCAGGTTGATTCTGTAACTTCTGCTGAAAATAATCCTAATTGGAAAAAAAGTAGTTCCGCAACCTATAGTGAGGATTGTTATAAAACAGCAGGTATAGATGATGTTTTTACAGAATCTATAAGCCTTCATCCAAACCCTGTTGAAGATACATTGATTATTGAAACTCAACACAATCAACCTATTAAAAAAATACAGATTTTCAACACGTTAGGTAAAGAAATCATGATAACCAACCAACATCATATTAATTGTACTAGTCTACCTTCCGGTGTTTATTTAATTAAAATCGAAAGCACAGATCAAAAAACAGGATTGAAAAAGTTTATCAAACTATAATACACCTAAAAATTCAAGAACAAACCCTTTTCATAAGCTTATGAAAAGGGTTTTTATATATACAGCTATTTCAAAATAGATCTACGTTTTATACTAGATTAATCTTGATTACGAAACTCCTTATAAATTTCAAGAATTATATAAGCATATCAAGTTTAGAATTTTTACTTTTGTTGCTTCAACACAACAAATAAACATGAACTTAACACAATTAAATGCCATATCTCCTATTGATGGTAGATACCGTAACAAAGTTGCTGACTTAACTAATTATTTTTCAGAAGAAGCTTTAATCAAATACCGAGTAAAAGTTGAAATTGAGTATTTTATTGCTTTATGTGAAATACCATTACCTCAATTGGCTGATTTTAATAAAAATTTATATGCAAATTTACGTGCTATTTATGAAAATTTCACCACTGAAGATGCACTTAAAATAAAGGAGATTGAAAGTGTTACTAACCATGATGTTAAAGCTGTAGAGTATTTTATTAAAGAAAAATTTGATCTTTTACACATACAGGCTTATAAAGAGTTTATCCATTTTGGATTAACCTCTCAAGATATTAACAATACAGCTATTCCTTTATCTATTAAAGATGCTATGGAAGAAGTTTATTACCCAGCCTTAGATGGTTTGGTTTCTAAACTGGCTGAGTTAGCAGAAGAATGGGAAAATATACCTATGTTAGCACGTACTCACGGACAACCAGCCTCTCCTACTCGTTTAGGAAAAGAATTTTTTGTATTTGTTGAGCGCATTAACAACCAAGTAATTCATATACAACATACACCAAATGCTGCTAAATTTGGTGGTGCTACCGGAAATTATAATGCTCATAAAGTAGCTTATCCGAATATAGATTGGAAAAACTTTGGTACTCATTTTGTTGAAGAGATTTTAGGATTACATCATTCTTTTCCTACAACACAAATTGAGCATTATGATCATATGGCTGCTTTGTTTGATGGCTTAAAACGTGTTAACACCATTTTAATTGATTTAGATAGAGATATTTGGACGTATATTTCTAACGACTATTTTAAACAAAAAATCAAAAAAGGTGAAGTAGGCTCTTCTGCAATGCCACATAAAGTAAACCCTATTGATTTTGAAAATTCAGAAGGAAACTTAGGTATTGCCAATGCTATTTTTGAGCATTTAGCCATTAAATTACCGGTTTCACGTTTACAACGTGATTTAACAGACAGTACTGTTTTACGTAATGTAGGCGTTCCTTTTGGACATACATTAATTGGTTTTTCGGCTACATTAAAAGGGTTAAATAAATTATTATTAAATCAAGATAAGTTTGCTGAAGATTTAGAAAATAACTGGGCCGTAGTAGCTGAAGCTATACAAACTATTTTACGTAGAGAAGCATACCCTAACCCTTATGAAGCTTTAAAAGGACTTACGCGTACCAATGAAAAGATTACGCAAATATCTATTGCAAACTTTATTGATACTTTAGAAGTTTCTGAAGCTATAAAACAAGAATTAAAAGCAATAACTCCTTCTAACTATACAGGTATTTAATTTCCATTATAAATGAGAGTATCAATATTTTTAACACTCCTATTAATTATTATTTCTATTAGTTGTTCTTCTGAAAAAAAAGGAGATCCTACTCGATTCAAGTTTGGTACATTTGAAATTCCTGCTAGTGATTCTTACGGAAAAACAACGATTACCAGAGTAGATAGCTTACAAATTGAAGAGTACACAAAAAAAATAAGTATTACTTCTGATAGCACAGTTATCCAAAAAGAAGAAAAGCATATTGATACCTTATATATTAAGTGGAAAAATAATTTTGCATATACCTTGCGAATGAAAAGCCCGAAAACAGATTTGGATAAAGATCCTATATTTGTACAAATAACTAAGGTAACCGATGACTCTTATGAGTTTACCGCTAAAATTGGTTACTCTAATTTTAAACAAAAAGGAACCGTTTATAAAGTAAAATAAAACTATGGAAATTTTCTTACAGGCAGACACATGGGGCGCCTTAGTAACCCTAACTTTTTTAGAAATCGTACTAGGTATTGATAATATTATTTTCATATCCATAGCCGCTAATAAACTACCGGAAAGTGAACAAAAGAAAGCCACAAACATTGGGTTATTCTTAGCTATGCTTTTACGTATAGGTTTACTATTTGGTATTTCTGTACTTATTGCTATGAATGCTCCTTTTTTCCATCTTGATTTATCTTGGTTTAAAGCCGGGTTTACAGGGCAAAGTTTAATTTTATTTGCCGGTGGACTTTTCTTACTGTATAAAAGTACTAAAGAAATTCACCATAAAGTAGAAGGTTTAGATGAGCATTTACTTGAAGAAAAGCCTAAGAAAAGACATACTATTGGTCAGGCTATTGTACAAATTACCTTAATTAATATTGTTTTCTCTTTTGATTCAATTTTAACTGCGGTTGGTATGACTAATGGTGTTAATGGGGCAATGATAATTATGATTACTTCTGTGGTTTTATCAATGATTATTATGATGGTATTTGCTAACCCGGTTGGAAAATTTGTTAATCAACACCCTACAATTCAAATGCTTGGTTTAGCATTCTTAATTCTTATCGGATTTATGTTAATAGCTGAAGCAGCTCATTTATCACATGCTAAGCTTTTCGGACAAGAAATAGGAGCTATACCCAAAGGATATTTATATTTTGCTATCACATTTTCATTAGTAGTTGAAATGTTAAATATGCGTATGAGAAGTAAGAAAAAATAGTCGTCTTTTTAACGTCTATTCTAAGTAAATAAACCTCAATAAATAAAAAATATTGAGGTTTATTTTTTTTAGTTACTTTTGCTATGTGTTAAAGCTTCAAAAATATATAGCAATTGTTAGTTTGTTTATATTACTGGTACCTTCAGTAATACAAACTATTCACGCTTTTGAAGATCATACACATATTGTTTGTTCTGCTGTTGATGAACATCATTTTCACGAACAAGAAGTTAACTGTTCTATTTTACATTTTCACTTTGAGGTTTTTTCTTTTGACCACTCAATTAGTTTTTCTGTAATACCGGAACACTTTTATAAAACTATTTTTACTTTACAACCTCAATTTTTCTCTCATCAGGTTGTAAAACAACAAGCTTCCAGGGCTCCCCCCTGTTTTACTGTTTAAATATGTATTCTATAAATAGTAATAGTTGAAAATCAACTATTAACTATTGTCTGTTTCTTATTATCCCAAATAAGGAATAGCTTCTCGTAAAATTTAATTAGTAAAACATAACAATGAAAAAATTATTCATACTACTACTCTTTATTGAGTTTTCTAACCTATACGCACAAAATACCTTAACCGGAAAAATTACAGATAGTAATAACACCCCTTTATTAGGAGTAGAAATATATGCCCCTAACCTACACAAAGGAACAACTTCATTAGAAGACGGAACTTATACTTTTAAAAATATTCCGAATGGTAAAGTAATTATCAATTTTTCTTTTATTGGATATAAAACCGTTTCTAAAACATTAGCCTTTTCTAATCAAGATTTAACTTTTGACATTCAATTAGAAGAATCTATCTTTAAAATAGACGAGGTTATTATTTCTACACCATTTAATAAATTACAATCTGAAAACGTAATGAAGGTAGAACGTTTATCTGCCAGAGCTATTCAAAAAACCGGGGCTACTACTCTAGCGGAAGGACTTAGCAGTATTGCCGGGGTAACACAAGTTTCTACGGGAGTATCTATTGGCAAACCTGTTATTAGAGGTTTAAGCGGAAACCGCGTTTTAGTTTATACACAAGGGGTACGTTTAGAAAATCAACAATTTGGAGGAGAACACGGGTTAGGTATTAATGCCGCCGGTGTTGAAGGTGTTGAAGTTATCAAAGGCCCGGCCTCTTTATTATATGGTTCAGATGCATTAGGAGGTGTATTATACATTCAGCCTGAAAAATTTGCTTCAGAAAATAAAACCAATGTGAATGTACAACAACGTTTTTACAGCAATACTTTAGGTAGTAATACTTCAGTTGGTGTAAAATCATCATTACAAGACTGGCAATTTTTAGCAAGAGGTACTTATGCCTTTCATTCAGATTATAAAATACCTACAGAACAAAGAGTAACTAATACTCGTTTTAATGAAAAAGATTTAAAACTAGGTGTTGGTTACCATAGCAAAAACTTTTCATCTGAATTACGCTATAACTTTAACGATTCTGAATTAGGATTAACAGAAGGTATTGGTGAACAATCAACAGAAACTCATTTAGAACTTCCATACCAAAGTATTAACAATCATATTCTTAGTTTACACAATCATATTTTCTTTAAAAACTCAAAACTTGATATCGATTTAGGATATATAGTTAACAGCAGAAAAGAGTTTGAAGAACATGAAGACCACGATCCTAACGAACCTCTGGGAGCTCATGAAGAACATGCAGAAGGTGAAGCTGCCTTAGATATGTCCTTAAAAACTTTTAGTTATAACACAAAATACCATCTTCCTAAATTTGGTGATGTAGAAGTGCTTGTAGGTTTACAAGGAATGCATCAAACTAATAAAAATTTTGGAGAAGAACTTTTAATTCCTAATGCTACAGTTAATGATATTGGTGTGTTTACCACTGCTAATTACAGCATAAATGATGATACTGCTTTACAAGCCGGTATTCGTTTTGATAATCGTTCTATTGATAGTGAGCGACATGAAATAACTCATGAAAACGAAGTTCATGTTTTTAATGCCATTAATAAATCTTTTAACAGTTTTACAGCTTCTTTAGGATTTAAAACCAAACTATTTAATTTACTTACTACCCGATTAAATATAGCTAACGGATTCAGAGCTCCTAACTTAGCTGAATTAACATCTAATGGTGTACATCATGGAACGAATCGTTTTGAAGAAGGTAATAATGATTTAGTAAATGAGAAAAACCTGCAATTTGATTTAGCGTTAGAATATGATACAGAACATTTTGAATTATTTGCTAATGGTTTTTATAATGCCATAAATAACTACATTTACTTATCACCTACCGGTGAAATTGAAGATGGGGTACCTGTTTATACTTATTTACAAGAAAGTGCTAAACTATACGGAGGAGAATTCGGTTTTCATTTACATCCGCACCCTTTAGATTGGTTACACCTTGAAAGTAGTTTTGAAACCGTAATTGGTAAAAGAGATACCGGAAACTATTTACCGCTTATTCCTGCTAATGTATTTAAAAATCAAATAAGAGGAGAATTTGATATCAATAAATGGTTTCAACAAGCGTATGCATCTGTAAGCTTACATAGTTACTTAGATCAAAATAGAGTAAGTGAATTTGAAACAACAACTCCTGCATATAGTTTACTTAACTTAAGTATTGGTGGTGATTTTATACTTAATAAATATAAGTTTACAACTTCGCTTATTGTTAATAACCTATTAAACGAAAAATACATCAATCATTTATCTCGATTAAAATCTGACGGAATATTAAATCCGGGAAGAAACTTTGTTTTTAGTTTACAATTTAACTTATAAAAAACATTTTCATATAAAGTAATAAGGGCTCTATCAAATAGATAGAGCCCTTATTGTTTCTAGTTCAAGGGGAAAAAATTTATATCATCTTAGTTCAAAAACACACATCCAAAATCCTTAACCATATACACTTGATTAAATAATATTTCATTAGAAACTACCGGAATTTCAATAAAAATATATTGACTGGTAGCCTCATTTCCTGCTTTATTAACTAGCTTAATTTTAATAGTTTCTGTTTTCATACTCTAAAGCCTTTTAATAATTATACTGCAAAGTAGTAACTAAAATGAAAGCTTAGGTTTGGTTTTAGCTCAAATCATCATAGCTACCTTTCAACTAACCAATTCAATAGATAAAGTGTAAAAAATTAACGATAAAAAAAACCCACCCAAAAGATTGAGTGGGAAAATTGCTATGAAAAAGAAAGTCTAAGGACGTCTCCAAAGACTCTGCTAAGATAAAACTTTTTTTTAAATTATAATAACTTTTCTTAAAAAAAATTTAATAGGCATCTACATCCACTATAAAACGTATAGCTCTAAAGTCTTTTATAGATTCAAATGCATTCTTAATTTTCTGTATTTGTTCTTTTGTTTTTCCTAACGATTGCTTAGGTGGTATTTTAAGGGTTAGATTTTTTATATACTGATTACGAATACGAGAAACAGATGGTTCCGTAGGCCCCATAACATGCTCTCCAAAAGAATTTTGTAACGCTTTAGCTAACCAATGAATACCGGTATCAACCCGAGTATAATCTTTATGTTTTAACGTAATTCTGATGATTCTATAATATGGCGGATAATGAAATTGCCAACGATCTTGTAACTGTTCTTTATACATTTCTGTATACTGGTTGGCAGATACTTGTTGTAAAATTTGATGATACGGATTGTATGTTTGAATTACCACATTTCCTTGTTTTTTAGAGCGTCCAGCCCTACCCGATACCTGTACCATTAATTGATATGCTCTTTCATGTGCACGAAAATCAGGGAAATTCAGCATGGAATCGGCATTTAAAATTCCAACTAACGATACATTTTCAAAATCTAATCCTTTAGAAAGCATTTGAGTTCCTACCAAAATATCTATTTCCTGGGCTTCAAAAGCTCCAATAATTTTTTGATATCCGTATTTTCCTCGGGTTGTATCTAAATCCATTCTGCCAATAGAATGTTCGGGAAACAATTCTTTAAGTTCTAACTCAATTTGTTCAGTTCCGAATCCTTTAGTATCTAAAGTAGAACTTCCGCAAGCTCCGCAACTATGAGGCATGGCTCGCTGATAATGACAGTAATGACACTTTAACTCTTTTCTGAATTTATGATACGTTAAACTAACATCACAATTTGGGCACTGTGGTGATGTTCCGCAAGTTGTACATTCTACCACAGGAGAATATCCTCTTCGATTTTGAAATAAAATAACCTGTTCTTTCTCATTCAGTGCTTCTGTAATCATTTGTAATAAACGATCAGAAAAGTGCCCTTTCATTTCTTTTTTTCTATACTTTTCTTTTATATCAATTAACTCTATTTTAGGTAATTGAATATTCCCAAAACGTCTTTGTAATGCAACAAACCCATATTTTTGTTGCATTGCATTGTAATAACTTTCTATAGAAGGTGTTGCTGAACCTAATAAAAGCTTGGCTTTATGTTGATAAGCTAATACCACAGCCGCATCTCTTGCATTATAACGTGGTGCCGGATCATATTGTTTGTAAGAGCTCTCGTGCTCCTCATCTACCACAATCATTCCTAAATTTGAAAATGGTAAAAACAAGGAAGATCTTGCTCCTAAAATAATTTGAGCTTTCGGTTTATTTTCTATAACATTGTTCCATACTTCTACTCTTTCATTCATTGAATATTTAGAATGAAAAACAGAAATTTGATTTCCAAAATAATTTTGAAGTCTGGTTATGATTTGCGTAGTCAATGCTATTTCCGGCAGTAAAAATAATACTTGCTTTCCGGTAGCTAAAACCTCTTTGATGAGCTTAACATAAATTTCTGTTTTACCTGATCCGGTAACACCGTGTAATAAGGTTACCTCATATTTTTCAAAAGAAGTTTTAATTTCATTATATGCTTGCTCTTGATGTTCATTAAGAGCTTTTATATTGTTTGTAGTACCACCAAAACTAACTCGATCTGTTTGTACGTAATAAAACTCAAAAATTTCTTTATCAACTAACGCTTTTATAACCGCTGATGAAACCGCTGCTCTATCTTCTAAATCTTTAACTTTAATTGGCTTTTTATTTCCTGCTAATTGGAAATAATGTAAAATAGCTTCTCGTTGTTTTTTAGATCTGGTAAGTTCATCAAGCAATACTTGTAAACTTTCTTCTGAGCTATATTTAGCTGATAACCGAATATACTTGACTAATTTAGGCTTATACGTTTCATAGATTTCTTCCTTTATATAAACGGCATTCTTTTGTAGTAATTCGTCTATAATAGGTAATACTTTCTTTTTATCAAGAATATCTGAAACTTGGTGTATGGTTAATTGGGAATGATATTGTAATGCTTCAACGATTAAAAAGGCTTCATCACTAAGTTCAACATCAGCTATAAACACTTCGTTTTTGTAAATAACGGTTTCACTTTCTAATAAAAATGCAGAGGGTAACGCGGCCCTGAAAACATCTCCTAATGAACACATATAATAGCCGGCTATCCATTCCCAATGCTTTAACTGCTGCTCATTAACAATAGGGTGTTCATCTAAAATTTGATGAATATCTTTGGCCTCATACAAATCCGGAGGCGTTTGATGAATGGCAAACACTAATGCTGTATATATTTTAGATTTACCAAAAGGAACAGCTACTCTCATTCCTTTTTTAAGAAAGGTAGCTTCTGCTTCTGTTACTGTATAAGTAAACGTTTTTTGCAGAGGAATGGGTAATATGACATCTATAAAATAAATAGGAAACGTATTTTAGCGAGGCTCAAAACTACATAAATTTCACTACATTGTAAACTGTTTTTTAGAGTTATGAGAGCAACTGAATGGAAATCTTTAGGAAAATTAATCTGTATTGAAAATAAATCTGTTTTTGTTATTGATACCGGCGGTAATAAAGAGGTATTAGTTATTTTACATGGTTTTCCTACCTCCTCTTTTGATTATTATAAGGTACTTCCTGTTTTAGCTGAAAAATACAGAGTGATACTTCACGATCATATTGGTTTCGGATTTTCTGAAAAACCTTTGAATTATTCATATTCACTTATTGAACAAGCAGATGTAGCCATTAGTTTATGGCAGAATTTAGGGCTAAATACAGTTACCTTATTAGCACATGATTACGGAACCAGCATTGCTACCGAAATTATTGCCCGATACAACCGTAAACAAATTAATTTTAATTTTAAAGAACTCATACTTTGTAATGGTAGTATGCATATAGAATTAGCCAAACTTAGAATAATTCAAAAACTCCTAAAAAATAAATGGACAGGAAAATGGGCGGCTAAAATGACGAATCCTTATATTTTTAATAGAAATATAAAAAAGACATTTTTTAATAAAACAAAAATTAATAACGAGGAATTACGTGATATATGGTTTTTACTAACCTATAATAATGGTAGAAAAGTTTTCCATTTAATTAGTAATTATCTGAATGAAAGATATTTTTTTTGGCATCGATGGATAGGCGCTTTAACTGTATGTCAAATTCCTGTACGAATTGTTTGGGCAGTTAATGATCCTATAGCCATACCGGCCATCGCTAAACAACTGCATAGTGAAATTCCTATCAATCAACTTACTTGGATTCATAACTCCGGACATTTTCCTATGCTCGAAACTCCTAAAGAATGGTGTGTACAAATACTAGCCTCATAAATTAACTTATTCTTAGTGATTATTTAATTATTTTAAGAATAACATACCTTGAACACCATTTAATGTTAAAATTTTACTAAATCAATCACACTCTTTGAAACGTTTTATAGTATCGTACGTCATATAACTGATTTTAAAAATTAAAACTTAAAAACATTCATTATGAAAACAGTTATAAACATTTTTCTTGCTTTAGGTATCGCTTTACTTTCTTCAGTTTCTGCTGTAGCTGCTACCACAAATCCTACAACCAGTAAAAATAATTTACGTGAACAAGTAGTTAGCTTAATTGGTAAAAGAATTCCTGTTAAGGCTAACGGAACCATCAATGCTCAAATTTCTTTTATGGTAAATGATAAAAACGAAATTGTTATTATTGATGTTACTTCTGAAAACACAGAGTTAAGTACTTATATTAAAAACAAATTGAATTATCAAAAAGTAAATATTACTAAAGAATATCAAAAAGAGATTTATGAGTTACCTATAAAAGTTAACAAAGCATAATATAAATTTCTTCATTTGTTATATAAGAAAAGCGTCAAAATTTGACGCTTTTTTTTATGAGTAAAGTTAATGTAAACAACTTAAATCATAAAAAATCATGGAATTCTTTAGAAATTAATATAAAGTTAAAATCATTACAATCTAAAACAGATAAAAAATAAATTATCATCAAAAAACAACTTTAAAAAAACCTTAATTTTGACTATTTATTAAAAAAAAGTTAATTCTATTTTTAAATATTCATTAATCAAAAACACCCATGTATCTTTGCGCCATCAAAATTAAATTTTAAAAAAATTAATAAAAAACGATTATGAAATCAAAATTTAGTTCGTTAGTTGTAGGTGTAAGTTTATTAATGTCTGTAGCTGCATTTGCTAACGACAAAACCCCTAAAGCAACCAGTTCACTTCGCTCACAAGTTGTTGATTTAATTGGGAATAAAATACCTTTAAATACTGAAGAAAACTTAGTGGTACGTGTTTCTTTTGTTCTTAACAATCAAAACGAAATTGTGGTTGTTGATGTTATTTCAAAAGATGAAAAAGTAAACGCTTTTATTAAAGATAAACTAAACAACAAAAAAGTTTCTGCTTCTAAAGTAAAACAACACGATATTTTTATTTTACCTATTAAAGTAAAAAAATAATACAAACAACCTAATATAATTAAAAAGCTGCTTCTTTTGAAGCAGCTTTTTTTATTTTGTGAGTAAAGAATCTAACAAACCCCGAACACTTTTACTGTTCCAATCTGCAGCTCCGTTTTTATTTACCACAACTTCCCCGTTACCCTCAATAATAAAAGTAGTTGGAATAGATGTTACGTTAAATAATTGTTCTTGAGTTCCGTGAAGTACATAAGTAGGTAAGTTATAGGTGTTTTTCTTATAAAAAGTATCAATTGTCTCCCATTTCTCATTACTTATAAAAACAAAAGATACTTTATCTTTATAATCATTATACAACTGCTGTATACCGGGAAGCTCTGCTACACAAGGCGGACACCATGTTGCCCAAAAATTTAAAAAAACTATTTTTCCTTTTAGTGTTTCTCCTTCTATTGACGTTGTATTTAATCCTGTTAACCTCCAATTGTAATCTTGTAGGGTCTGTCTTTTTTCCTTACTAATAGTAGAAGGAGAAAATGAAACCAAACGAATAAAATATACTTTAGTTGGTGGGTATAAAAGCAACCCGATAACAACCAAAAAAACAAGGTTTGTAATTATTTTTTTTCTGGTTAATTTCATTAATTATCTAAATTGGGTAAAACAAAACCATCTAAAACACTTTTCTTTTTCATCATATTTTCTATAGCTTTCACTTCTCTTGGTGCTTCTCCTGATAAATTAACAGGCTTTTGGTCAGTAATTAAAATATCATCTTCAATACGCACAGCAATACCCCACCATTTTTTATCACATTGGCTTCCTTCCGGTATGTATATCCCCGGTTCAACGGTAATAACCATATTAGGTGCTAAGGTATTGTATGTTCCCGGATCATGAACATCTAAACCAATATGATGAGAAGTACCATGAGGAAAATAAGAATGACCTGCCTCAGGTGACTCGATAATTCCTAATTTATATAGTCCCTCATTAATCACTTTTTTGGCTTCAGTGTTAGGTTTCCAAAAATCATTACCTTTTACACAAGCTGCAATTCCGGCATCCTGAGCTTTTAAAACCAATTCATAAATTATTTTTTGTTCGGGAGAAAATTTACCGTTAGCCGGTATGGTTCTGGTTACATCAGCAGTATATCCTCTGTATTCAGCTCCTAAATCCATTAAAACCAATTCATTTCCTACTTTCATTTTATTATTGTCAATATAATGAAGTATACATCCATTATTTCCGGCTCCAACTATAGATGGGTATCCTTCATACTCTGCACCGTATTTTTTATATACAAATTCATGTATTCCTTGAATTTCGGTTTCAGACATGTTGGGTTTCATGGCTTTCATAACTTCTACCTGACCAATTGCAGATATTCGAACTGCTTTTGTTAATAGTTTTAATTCTTCTTTAGATTTTATTTCTCGTAATTCTGCCATGGTTTTAGGGAAATGACTTATATTAAGATTAACTTGATTCATTTCTTTAATCACTCTTTCTCTTATTTCTTTTCTCAAATCATTATTCTCTGTATCCTTATAATCCATCAATAATTTATCATTCTTAATAGAAGGGTAATAAGTTATTGCCTTTCCTATATACCTTGCAACATTTGCTGAATTTTCTATAGGAGTAGATTTTATAAGTGTATAAATTGATTCTTTCTCATTCAAGAAGAAATTTGCTTTATTATAACCTGATTTGTTTTTGAAATGCGTAACCAAATCATGCAAATCGGTCATGTTTCGTTTAGAATCTCTGTAATCATCTTTAAATTTCTCTATATATACTGCCTCAAAGTTTTTATAGTCAATAGCGTCTGTTAAAAAATTATCGGTAGTTTTTACGGTGGTAAATCCTAGTTCATTTTTAGCCCCGGCTACTCCTAGTCTTTTCCCATTCCACATTTCATATCTTTCATCTTTCTTTGGAACATATAAAATCTCGTTGTAAGTGTTTCCGGTAGCATCTGTTTGGTCTTCAGAAAAAAGAAGTAAAACAGCATTGGGCTCTCTAAATCCTGTTAAATAATAAAAATTAGGGTCTTGATGAAAAACATAATCCACATCATTAGCCCTGTTTCTTATCGGATTAGAAAACACAACAGTTACAGAATTTTTAGCCATTTTATTACGTAGCATGTCACGTTTTTCTTTATGAAAACTTGCCGGTAAATAGTCGGTAGGTGTTTGTCCTATACATACTAAACTACTTAGTAACGTAGTGCAAACAAATAAAATACCCTTCCATCTCATAAACTTATAATTTAGGTTTCTATTCAAAGTTAAAATTATTTAAAAAGTTTGCTAAAATATTAACATAACTTTAGTTAAAATACCATTAAAATATTCAACAATTTCACGCTTTTTGTTTCTCTTTTTTTATATACTTTAGCAACATTATAAAACAAACAATTCTAAAAAAATGAAAAATACTGCATTAACACACATTCATGACGCTTTAGGTGCTAAACTAGTTCCTTTTGCCGGGTTTAATATGCCTGTACAATATGAAGGTGTGAACATTGAGCATGAAACTGTGAGAAACGGTGTAGGTGTATTTGATGTTAGCCATATGGGTGAATTCTTTTTAAAAGGTGAAAACGCCTTGGCTTTAATTCAAAAGATAACGTCTAATGACGCTTCAAAATTAACTCCGGGAAAAGCTCAATATAGCTGTATGCCTAATGCTGACGGTGGTATTGTTGATGATTTAATTATTTACATGATTAGTGAAAATGAATACATGTTAGTAGTTAATGCTTCAAATATTGAAAAAGACTGGAACTGGATTTCAAAACACAACGATTTAGGAGTTACTATGGAAGACCGTTCTGATGATTGGTCTTTATTAGCTATTCAAGGTCCTAAAGCTGCTGAAGCAATGCAATCGTTAACCTCAGTAGATTTATCTACCATTAAATTTTACACTTTTGAAATTACTGACTTTGCCGGATTACCCAATGTAGTTGTTTCTGCTACCGGATATACAGGTTCAGGAGGTTTTGAAATTTATGTAAAAAATGAAGATGTTGAGGCAGTTTGGAACAAAGTGTTTGAAGCGGGTGCTGATTGGGGAATTAAACCTATCGGATTAGCCGCTCGTGATACACTTCGTTTAGAAATGGGATATTGCTTATATGGCAATGACATTGATGATACAACTTCTCCTATTGAAGCTGGTTTAGGATGGATTACTAAGTTTACTAAAGATTTTGTAAACTCTGAGGCCATTAAAAAACAAAAAGAAGAAGGAGTTTCTCGTAAATTAGTTGCTTTTGAATTAACAGAACGTGGTATTCCTCGTCAAGGGTATGAAATTGTAGATGCAGACGGAACCATTATTGGAAATGTTACTTCTGGAACAATGAGTCCTTCTTTAAATAAAGGAATCGGTTTAGGATACGTAACTATTGAAAACTCAAAATTAGATAGTGAAGTTTTTATCCAAATCCGTAAAAAACAAATTCCTGCAAAAGTGGTTAAATTACCATTTTATAAAGGATAATATACAGTCAAATAAAAAAGGCTACTCTGTTACAGAATAGCCTTTTTTTATACCATAAACTTTTTTACTTCTTTTCTTCATTCAGAATTTCTTCTGCATAGGAATTACACTGTAAGAATGTAGACTTTACGTCTTCAAAAGTAGTTTTAGGGTTAATTAAACACATTCTTAATACCACTTGTTTATTTAACACAGTGGTTACTAAAAACGCCTCACCGGAATCCATTATTTTTTGCGAAATCTGTTGATTTAATTTATCAATTCTTTCTTCAGATAAATTCAACCCAATCGGATTGTATCTAAAATTAATAACTGCCAAGGTTGCCGGAGAAATAATTTCCCAGTTTCTACTCTTACGTAGCATTTTTTCTACATCATCAGCCAATTGAATATTATAAGTAACCGCCTTTTTAAAGGTATCTAAACCATACGTTTTGATAGACATATAAAACTTTAAAGCTCTAAAACGTCTGGTTAATTGAATTCCGTAATCATAAAAATTAATTTCTGATTCATTTCCTTCAATATCTCTTAAATACTCAGGCTTTTCGCTAAATGTATTGCTTAACCAACTGGCGTCTTTTACTAATAAACACCCTATTTCATAAGGCTGATAAAACCATTTGTGCGGATCTACAGTTAATGAATCGGCTCTTTCAATACCTCTCAAAGCCTTAGCTCCTTTTTCCGATAAAATTGCCGCTCCACCATAAGCTCCGTCAACATGCATCCATAACCCTTCTTCCTCACAAATATCTGCAATATCATTTAACGGATCAACTGTACCTGTATTGGTAGTTCCTGCAGACGCTATAAAACAAAACGGTTGTAACCCTTCTAGTCGGTCTTTAGCAATAGCATTTTTTAACTTGTTAATACTAATTCTAAACTCTAAATCTGTAGGTAAAACTCTGATTTGTTCTTTCTTAAAGCCTAAAACGCGAATAGCTTTAATATTTGATGAATGGGCTTGATCTGATAAATAAATAACAGCCTTTGAAAAATCATCTCCACACTTAATACGTCTGGCAGTTACTAAAGCGGTTAAGTTAGCCATAGAACCTCCGCTGGTAAAAATACCGCCCCCTTTTTCTACCGGAAAATTATACATTTTCAATAACCAATTCATGGTTACAATTTCCAGTTCGGCAGCTGCCGGTGATACCATCCATCCACCTGAAAAAATATTAAACCCTGTAGCTAAAGTATCTGCCATAGTACTAATAAAATTACTAGGACCAGGTACAAAAGAAAATGCTTTTGGATGAGATATAACCGTACTGTTTGGCATTACATTTTCCATAACAAAATTTAAAACCTCTTCAGCAGGCATACCGTTGCTTGGTGCTTCTTGTAAAAAAACGCTATCCATTTCTTTTCGAGTAGCACGAATTACCGGTTTTTTACTACCAATACTATCCCAATGATCTGCAATTAAATCAACAATTTTATATCCATACGATTTCATCTCTTCTTTGGATAAATCAAAGTGAGCGCTCATAATCTTTTTATTTATTTAAGTTTCTGCAAAATTAAAACAATAAAAACCGTTTACCTTTCTATTTTCGGTTTATCTTTTGCAAACATTAATCAAAGCTGTTGAATTTTCAACTAAAATTGACAAAAAGCTTCATCTATAAATACCAAAAAAAACTAACATCTGTTTTGTATTTATACATTTTATCTTCTCCTTAAGAAATTTGGCATATTCTTTTCATTATTTTTGTCTACCTAAAAAAACCATAAATTTTGAAAAGATTATTCATTCTATTCTTTTTACTAGGTAGTATCGGTGTATTTTCTCAAACAAAGAAAATAAGGGTATTGTCAAGTGAATACTCAGAAGCAGATGAGAAAAAATATCCGGGAGCTACTATTTTAATAGGAAATGTAAAAATAGCTCATGAGGGAGCAACCTTAGACTGTAAACAAGCCTTATTATACAAAAAAGAAAACCTGTTTAAAGCATTAGGTGAAGTAGTGATTGAACAAGGAGATAGTATTATTCAGTATAGTGATTTTGCTATTTATAACGGAAATACTAAAAAAGCAACTTCTTGGGGGCATGTTGAAATTAACGACAAAGAAATGAAAATGAGCACCGATACGCTTTATTTTGATAGAAACGAACAAGTTCTGTACTACCAAAGCGGTGCCACAATTACCGATAAAAAAAACACCCTAAAAAGTACCGAAGGAACTTATTTTTTAAAAGAAAAAAAGTTTTCAGCAAAATCAAAAGTAACCGTTGTTAACCCTGATAATTTTCTGGAATCTGATCATTTAGATTACTATACCAATACCAGTTTAGCCTACCTGTACGGCCCAAGTACCATTACGAACTTAAAAGATAGTACCAAAATATACTCTGAAAGAGGATTTTATGACACCAATACTGAAGTATCTTATTTTGTAAAAAGAGCCAAATTATTTTTAAAAGACAGAACTGTTGAAGCTGACAGTTTATACTACGATAAAAGAAAAGGTTTTGCTTCTGCTACCAACAGAATAAAAGTAATTGATACCATACAAAATATGGTTACCAAAGGGAATTATGCCGAATTATTCGAGCAAAAAGACTCTCTTTTTATTATTGACAGAGCCGTAGCCATTTCTATACATGAAAAAGATTCTATGTATGTTCATGGTGATAAAATTCTGGTAACCGGAAAACCTGAAGAACGAATTGTCAGAATATTTAACAACGTTAAAATATTTAAATCTGACCTACAAGGCAAATGTGATTCTATTCATACCAGTCAGGTAACCGGATTAACCCGAATGTTTAAAAATCCGATCCTTTGGTCAGGAAAAAGTCAAATTACAGGTGATAGCATTCAGTTACTTTCAGATAAAGAAACTAATAAATTAGATTCGCTTCGAGTGCTTAGAAATGCTTTTATGATTCAAAAAGATTCTTTAGCAGAAGACGATTACAACCAGATTAAAGGACGTAACATTTATGGTAAATTTATTGATAATGAGCTAAAAACAATGCTTGTTAAAGGAAATGCAGAATCATTGTACCACAATAGAAACGATGATACTCAAAAACTGGAAACCATTACCAAAGAAATTGCCAGTGATATTGAGTTTACGCTTGAAAACAATGAAATAGCTCAAACAAAGTACTTTAAAAAGTCAGAAGGTAAAACCTTTCCTCCTTCTGAGTTTCCTCAAAATGAAAAAAAATTTAAAGGGTTTATATGGCGTGGTGATGAGCAACCTCTTGTAATGGAAGATATTTTTAAGAAAGATGCATCCGAAGCCCAAAATACTCCTACACCTAAAAAAGAAAACAAAGCTGTAACCAAAGCAAAAGAGCAACTTTCAGAAGAACAAAAGAAAAAAAACGTACTGGAAGAATACAATTTTAAAAGAGAATAGTTTTATATGAAGAGTGATTTTTTAAAATATCAAGGCCAAACCTCTCCACATCCTTTAGCTATTGAAATTTCTCATGCTAACGGAAGTTATATATACGATAGTAACGGAAAAAAAATGTTAGATTTTGTTGCCGGAGTATCTGCCAACAGTTTAGGACACAATCACCCAAAAGTTACAAAAGCTATTCAAGAACAAGTAACACAGTATACCCACGTTATGGTATATGGTGAATTCATACAAAAACCCCAGCTAGAACTTTGTAAAGCTTTAGCCAAAACATTGCCCGATCATCTTTCTTCTGTTTATCTGGTAAATTCAGGTACCGAAGCTACAGAAGGTGCTTTAAAATTAGCCAAAAGATATACCGGTAGAAGTGAAATGATAGCTGCTAAAAATGCGTATCACGGTAATACACAAGGAGCCATGAGTGTTTGTGGTGCTGAACAACAAAACCAAGCCTTTAGACCACTTATTCCGGGTACACGCTTTATTCAATTTAATAATGAAGCTGATCTTGCTAAAATAACCACTAAAACAGCCGGAGTTATTTTAGAAACCATACAAGGAGGTGCCGGATTTATTGAACCTGAAAACGGTTTTTTAACCAAAGTAAAACAACGTTGTGATGAGGTAGGCGCCCTACTTATTTTAGATGAAATACAATCAGGAGTTGGAAGAACCGGAACTTTTTGGGGCTTTGAAAACTATCAGGTTGTACCTCATATTATCATCACAGGAAAAGGACTTGGTGGAGGAATGCCTATCGGAGCTTTTATCACATCATTTGAACTGATGAGTTGTTTAAAAGAAAATCCAAAATTAGGGCACATAACTACCTTTGGCGGGCACCCGGTAATTGCCGCAGCAGGATTAGCTACAGTAAATGAAATTACCCAAAGTAATCTTATGGCGGAAGCTTTAAGAAAAGAGCAACTTATACGATCTATTTTTAAAAATCATTCTAAAGTAAAAGAAATAAGAGGACGCGGATTAATGTTAGCACTTTTGGTTGATACTCCTGAAATAGCTACAGAAGTTATTTTGAATTGTATGGATAACGGACTTATCTTATTTTGGCTACTCTTTGAAGGGAGAGCTATTAGAATTACTCCGCCATTAACCATTACAGATGATGAAATTAAAGAAGGATGTAATATCTTATTAAAAGCACTAGGCGAATAAACGTTTTTTTAGTAGATTTAGAGCAAAGAGTCCCTCATATGCATAAATCTAATACGATTACCAGGCTTTTTGATTTTGCCTATCATCAATTACATCAATATCCGCAGGAAAAATGTTTTGTATCAAAAGTCAATAATTCCTGGCAAAGTATTTCAACTCAAAACTATATCAAACTTGCTAATACAGTAAGTAGAGCATTACTATCATTAGGTGTAAAACCCAACGATAAAATTGCTGTTATCACCTCTGTAAATCAACCCAAATGGCATATTCTTGATATAGGCATTATGCAAATAGGTGCTGTGAATGTACCTTTATACCCCACTTTTTCTGAAAAAGATTATGCTTATATTTTAAACCATTCAGACAGTACTTACTGTTTTGTATCAGATCACCAACTCTATGAAAAAGTAAAAGAAGTTGCATCAAAAACACAACTTAAAAAAATATTCTCTTTTGAGGAATTAGCTACCGACTATGATTGGAATTCGTTTCTAAAATTAGGTGCTTCTGAAGAATTACAATCCGAAGTTGATGAACTAAAAATAAAAGTACAACCAAATCATCTTGCTACCATTATTTATACCTCCGGAACTACAGGAACTCCCAAAGGCGTTATGCTTTCACATCACAATATAGTAAGCAATGTATTTGCGGTGGGTAATAAATTGGATTTACAAAACAATCAAAAAAAAGCAATCAGTTATTTACCCATCTGTCATATTTTTGAACGAGCCAGTTCATACTATTGTCAATATATGGGATTTCAAATACACTTTGCTGAAAGCATTGATAAATTAGGAGATAATTTGAAAGAAATCCAACCTCACTTTATGGCGGTGGTACCAAGGTTGTTAGAAAAAGTATTTGATAAAATTGTAGATAAAGGAAGTAATCTTAAAGGACTCAAGAAAAAACTATTCTTTTGGGCATTACAATTAGGAGAAAACTATCAACCATACCAGCAAAACGGTTGGTGGTATGAAACACAATTATCATTTGCTAAAAAACTTATTTTTTCTAAATGGAAAGAAGCCTTAGGAGGCAATTTAGAGTTTATGATTGCCGGAAGTGCCCCAATGCAGGCCCGATTAATTAAAGTGTTTACCGCTGCCGGTATTCCCGTTTGTGAAGGATATGGATTAACAGAAACCTCTCCGGCTGTATCGGTTACAGATATGAGAAACTATGGCTTTAAAGTAGGCACCGTAGGTAAAATAATAGAAGAGGTTACCGTACGTATTGCTGATGACGGAGAAATTTTAGTAAAAGGCCCTAATGTTATGTTAGGCTATTATAAAAATCCGGAGCTAACAAACGCGGTTTTAAAAGGCGGATATTTTCATACCGGAGATATTGGCGAGCTAGATACTGATGGCTTTTTAAAAATTACCGATAGAAAAAAAGAAATGTTTAAAACCTCCGGCGGTAAATACATTGCTCCTGCTATTTTAGAAAGTGAATTAAAAAAATCTCGATTTATAGAACAAGTAATGGTTGTTGGTGAAGGTGAAAAAATGCCGGCTGCGCTTATACAAGTTTCGTTTCACTTTGTTAATGAATGGGCAAAACGCCATAACCATATAATTACCCATATTAGTAGCGACGAAAAACTACTAAACAGACTGCAAAAAGAAATTGATAAATGCAATCAACATTTTGGAAAATGGGAACAAATTAAACGCTTTGAAATTACCCCTGATGAATGGAGTATTGAAGCAGGGCATTTAACCCCAACGTTGAAAATAAAGCGCAAAAACATCTTAGAAAAATACAACGATTTGTACAAAAAAATATATAATCATCAATAAATCAAGCTGTAAACCTTTATTTGTGCAATCAAGCTATTTTTCCTAATTTGCAAAGCCCAAAATTTTGAATTTATGCCGAGTGAAATTACACGTCTTTTTGATTTCCCTTATTACCAATTAGAAACTTACAACTTATCAAAAGCTCTTATCACTAAGTATGATGGTAAGTGGGAATCATTATCTACTAAAGAATATATAGCGCAGGCCAATACTATTAGCCGCGGATTATTACGCTTAGGTGTACAACCTAATGATAAAATTGCTGTTATATCAACCAATAACAGAACAGAATGGAATGTTTGTGATATAGGTATTTTACAAACAGGTGCGCAAAACGTGCCTATATACCCTACGATTTCAAAAGAAGATTACGAATACATTCTTAATCACTCTGAAGCTACCTACTGCTTTGTTTCTGATGAAACTATTTTAGAAAAGTTAAATCAAATTAAAGCCAATACCAAGCTAAAAGACGTTTTCACTTTTGATGCCATAGCAGGAGAAAAAAGCTGGAAAGAAGTATTAACACTTGGTGAAGATGAGAGCAACCAAAACGAAGTAGAAGACCGTAAAAATGCGGTTACTTCTGATACCTTAGCTACTTTAATATATACTTCGGGTACCACCGGAAAACCTAAAGGAGTTATGCTTTCTCATAGAAACATTGTATCAAATGTTCTTAGCAGTGAATTACGAGTGCCTTTAACATACGGACAAGAAAAAGCATTGAGCTTTTTACCGGTATGTCATATTTTTGAACGTATGATACTGTATTTATATCAGTATTGTGGAGTTTCAATCTATTTTGCAGAATCTATTGAAAAACTTAGTGAAAACGCTCAGGAAATAAAACCTAATGTAATGACCGCTGTTCCGCGTTTATATGAAAAGATTTATGATAAAATCTACGCAAAAGGAACAGAATTAACAGGTATTAAAAAGAAATTATTCTTTTGGGCTATAGAACTGGGATTAAAATATGAACCTTACGGTGCTAACGGTTGGTGGTATGAAAAACAATTAGGATTAGCACGAAAACTAATATTTTCAAAATGGCAAGCCGCTTTAGGAGGTGAGTTAAAATTAATGGTTTCAGGCTCAGCTCCTTTACAACCAAGATTAACTCGTGTTTTTGCTGCTGCAGGTATGCCTGTTATGGAAGGTTACGGACTTACGGAAACGTCTCCTGTAATTTCTGTAAATGATGTTAGAAACGGTGGCTTTAAAATTGGTACTGTAGGTAGAATAATTAAAGATGTAGAGGTTAAAATTGCTGAAAATGGTGAAATTCTGGTAAAAGGACCTAACGTAATGATAGGTTACTATAAAGATCAGGAAAAAACTGCTGAGGTATTAAAAGATGGATATTTCCACACCGGGGATAAAGGCGAAGTAAGCGAAGATGGTTTCTTGAAAATAACCGGACGCACTAAAGAAATGTTTAAAACCTCAGGAGGTAAATATGTAATACCACCATTATTAGAGGGTGAATTAAAACAATCAAGATTTATAGAACAGGTAATGGTTATTGGTGAAGGCGAAAAAATGCCTGCAGCCTTTATACAACCTAATTTTGAGTTTGTAAGAGAATGGGCAAGCCGTCATCAAATAACATTGGGTAACAATGCTGATCTTATTACCAATCCGAAAGTTATAGAGCGTATTCAGGAAGAAGTAGATAACTGTAACCAACATTTTGGTAAATGGGAACAAATTAAACGTTTTGAATTAACACCGGATGAATGGAGTATTGATGCTGGGCATTTAACTCCAACCATGAAAATGAAACGTAATGTGATTAAAGAAATTTATGCCGATTTATACGATAAAATCTATAAACCATAAATAAATGTAACTGCATAAAAATTTAAAACGTCATTGTAACCATTACAATGACGTTCCTTTTTTAAAGCCTATATGAATAAATTACATAGATTTTCCTCACCTATTCCCTCTGTAGAACTCCCAAAAGAGTTTGACTACCCGCATAACTATACTCCTCACCCATTAGCTATATTAGCAGCAAAAGAGTTACAAAACTATTTAGCCACTCAAACAGACTTTAATCATGATTTTGGTCTAACTTACAATAACGAATCTGCTCTAGGTAAAATGTTTGGTGTATTGGTGGTAAAAGACACTCACGAAAACTTAGGTTATTTAGCTGCTTTTTCAGGAAAACTGGCTAATACAAATCTACATACACATTTTGTTCCTCCTGTATTTGATATCCTAAACCCAGACGGTTTTTATGTACAAACTGAGCTAAAGTTAAATGCTATTACAGCGCAAATTTCAGCCTTAATAAATGACACAGCATATATTCAGCTTCAAAAAAAATATATGCATCAAAAAGAAACTTTTAAGTTACTTTTAGAAGAGGAACAATTAAAAATTAAAAAGAGAAGAAAGTTACGAAAAGAACAAGGCATAACTGACAATCAAAAAAACATTAATGAAGAGTTTTATCTAAAAGAATATGCCATATATCTTTCTAACAAAATGCAACCGCTACAAGAAGCCTATACAGCTGTACAGAAAAAAATTGATCTTTTAAAAAAACAAAGAACTGAGATTTCTGCTACTGTACAACAAAAAATATTTGAGCACTATGTGTTTTTAAATAGTAAGCAACAAACCCAAAACCTATTGACTCTTTTTAATAACAATCCTCAAAACATACCTGCCGGTGCGGGAGATTGTTGCGCTCCTAAACTATTACAATACGCTTTTAACCATCAACTTACCCCTATAGCTATGGCTGAATTTTGGTGGGGTAAACCCCTACCAACTGCGATAAGAAAACATCTACAATATTATCCTGCCTGTACCGGAAAATGTAAACCTATTTTGGAATTCATGCTTCAAGGCTTACCCGTGGCTCAAAACCCGTTACTTTCAGAATTACAATATCCTAAAGAGCTTCCGGTGTTGTTTGAAGATGAACATTTAGTAGCAATTAACAAACCTGCTGAGTTTTTAAGTGTAACCGGAAAAGAAAGCACCTATACTGTTGAAAGTATTATGCGTACTAAATACCCTGAGGCTACTGGTCCGCTTATCGTTCATCGGTTAGACATGTCTACATCAGGTATTTTAATAGTTGCTAAAACCAAAGAAATACACAAACGACTACAAGAACAATTTATCAAAAAAACCATACAAAAAAGATATATTGCTTTATTAAACGGTGTGTTATCTCAAAAAAAAGGCATCATTGAATTACCCTTACGTGTTGATTTAGAAGATCGTCCTAAACAATTGGTTTGTTTTGAACATGGAAAAAAAGCAATAACTCATTGGGAAGTAATAAATATACAAAACCAACAAACCAAAGTGTATATGTATCCTATAACCGGCAGAACACATCAACTACGTGTACACGCTGCTCATAACTTAGGGCTTAACATTCCCATTGTAGGTGATGATTTATACGGCACTAAAAGTACTCGTTTACACTTACATGCTGAACAACTTATGTTTACACATCCTGTAACAAAACAACAAATCACTATTACTGCCCCCTGCCCTTTTTAACAGCTATTAAAGTTTTTTAAAAGAGCATACAACCATTTCATTTAAATAAAAAACAAAAGGTATGATGTAAATTAATACATTTAGAAACCTAAAACTTATACCTATGAGATTTTTATGTCTTTTAATATGTTTAGTTATACATACTAGCCTTTATTCACAAACTAATAATACCAAAGAAATAGCCTTGCGGTATATGGAAGCTTATGGTGCTTGGGATTTTGACACCATGAAAACTTTTTATGCGGATACAGTTTCTTTTGAAGACCCTACAGGTACAGAAGCCTTTAAACAAACATTTAGTTTTCAAGGAAAAGAAAACGTATATAACTTTTTTAAGGACGTTTTTAAAAACAGATTTCAAAACAACAAACCGCCTTATGTGCATTTTACTATAGAAAAAAGTTTTTTTACAGAAACATATGCGGTTATCAACTCTACTTTTGAGTGTATTTTACCCACTTCTTGGTTTGACAAAAACAGTAATGAATCTATCTTAATAGCCATACCCTTTGTAACCGTGCTAACCATAAAAGATGGTCTAATTACTAAACATATAGATTATGGTAACTATACTAAATACCACGAGCAAATTAAAGCTCAAATGAAAAAGTAAAGCCTTTTATATGAACTGTATTTGATCTTTATTCAACAATCCATAATCACGATTACGGCAAATATAGCTACGCTTAAGACTAACTAAAATCCTCTCGGAATCATCAAGGTTTGCTCTGAACCTAAAATCATTACCTTTAATACTGCTAACTAACGGTTACAATAAGAAACCGTTATACGTAATGAGCTTAATTCAGAAAGAATCAACTATAAAAAATACATTGTTTTTTCTTTTCTCTGGAATTAAACATTTTTATATGAAAACTAACCCGTTAATCTTAAAGCTATGTCTCATCAAACAACTATTAAAGGAAAACTATCATTCAACCAATCTAATAATGTTACAGCAACAATAAAATTATGGGAGGCCAACAATGAAAATGCAATTGGTGACTATACCGTAACAACTGAAGCTAATGGTGAATTTACCATAATTGCAACTCCTGAATCCGATACCTCTATTCTCTATATTACTGCTGAACTAACAGGCTCTGAAGTCGTTTTGCTTTCTGTTTTATCTCCAAAATTGCAGGAAGACATTAGTAAAAACGGCATTGTTGTTAATGAATTAACCACAGTAGCTTCTGCTTTTACTTGTGCTCAGTTTTTTAATGAGCTTCGTTTATCCGGGAACTTACACGGGATTAGAATTGCCGCTAAAAATACCCCAAACCTTGTTAATCCTGTAACAGGAACTTGGGGAGATGTGCTAACAAATCCATTCAATATCACGCAAAATGAAACGTTGGCTCGATTGAATACATTAGCTGCGCTAATTACAGCTTACGGTACAGTTCAAATTGAGGACTCAAACTGGAAAAAGGATTTCTTAAAATATACAACTTCCTTAGAAGGTAATACACCAAAAAATACTGCCGAGGCTATGATTGGCATTGCTCAATCTCCTTGGTTATATCCAACAGATATATTTAACTTGTTTGACAAAGCCTATCCATCACCAAAAGATGGTTTTCCTGCTAAACCTAACAGTAAAGTTCCGGCCAGCCGTCGAAACTCACCTTTTGTACCTTATTTAAGTTTTGCTCCGGAAGATTTTTCTATGATTTTAGCTTTTGGACAAGGAGGAATCTGCGCTCCGGGAAAACTATCCCTTGATAAAGAAGGAAATTTATGGACAGGATTAAACTGGATGCCGGGGGCACAAAACGGCGTGTATCAAGGCATCGGTGGCGGACTTGTTAAACTAGATTCAACGGGTCAGTTAATATCACCTCCCGTTGCCGGTTATACAGGAATGGGGGTTGATGGTGCCGGTTGGGGTACAGCAGTTACCAAAGAAGGTACTTGCTGGGTATCTAGTTTTAATGGATCTATAGGAGTATATAATTTAGAAGATGGTACTCCCGCATTTGATGAAATTCCGGAATACCTGACTGAAATCATTAATAAAATCGGAGGATTGCAAGGTATAGGCGTAGCACCTAATGGAGATATATGGATTGTGGGAACTTCATCCAACCGAATGCTTTACTTTCCGAACGGTGACTTTACTAAAGGAAGAGTTGTTATAAACAAAAATCTTGATGATCATTTATCTGCTCCGTTTGCAGCTACTATTGACAATGCTAACCGTGTATGGATTAGTAATACAAATAGCAAGTCTTTAGTGCGCTATTCTCCGTTTGAAAAAGACAGGCCTGTAGAACGTTTTATTCTTGCAGGTGGTGGTCGCGGCGTAGCTTTGGATTCAAAAGGAAATTTCTGGGTAGCCTGTAATACAAGTCCCGACTTCCCTCCTACAACTACTACAGATAATGTTTCTATCATTGAAGGATTTGCACTTGGGTATCCTCATCTGCAACAAACAGTAGGACGCAACCATAAAACAGGTGCGGTTTTTATGATTCCTGCAGATGCTACCCCTATAGATACTATTGATAAAACCACTCACAAGTCTAATTTAACAGCTTACGGAGACGGTAAACTAAACGCACCATGGGGAGTTTCAGTTGATGGAAATGATGATGTTTGGGTTGCTAACTTTATGGGAAGAGGCGTATCATTCATGGCAGGTGCTACCCCTAGCGGACGTACTGAAGCTTTTAATACCGGAGATTTGATCCATACCATTCATTCGGGGAGTATTCAAATGCTCACAGATGTAGTCGTTGACCAAGCGGGAAATCTTTGGTGTGCTAATAACTGGAATCTACCTCAAACCGTTATGGAGGCGAAACCTGACCCTGCCTTTTCTACTTGGGGAGGTGGTTCCGGAGTAATCGTTATTTATGGAATAGCTAAACCTGCGCAAACTCCTCTTACCGGTCCGGTTAGTGGTATTTAAAACCTATAATAATTAATAAGCGTCGATTTAACCGGCGCTTATTTTAATTACCGTAATTAAGTTAGATTGCTATACTTTTTTATTTTTATATTTGGCTGAAATGTGCTCTTATACTTCTAAAAGATTCGTATAAAAACACAAAAAGTGCTTATATAAACAAGTTGGGTACAATACAAAAACAAACTGAATGAGTGATAAAATAATAGAAAAATACTTCGACAATGTTGCATATAAAACCGTAGTTACTCTATTAGGAGTTATAGGAGCAGTGGTAACAATTTATGCTTTTCTACAAGAGAAAAAAGTAGATTTAAGATATGAAATAATTGCAAATACCAATGTACTTGACTTCAATGCAGATATTAGTAAGTTAGAAGTTGCATATGATAGTACCAATTTAAAACAAACTGGAGAAAATTTAAGAATTTATACTGTAAAGATTGTTAATAATGGAAATGAAAATATAATTAAGGAATTTTATGATGAAAATGACCTAGTAGGAATAAAGTTAAGTTCAGGAAAAATCATTGAAAAACCTGAATTAATCCAATCTAGCAATGACTACTTGAAAAGAAATTTACACTTTAAAGATTATCAGAAAGATAAAGTGATTTTTTCGAGAGTAATTTTAGAGTCTGAAGAGTTTTTTATAATTAAGCTTCTCGTTCTTCATAAAATAAATGAAATTCCTGAAATTATTTCATTTGGTAAAATAGCAGGTCAACAAAAAATTGCTGTAGTTAATTCTACCGATGTAAAACAAGAATTAACTTTTTTAAAGAAAGCTTTTTATGGGAATTTTTGGACTCAACTATCGAGATTAATTGCATATTTCATAATTGGAGCAATCATTTTTATTTTAATAATGGAATTGTCTGTGAAACTAGATAAACGGAAAGAATATAATAGAAAGAGAAAAAATGTAGTTAATTTCAAAAATCTAAAAGATTATCAGTATACAAGAATGGATGATGCTATTTTTGACAGATATTTAGAAGGAAAGTACTCATTTATGGGGTTATCGAATTTAAAAGAGATATCAAATCTCGTTAAAGATGAGAAAGAATTAAATGACAAATATAAAGTACTTTCAGAACATGTAAAAAGTAAAGAATATAAATTATTTCGACGAGATGGAGGAGATTGGTCTTTAATTAACGAAATGTTGAATGACGGAATAGTTTTTAAAGAAAATGAAGAATTACGTATTAACCAAGCAATGAAAGACACATTGGAAAAATTCTTAGATTATCTATCATCAAAGGGAGAATTTTAAGAGGCATTATAGATTTGGAGATATTAATTCATCTGAAAGAAAAGATGAAAATGAATAATAGAAAAGTACTGTACCCAACAAAGAACTGAGGTAAAAAACAAGTAAATTTTATACTTTTTTAAACCAAAGTACTTTTATAATTTACATCATAAG